>CAYNGZ010000457.1:0-3306 GCA_964396695.1 uncultured Pseudomonas sp.
CCCCAAGTTTGCTGCGCGACAGCGCGGCGTCGAAGACGGGGCGGACCCTCCTACAGGTTTTGTGCCCCCGATGCAGGGGCTGGCGATTCTCAGTACAGGCTGTCGCGCAGCCTGACAGGCGCTTCCCGATCATACGTCTCGGCGTCGAACTGACCATCGTTCAAGCGCTTGTGAAAGGCGCCCGCGGTGGGCAGGGCAGAGCGATCCAGGTATTTTTCCGGGTTCCATAGATCCGAACGGACGATAGCTTTGGAGCAGTGGAAATACGCGGCTTCGACCTCTACCAGAATCACCGTGCGCGCCGGTTTGCCGTTGACCGCAAAGCTTTCCAGCAGCTCGGGCTCGGCGCTGATCCGCGCGCGGCCATTGACTCGCAGCGTTTCGCCAATCCCGGGAATGATGAACAGCAACGAGATCCGCGAATCGAGAACGATGTTGCGCAAGGTGTCGATGCGGTTATTGCCCGGACGGTCGGGAATCGCCAGGGTTCGCTCATCGATGATCCGCACAAAGCCGGGGGCGTCGCCACGAGGCGAACCGTCCATGCCGTCGGGTCCGACCGAACTTAAGATGACCAGTGGCGAGGCGCGTACCATCGCCTGGTAATCGAGGTTGAGAAAGGGGATTTCCTTGCGTATGGCACGGTCGTGGGGCAGGCCGTAAATGGCTTCCAGTTGTTCGAGCGTCGTCAGCATTGTTTACCTCATCCATGAAAGGTTGCCGGGTGTTCAGAAGGCCAGGGCCATGCGCCGCTCATACCCGATCCGGCCTTTGTAGGCGTTGCCGCTATCGATCCAGCCTTGCTGGAGATAGAGCCCGAGCGCCGATTCGTTGTGCGCATCCACCGAAAGCTCCAGGCCTTTGAGGTGCGGCCAGGCCTGACGCGCGGCGAGTGGCAGGGCTTGCAGGCAGGCTTTGCCATACCCCTTGCCCTGGTGGCGCTGATCGACCTGTAGCGCGTGCAGGGTTGCGCAGTCTTCATGGGCCCAGGGCGGCAGGAACGGCGGGCGTTTGAGCATCAGGAAGGCGACAGGCATATCGTGGGCAAGCAGGGCAAAACCTTTGATGCCATCGCCCGGCGCAGACAACAAGGTGTGCAACGCCATGTCGATATCGCCAGAGAATTGCTTCTGCTGCGGATGGATCTCGATGGCCTGCAGTTGCTGGCGCTGAGTGGGTGTCAGTTGTTCGTAGGGAACGAGTTGGGTCGTCACTGTCGGTGTCCGTTTTTCGACAAATCTGAGGCCCGGATTCTAGCCAGTTTGCCGCGTCGGGATTTTTTTATTTGAACGGTCGATTTGGCTTTTTGCCAGACGACTAAGGGTGTCCTTACACAAAAAAACACGCGCAGAGTCATCATGAATGCATCCCTTCGATGTCGTCGCTGCGCTGTTCGAGCGGCAACCCTGATCGTCGGGATGTTCGCCAAATGCTCAATCGGCAGCCATAGTTGATCAGCCTGATCATGGAGAGCCTTATGAAATACCTATGTCTGGTCTACAGCGACGAACAGGTGCTGCATACCTCGCCCGACAGCCCTGAAGATGCCGAGTGCATGGCGTATGCCGAGTCGGTGCAGGGCAGCGGCCGGATGCTCGCCGCCGAGGCGCTGGAGTCGGTTCAGACCGCCACCACGGTGCGTATGCGCGGTGGAAAACTGTCGATCACCGACGGCCCGTTCGCTGAAACGAAGGAGCAATTGGCCGGCTTCTACCTGATCGATGCAAAGGACCTGAACGAGGCCATCCAGGTCGCCAGCAACATCCCGGCGGCCCGGGTTGGCAGCGTTGAAGTGCGTCCCGTCCGTGAGTTGAATCCAGGGTGATCACAGGCATGGCGAACTGATGCAGGGCGAGTCGGTCAAGGCGCTGGTCGAGACGGTTTACCGCAATGAGTCGCGGCGCATTCTGGCGACGTTGATTCGTTTGCTGGGTGATTTCGACCTCGCGGAAGAGGCATTGCACGAAGCCTTCTTTGTCGCGGTCGAACGCTGGCAGCGTGATGGCGTGCCCGATAATCCGCGGGCCTGGCTGGTGTCGACCGGGCGCTTCAAGGCCATTGACGGATTGCGTCGTCGGGCCAGATTTGCGGCTTCGCAAGCGGCGCTGGTGGCAAGGCTGGAAGAGCTCGAAGAGGCCGACTGGAGTGTTGATGATGTGGAAGACGATCGCTTGCGACTGATCTTCACCTGTTGCCACCCGGCCCTGGCGGCGGATGCGCAGGTGCCGTTGACGCTGCGCGAAGTCTGCGACCTGACCACTGAAGAAATCGCTCGGGCCTTTCTTGCCACACCGTCCACCATCGCTCAGCGCATCGTGCGCGCCAAGAGCAAAATTCGCGACGCGAAAATCCCCTATCAAGTGCCTTCCATTGCCGAGTTGCCCGAGCGTCTGGACAGCGTGTTACGGGTGATTTACCTGGTGTTCAACGAAGGGTATTCGGCATCGGCCGGCAGCGAGCTCACCCGTGAAGACCTGACCCGTGAAGCGATTCGTCTGGGCCGGTTGCTGATGGAATTGTTGCCGGAGCCCGAAGTGATGGGGTTGCTGGCGCTGATGCTGCTCAATGAGTCGCGGCGCCCGGCCAGAACCTCGGCATCGGGTGAGTTGATCGTGCTCGACGAGCAGGATCGTTCGCTGTGGGATGCCCGGATGATTGCCGAAGGCTGTGCCTTGATCGAGCAGGCCCTGAGCACCCGCGACTTCGGGCCGTATTGCCTGCAAGCGGCAATCTCGGCGGTGCACGCCGAAGCCACGACGGCCGGGCAAACCGACTGGCCGCAGATTGTGGTGCTGTATGACGTGCTGCTGCGGATGCAGCCTTCGCCGGTGATCGAGCTCAATCGTGCGGCGGCACTGTCCAGACGCGATGGGCCGTTGGCGGGGCTGACAGCGGTCGACGGGATTCTTGCACGTGGTGAGTTGCTCGACTATCACCTGGCCCACTCGGCGCGCGCCGAGTTCTGTCGGCAACTGGGGCGTGTTGAAGAGGCGAGAGCGGCGTATCTGCGCGCCCTTGAATTGACTCGACAAGAGCCGGAGCGACGGTTTATCGAGCGACGGTTGAGCGAACTGTAGGAGCTGCCGGAGGCTGCGATCTTTTGGCGGCGCCGGGAATGCCGAAGAAAATCAAGATCAAAAGATCGCAGCCTTCGGCAGCTCCTACGCCGACCGCGTATACCCGGGGTTGATGGATGCACGTCGATCCTTGTGATCCTTTGATCACTCCAGCATCTTGGCCAATAACCAGCTCCCCGCCGGCCCCGGCGGATGCAGGCGTGACCAGAGCGCGTCGACCGCTACCGGG
>CAYNGZ010000458.1:0-3271 GCA_964396695.1 uncultured Pseudomonas sp.
CATGTTCCTTACGCGACAGCGCGGCCTCGAAGAGGGGGCGGCCCCTCCTACGGGTTGCATTATTACATCGACAGGAGCGGCGCCAGCCCACAAGGCCGGTGCTGACAGTGGAACAACAATAAATAAACACTGTGAGGGATACCGACATGTCAGAACAGGCTCAAGCCATCGCCGCAACGCTCAGCGCCGGCACCAGCAAGGAAACCCGGACAGTCATCTTCGCCTCGTCCCTCGGGACGGTGTTCGAGTGGTATGACTTCTTCCTCTACGGCGCCCTTGCCGCCGTGATCAGCAAACAGTTTTTCGCCGGGGTCAACGACACCACCGCCTTCATTTTCGCGCTGATGGCCTTCGCCGCCGGTTTCATCGTGCGGCCTTTCGGTGCTCTGGTGTTTGGTCGCCTGGGGGACATGATCGGACGCAAATACACCTTCCTCGCAACCATCATCCTGATGGGCCTGGCGACCTTCTGCGTCGGCCTGCTGCCGACCTACGCCAGCATCGGCATTGCCGCGCCGATCATTCTGGTGGTGCTGCGCATGCTCCAGGGCCTGGCACTCGGTGGCGAATACGGTGGCGCGGCAACCTACGTCGCAGAGCACGCGCCCGTCGGCAAACGCGGCTTCCACACCAGCTGGATTCAATCCACCGCGACCCTCGGTTTGCTGCTGTCGTTGCTGGTGGTACTCGGGTGCCGCTACTTCACAGGGGATCAGTTCGAAGTCTGGGGCTGGCGGATTCCGTTCCTGCTGTCGATCGTCCTGCTGGGCATTTCAACCTGGATTCGCCTGAGCCTGCACGAGTCGCCGGCCTTCTTGAAAATGAAAGAAGAAGGCAAGTGCTGCAAAGCGCCGATCCGCGAATCCTTCGGCACATGGGAGAACCTCAAAGTCGTACTGATCGCGCTGTTCAGTATCAACGCCGGGCAAGCCGTGACCTTCTACGCGGCGCAGTTTTACGTGCTGTTCTTCCTCACCCAGTTCCTGAAGATGGACCCGGCCCTGGCCAACACCTTGCTGATCGTCAGCGTGGTGATCGGGGCGCCGTTCTTCATTTTCTTCGGCTGGCTGTCGGACCGGGTCGGGCGCAAACCGATCCTGATGATTGGCCTGCTGCTGGCCACCGCGCTGTACTTCCCGATCTTCAAAACCCTGGCCCACTACGCCAACCCGGCCATCGACCGCGCCAGTCAACAAGCGCCAATTACCGTACTGGCCGATCCAGCCACCTGCACCTTCCAGTTCGACCCGGTGGGCAAGGCGCGTTTTGACAGCCCCTGCGACAAGGTCAAAACCTTCCTGGTCAAGCAAGGCCTGCCCTACAGCAGCGAAGCCGCCCCTGCTGGCAGCACCGTGCAGGTCAGCGTTGGCGATGTGAAAATCGACGGTTACGACGAAGCCGCCCTGCGCGGTGCCGTGACCCTGGCCGGATACCCGCAACAGGCAGACCCCCAGTTGATCAACAAACCGATGATCGTCGCGCTGATCGTGGCGCTGATCATCATTTCCGCGATGTGCTACGGGCCACTGGCGGCGCTGATGGTCGAACTGTTCCCGACGCGCATTCGCTACACCTCGATGTCCCTGCCGTATCACATCGGCAACGGCTGGTTTGGTGGTTTCCTGCCAACCGTGTCGTTCGCGCTGGTGGTCTACACCGGGGATATTTTCTACGGGCTGTGGTACCCGGTGCTGATCACGGGCGTAAGCCTGGTGGTGGGCATGATCTGCTTGTGCGAGACCAAGGGCGTGGACCTGAACAAGAATTGATGGCATAAAAAAGTCCGCCCATGTTGGCCCTGGGCGGACTTTCATTTCACTGCACAGAACCGCGTCTGCGGTCCCTGTCAGCAGAGTTTAGGCCACAATGTCCGTGGTTGCAGCCTGACCGACCGTTCCGACAGCAAAGTCCACCGCACCGTGGCCGGTGAGATCGATATACAGGCTGGTCTGGTTGGTCTGCGCGAAGTACGTCAGGATCGCGTCGCCGGCATGGCCGGTGAAGCCGCTGACGAAGTTCAGCGTGGCGGCGCCGGACGCGAACTGCGCGATGCCCGACAGGTCGATTTTGTCCTGGCCGCTGGTGAAATCCCTGATCCAGTCTGGCGCGGTCATGGTCGAATCGGATGCCGCACCGAACACAAACGTGTCCGCCCCCGCTCCACCCCACAAGGTATCGCCACCACCGCCGCCATAGAGGATGTCGTTGCCGGCACCACCTTCGAGCAGGTTGGCCACCGCGTTGCCGATCAACAGGTCATTGCCCGAACCACCGATGGCGTTTTCCAGGGTTACGCCGTGGGCGATGGACACGTTGCCGACCAGGCCACCAACGTCAGAGAACGAGCCTTCGTTGAGGTTGATCTTCTGGTTCTGGCTGAAGCCCGAGAAGTCCAGGGTGTCGTTGCCACCACCGTCCCACACCGAGAACACCACTTTGGAAGCCGACGAGGTGGCGCTGTAGAAGTCGCGCTCGGCGTTGGAGTTGAAGCCATAGACCGTATCATCGGCACGGGTCTCGAGGTTGGCACCGTAGAGTTTTTGTACCGCGACAATGTCGTCCAGCAACGGTGCCGAGGCGTACGCACCGCTGCCATCCTTGCTGAAGTTTTGACCTGTGTTGCTCTCGCTCCAGTAGCTCATCAGGCTGTAGCCGCGAGTATCCTGGGCATACGTCACGTCGTTATAGGTCGGGTTACCGTTTCCCGCGTTATAGACGCCAGGATGGGACAGGCCCAGGCTGTGACCGATTTCGTGGGTCAGGGTCTGGCGACCGTAGTTATTGGTGCCCGGCGTCTCATTGACTCGATACTGATCGTTGATCAGGTACCAGGACTGACCGTCGTAGCTGCCGCCCGACGGCAAGTAGGCGAACGCAGCACCACCGGTGCTGACATCGTAGTTACCGAAGCTCAGGTGCCCGTCACCGCCTGTGGCCCCTTCCTTGAAGGTGACATTGGCCACGTCCGACCAGGATTGCAGAGAGAGTTTCGCCTGGGCTTTCTGCAGGTCGCTGAATTCGCTGAAATTCCCCAGCTTGGTGTTGTAGTTCGCCGGTGCCGAAGTCATGAAGCTGAAGCTCAGTTCGACTTTGCCATTGCCGTCCGTGTCGTGCCAGGACAGGTTTTTACGCAGAATCTGATCAGCCGCCTGATCCGCGGTGAACGACGGTTTGCCGTTGATCAACTCAGCGCCACCACGATTATACAAATGGCTGAAGGCATCGACCTGGCTGTAGGCCGAACTGACCTGCCCTGAAGGAAAAACGGCTT
>CAYNGZ010000459.1:0-3265 GCA_964396695.1 uncultured Pseudomonas sp.
GGATATTTAATTTTAAGATGGCGCCTTCCCCTATTTCGTCGCCCCTGTCGGCTTACGCCGCAGGTCTCGCCCGTTTTTCAGTTAAACAAGGCTTTGAGTATCTGCGGTCCGTTGCAAAAAGGTAGTCAATGATGAGCGCAAGGCACTTTCTCTCCCTGATGGATTGCACGCCCGAAGAGCTGGTCAGCGTGATCCGTCGAGGCATTGAGCTCAAAGACCTGCGTAACCGCGGCGTACTGTTCGAGCCATTGAAAAACCGTGTGCTCGGGATGATCTTCGAGAAATCCTCGACCCGCACCCGTATTTCGTTCGAAGCCGGCATGATCCAGCTCGGCGGCCATGCGATCTTTCTGTCGCCCCGTGACACCCAACTGGGTCGTGGCGAGCCGATCGGCGACTGCGCCATTGTCATGTCGAGCATGCTCGATGCGGTGATGATCCGTACCTTTGCCCACAGCACCCTGACCGAATTCGCCGCCAACTCGCGCGTGCCGGTCATCAACGGCCTGTCCGATGACCTGCACCCGTGCCAGTTGCTGGCCGACATGCAAACCTTCCTCGAACATCGCGGCTCGATCCAGGGCAAGACCGTGGCCTGGGTCGGCGATGGCAACAACATGTGCAACAGCTATATAGAAGCAGCCATCCAGTTCGATTTCCAACTGCGCATCGCCTGCCCTGAAGGTTATGAACCGAACCCTGAGTTCGTCGCCAAAGCAGGCGATCGGGTGACCATCGTCCGCGATCCTCGGGATGCGGTGCTCGGCGCCCATCTGGTCAGCACCGACGTCTGGACCTCCATGGGCCAGGAAGAAGAAACCGCCAAACGCCTCAAGCTGTTCGCGCCATACCAGGTCAATCGTGCCTTGCTCGATCTGGCCGCCGAGGATGTGTTGTTCATGCACTGCCTGCCCGCTCACCGCGGTGAGGAAATCAGCCTCGACCTGCTCGACGACCCGCGTTCGGCTGCCTGGGATCAGGCCGAGAACCGCCTGCATGCGCAAAAGGCCCTGCTCGAGTTTCTCGTTACGCCCGCGTACCACCACGCATGAGTCATTCATTACTGCTGAACCTGCGTAATCTGGCCTGCGGTTATCAAGACCAGCGGGTCGTCCAGAACCTCAACCTGCACCTCAATGCCGGTGACATCGGTTGCCTGCTCGGCTCTTCCGGCTGCGGCAAGACCACCACCCTGCGTGCGATTGCAGGCTTTGAACCGGTTCACGAAGGGGAAATCCAGCTGGCCGGTGAAACCATCTCCAGCGCCGGTTTCACCCTCGCACCGGAGAAACGCCGGATCGGCATGGTGTTCCAGGACTACGCACTGTTCCCACACCTGAGCGTGGCCGAGAACATTGCCTTTGGCATTCGCAAGCATCCACAGAAAGATCGGGTCACCGAAGAGATGCTTGAACTGGTCAACCTGAAGAACCTCGGCAAACGCTTCCCCCACGAACTGTCTGGCGGTCAGCAACAGCGCGTTGCGCTGGCCCGGGCGTTGGCACCGGAACCGCAATTGCTGCTGCTCGACGAACCGTTCTCCAACCTCGATGGCGAATTGCGACGCAAGCTCAGCCATGAAGTCCGGGACATCCTCAAGGCCCGTGGCACCAGTGCGATCCTGGTGACTCACGACCAGGAAGAGGCTTTCGCCGTCAGTGATCAGGTCGGCGTCTTCAAGGAAGGTCGCCTGGAGCAGTGGGACACGCCTTACAACCTGTACCACGAACCGCAGACACCGTTTGTGGCGAGCTTTATCGGTCAGGGTTACTTCATTCGCGGTCAGCTGCAAACCCCGGAATCAGTGCAAACCGAGCTGGGCGTGCTGCGCGGTAATCGCGCGTACACCTGGCCTGCTGGAGGGGCGGTGGATGTGTTGCTGCGTCCGGACGATATCGTTTATGCGCCCGACAGTTCATTGAAAGCACGGATCGTCGGCAAGACCTTCCTCGGTGCATCGACCTTGTATCGCTTGCAGCTACCGACCGGCAGCCAACTGGAATCGATCTTCCCGAGCCATGCCGATCATCTGGTCGGGGTAGATGTCGGCATTCGCGTGGCCGCCGAACACCTGGTGCTGTTCCAGGCATCCGGCAGCACGGCAGCATACATTCCGACTGTTGAGTCAGGGGTTCGTCGCTACAGCACCACCCACTGACAAACGGGGATTAAATGTGGGAGTGAGCCTGCTCGCTCCCACAGTAGGCTCCCGTCAACCGAGTATCAGTGTCCCGCTGAGCACCAGCGTCGCATTGCCACCAATCCTCACCCGATCCCCCTCCAGGCGGCAAAACAACTCCCCTCCCCGCGCCGAACACTGATAGGCCGTCAAGCTGGTTTTATCCAAACGCTGCGACCAATAAGGGATCAACAGGCAATGCGTCGAGCCGGTGACCGGGTCTTCGTTGATACCGATAGCCGGAGCGAAGAACCGCGAGACGAAATCATGCCGCGAACCGCGCGCCGTGACGATTGCGCCCAGCCAGGGCAGTTTCGCCAGCGCGATCATGTCCGGCTGGCAATCGAGCACCGCCTGCTCCGACTCCAGCACCACGAACAATTGGTTGGTCCCCCTTACATCAACGGCCTGCACCCCCAGCGCCCGCTCCACATCGTGAGTCATGGCCACCTCACTCGGTTCGATCGCCGGAAAATTCAGCCATAGCCGCTCGCCTTCCCGGCTCACACTCAAGGGACCGGACTTGCTGATGAAGTCCAGGCGTTCGACCGGCTCTTTATAGACTTCGAACAACACATAGGCGCTGGCCAGCGTCGCATGGCCGCACAGCGGCACCTCGGTGGTCGGTGTGAACCAGCGGATATGCCAGCCTTGCGCCTCACGCACCACAAACGCGGTTTCGGCAAGGTTGTGTTCGGCGGCGATTTTTTGCATCAGCTCATCGGCGAGCCAGGTGTCGAGCCGATAGACCATGGCCGGATTGCCACTGAACGGTTGGTCGCTGAATGCGTCGACCTGATGAAACGCAAGCTGCATGGATACTCTCCTTGTTGTAGATGGGGACGAGCATGCATCAACCGTTACCAGGCAACCAGAGACAGACCCAGCCGATTTTCACCATACAGCGCGGCAGTCAGACCCGAGCGATATCGGCGAATTTGGCCTGGGTATGCTCGGCCAGCACCGCCGCCGCCAATTCGACCTCAAGACCACGCCGGCCCGCACTGACGTAAATACTTGCGAAAGGCTGAGCGCTGTTATCGATGAAGGTACGCAAACGCTTCTTCTGACCCAATGGGCTGATAC
>CAYNGZ010000460.1:0-3257 GCA_964396695.1 uncultured Pseudomonas sp.
TGAGCGGCTTCAGCTGCGTGAACTCCTGCTCCCAGTAGCGCAGCACGTGCGGTTTTACCGCACAAAGCTCGCTGACTTCACCGATGGTGAAGTAGCGTTTGCCCGGGATGACGGGAAGCTCGTCGTTATGACTTGGTTCCAGCATAAGCCTCAACTCGGGCCTTCAACTTCTGCCCTGGACGAAAGGTGACCACACGGCGAGCCGTGATCGGGATTTCTTCTCCCGTTTTCGGATTGCGGCCAGGCCGCTGGCGCTTGTCCCGAAGGTCGAAGTTGCCGAAACCGGACAACTTCACCTGTTCGTTGTCTTCAAGAGCGTGCCTGATTTCTTCAAAAAACAGTTCGACCAATTCCTTGGCCTCCCGCTTGTTCAGGCCCAGCTCTTCATACAGACGTTCCGCCATCTCAGCTTTCGTCAAAGCCCCCATACGTCACTTCCTTAACGTGGCGTTCAACCTTTGTTCGAGCGAGGTGAGGATGTTTTGCGTTGCGGTATTCACCTCATCGTCATTAAGAGTGCGCGATGGATGCTGCCAGGTCAAGCCAACTGCAAGGCTTTTTCTATGCGGATCAATACCTTTACCCTGATACACGTCAAATAGCCTGAGGTCCGTCAGCCACTCGCCTGCATTTTCACGGATTACGTCCAGTACGGCACGGGCTGCAACGTCTTTATCGGCTAACAATGCAAGGTCACGACGCACTTCAGGAAAGCGCGACAACTCGCTGAATTTTGGCATTTTGCCCAATGCCACTTCAGCCAGTACCAGCTCGAAAACGAAGACCGGACGGTCGAGACCGAGGGTTTTCGACAATTCAGGGTGGATAGCGCCGACGTAACCCACTACGCGACCATCACGCTCGATACGCGCGGTTTGACCCGGGTGCAAGGCTGGGTGGCTGCCCGGTACGAACGTGAACGAGTCCAGTGCACCGGCAAAGCCCAGTACTGCTTCCACGTCGGCTTTGACGTCGAAGAAGTCCACCGCATCGCGACCTTGTGCCCAGCCTTCCGGCAGACGGCTGCCGCAAACCACACCAGCCAGCGTTGGCTCTTGCTTCAAGCCTTCCAGCTGACCCACGAAACGCAGGCCGCTTTCGAACAGGCGAACGCGATCCTGTTGACGGTTCAGGTTGTGCTGAAGCACCTTGACCAGACCCGGCCACAGGGACGAGCGCATCGCGGCCATGTCGTTCGAAATCGGGTTGGCCAGCAACAAAGGCTCGACGCCAGGACTGAACAGCTCGAACTGTTTCGGATCGATGAAGCTGTAGGTAATCGCTTCCTGATAACCACGAGCCACCAGCAGACGGCGCAACTCAGGCAGATCGCTACGCGCTTCAGCCTTGGCTTGCGGCGCCAGACGGGCTTGCGGGTAGCGAACCGGCAGCCGGTTGTAGCCATACAGACGAGCCAGCTCTTCGATCAGATCGACTTCCAGGCTGATATCGAAGCGATGGCTTGGCACTTCTACGCGCCACTGCCCTGCTCCGTCCGCGGAAATCTTCAGACCCAAAGCGCTGAGCAGACGCTCGACTTCGGCTGAATCCATTTCCATACCCAGCATCTGGGTGATGCGCTGGGCACGCAGAATGACCGGAGCAATCGACGGCAGGTGCTGCTCGCTGACGGTTTCGATGATCGGACCCGCCTCGCCGCCGGTGATTTCCAGCAGCAGGCCAGTGGCGCGCTCCATGGCCTCACGGGCCAGTTGCCAGTCCACGCCACGCTCGTAGCGGTGCGAGGCGTCGGTGTGCAGGCCGTAGGAACGAGCCTTGCCAGCAACGGCGATCTGATCGAAGAACGCCCTTTCCAGGAAGACATCACGAGTGGTCGCGGAAACAACGATGTGCTCGCCCCCCATCACACCGGCAATCGCCAGGGCGCGGGTATGGTCGGCAATGACCAGCGTATCGCTACGCAGGCTGACTTCCTGACCGTCGAGCAGCACCAGTTTCTCGCCTTCTTCGGCCATGCGCACGCGGATTCCGCCATTGATTTCGGCGAGATCAAAAGCGTGCAGCGGTTGACCCAGCTCCAGCATCACGTAGTTGGTGATATCGACGGCTGCGTCGATGCTGCGCACGTCGGCACGACGCAGACGCTCGACCATCCACAGCGGCGTAGGCCGGGACAGATCGACATTACGGATCACGCGCCCCAGGTAACGCGGGCAAGCGGCTGGCGCCAGGACCTCAACCGAACGCACTTCATCGTGCACGGCTGGAACGCTGGCAACGACCGGGCGTTTGACTTCGGCAGCATAGAGCGCGCCGACTTCACGGGCCAGACCGGCCAGAGACAGGCAGTCGCCACGGTTAGGGGTCAGGTCGACCTCGATGCTGGCGTCGTCCAGGCTCAGGTACTCACGGATGTCCTGACCGACTGGCGCATCGGCCGGCAATTCCATCAGGCCATCGTTGCCTTCACCGATTTGCAGCTCGGCTTGCGAGCACAGCATGCCGTTGGACTCAACACCACGCAGCTTGGCTTTCTTGATTTTGAAGTCGCCTGGCAGTTCGGCACCGATCATGGCGAACGGGATTTTCAGGCCTGGGCGCACGTTTGGCGCACCACATACCACCTGGAAGGTCTCCGAGCCATTGCTGACCTGGCAAACGCGCAGCTTGTCGGCGTCCGGGTGCTGCTCGGTGCTCAGCACCTCACCCACGACCACGCCACTGAATTCACCGGCGGCCGGCGTAACGCTATCGACCTCAAGACCGGCCATCGACAGACGAGCAACCAGCTCGTCGCGACTTACCTGCGGGCTTACCCAGCCGCGCAGCCATTGTTCACTGAATTTCATCCTGCTCTCCTCCTAATAGATTCGTTACGGACCGCGACCTAGCGAAATTGCGCGAGGAACCGCAAGTCGTTGTCGAAGAACAGGCGCAAGTCATTCACGCCGTAACGCAGCATGGCCAGACGCTCGACGCCCATGCCGAAGGCAAAGCCCTGGAACTCTTCCGGATCGATCCCGGACATGCGCAGCACATTCGGGTGAACCATTCCGCCGCCCATGACTTCCAACCCACCGGTCTGCTTGCCAACACCGCCGCCTTTTCCCTCTCCTCCTTTGACGTTTCACGTTTCAGCGCCCTGCATTTTAAAGGTCCAACGTTTCAACGTTTCCACGGCTTCACGTTAATCGAACTCCTCGTCGTCATCGCCATCATCGCAATCCTGGCGGCGCTGCTGTTGCCGGCGCTGGCAAGCGCCAAGGATCGCGCCAAACGCATAAACTGCTTAAACA
>CAYNGZ010000461.1:0-3252 GCA_964396695.1 uncultured Pseudomonas sp.
GCGGGGCGGCCCCCGGCAGGCGTCGGGGCGGGGGGGGGGGCCGCGTCCACGGGGCGCTGACGCACTTGAGAGCTTCGGCACGCGCCTTGCGGCGGCGTGCGCCATGGACCCACGCAAGCCGAGCCCCGGTCCCGAAGAGCCAGGCGCCGCTCGCGCGCACCTCAAGGGCCGGTCCGCGCGGGGACTGGTCGGGGAACGCCTCGCGGCCCTCTACCTGGGCCTGCGCGGGTACCGGCTGGTGGCGCGGCGCCGGCGCGTGGCCGGCGTGGAGGTGGACCTCGTGGTCCGGCGCGGCACCATCGATGCGCTCGTGGAGGTCAAGACGCGCCTGGGCGTCACCGGTCCCGAGCCGGGTTACCTCGACGGGCCCGTGTCACCCGGTCAGGACTAAACGTGTCATCGTGGTGTGAGAGTGGGGACGGACCACTGGTGGCCGGAAAATTCACATCGTGGGGTCGGTTGGCTCGGCCGGGCGGGATAATCACCTGGCGATCGTGGACGTAATCGACCGGGATTTCTGGTTGTGGAGCTTTAGGCGTTTTCGGCTTGGGCATAGAGTTTCATGTAGTCGTGTGCCGAGCGCGCCCACGAGAAGTCGTGACGCATGTCCCGGCCAATCACAGTAGCTAGTGTAGCCGGTCGGCGATACAGTTGTACAGCCGCCTGAATGGCTTGGCGAAAATCCCCGGCGTCGAAACGAGGGAAAACGAAACCAGTGCCTTGGTCCGGGTCGTGCCGGAGATCGGTGACCGTGTCATGTAGTCCACCAGTATCACGAACAATCGGTACGCTCCCGTACCGCATGGCAATCATTTGACCAAGGCCGCACGGCTCAAATCGCGACGGCATTAAGAAGAAATCTGCCGCCGCGTATAGTTGTTGCGCCAGGGCCGCATCAAAACCCAAGTGAATCGCCACAGCTCGTGGGTGGTCATCAGCCAAGCGATGTAATTCACCCTCGATTTCGGGCCAACCGCTACCGAGAATCGCGACTTGGCCTCCAGCCCGTACTATATCATCAATTACCGGTGGAAAAAGATCAAAACCTTTTTGCGGGCTGAGGCGGCTGATCGCGACAAACAACGGTGCGGCCGCCGCTGGTTCAAGATTTAACTTTTGCTGAACCGCCGATTTATTGGTTGCCTTACCGGTCATGACGGTTTTGATGGTGTATTGCTCGGCTAGGTGCTGATCTCGGCTCGGATCATAAGCGACTTGATCGAGGCCATTCAAAATCCCAACCAGCGGCGGCCGGTGCGTGGCTAAGTCATCAGCTAACCCTTCACCGTAGGGCGCGGTTACGATTTCCTGGGCATAGGTCGGGCTAACGGTATTGACGATGGAGGCGCTATGGATGGCTAATTGCAAAATATTGAGATCATTGTGCTGATCTAGCTCCGCCAGCAGCGGATGTTCATCGCCGCGCCATCCGAGCCATGACCAGACTTCAGCCGCATTCCAGACGCCCTGGT
The DNA here is from genome assembly GCA_964396695.1 of uncultured Pseudomonas sp. Taxonomy (GTDB): domain Bacteria; phylum Pseudomonadota; class Gammaproteobacteria; order Pseudomonadales; family Pseudomonadaceae; genus Aquipseudomonas. The sequence continues at coordinate 1,473 of CAYNGZ010000461.1, forward strand.
TGTGAAGGTTGTGAATCGTCAGGATGGTGTGGACCGGCTGATGATGAATCGCCAAGGCAATCGGCACCAAACCAGCGTGCCAGTCATGACAGTGAACCACCTCGGGTTGCCAGTCGCTGACCGCCAGCCACTGCGCGACGAAACTCGAGAACATCACAAAACGCTGAAGTCCGAGGCGCTGAATCTCAACGGCTTGACCCACCGGGTAAACTCCGTTGTCTTGAAAGAGTGGGGGGAAGTCAATCAGATACAGCGGGACGTCGGACTGTGGAACCATGGTCTGCGAGACTGTGATTGTTTGCGGATGCCCTTCAACTTGAGACGTGAAGCTCGGTCCAGAGCGAAGTGAAAGTTTTGATCGATCGATCGCGCCGTAGCTTGGAATCACCACTCGCACATCGTGACCAAGTTCGCGTAAGGCGAGCGGGAGTGATCCGACCACGTCTGCCAAGCCGCCGACTTTGACGAGCGGCGCGACTTCCGCGGCCACGAATAATATCTTCATGATTTGCGCAGTTGTGTGTACGCGGCCTGTAAATGTGCCAGGTGCATCCGAAATAACCGCTCGAGGGTTGGACGCTGAGCCGCCGGCAATTTGGGATAACGTTCCGGTTGAGAATTGTTCAAACGAATAAAGCAAAATCCGGCAAGTCGGGTGGCGAGTGATACGGTGGCAAGATTCCAGGCCGTGACCATGGACTTCGAGTTTCCCATGTGGCGCAAAGTGCTGGTCCGGAATGTGGCTTGCCACGTTGGTTTCCGCCACGCCTGGAGATACATCATGACCGCATCAAACGTGGGCAAGTTGAGGTGCGATAATTCCCAATCGAACAATACGACGGGTCGCGTGGCACCGGGACGCAACATGATGTTGTTTGGATAAAAGTCGCCGTGGGTAAATGAGTTGGCATGGGTCGATAAGAACGTTCGGTGTTTGTGGATGATCTCTTCGAGTCGATCAACGTCGTCAAGTTTCCAACCCGGATTGCGCTTGTCCTTGAGAAAATCCGGAAAGAAATGTTTGCGGTAGTAGTGAAAATCGAGCAGGTACCAACCGGCATCATGCACATCCATATCAATGCGGCGTTTCATGAACGGCGTCATGGCGCGTACGTCAGCCAGGACTGCGGCCATCTTCTGGGCGGTGACATGACGAAAAAACGTCGGGGCGACGCCAAACCATTTGTCCATGTCGCCAGCAAACAACCCGAGCCAGTATTTGCGCAGCAACCACACGAACCCGTGGCGATTGTCGTGACTCGCGATGTACGAGGGGGAATCGAAGTTGGGATGATAGCGTTTCTCATACTCACCGAAGGCGCGCTGGACCCGGATTTCCTCGCGCAAACTATGCCGTAACCACGGCGTGCGTTGGAGCGTCGCCTTGAACCAGGCCAATCGTCCGCGCCGGTCGCTGACCGGGGTCATATAATAACGGGCGTGGCGACGGGTGGCGACGGCCGGGGTGAATGAGGTGGGGTGTGGTCGAACGCGCAAACCGGAGAGCGTCCGGCTGATCAGCTCGGGAGCGCTGGGGAGAATGGAGTAGCGTCCCTCAGGCATACCGGCCCGTTGCGCTACGTGTTCGGCTTCGCTTCATACGACCGGAGCTCTTTAATCCGATCCCGAATTTGAGCGGCCCGTTCGTATTCTTGGCGCTCGGCTAACTGCACCCGTTCTTTGTCCAAGCGTGCCACCATCGCGTCAATTTCTTTTTTGTGAATTTGCGGACCGGCTTGGTCGGTTTCCCCGGCTGCTCCTCAAGGAAGAAAAGCCCGAC
>CAYNGZ010000462.1:0-3237 GCA_964396695.1 uncultured Pseudomonas sp.
GGCTCTACGGGGTCGCGGACGCGGCCGAAACCTGGTCGGTCGGGCGTTGGCTCGAAGGGCTTGGTTCGGAACTGTTGAGCCTGTTGCTTTACCGCTATGCGTTCGATCTGGCGTGGCATCCGCATCCCTGGTTGCTGTGGCTGCCGGTGATTGGCGCGTTGCTGATCGGCGGTGCGGGCGTGTTCGGTACTCGTCGGGCGCTGAATGCCAGCCCACTGACAGTCTTGCGCGAGGGTTGATAAACTCGATGCCTCCTGACCAAAAGAAACTGCAATGAGCCGCTATCGTCCTCCTCGCACCGCCGGCACTGCCCTCATCACGCCCGAGGGCGAAGCGCGGATGCGTGCCGAATTCCATGAGCTCTGGTATGTACGCCGCCCCCAGGTGACCCAGTCTGTCAGCGAGGCGGCAGCGCAGGGTGATCGCTCTGAAAACGCCGAGTACACCTACGGCAAGAAAATGCTGCGCGAGATCGACAGCCGCGTACGGTTTCTCACCAAACGGCTGGAAGCGCTCAAGGTGGTCAGCGAAAAACCCAGTGATCCGAACAAGGTCTACTTTGGGGCCTGGGTGACCATCGAAGATGAACACGGCAAAGAATCGCGCTATCGCATCGTCGGCCCGGATGAGCTTGACCTCAAACAAGGCCTGATCAGCATCGACTCACCACTGGCGCGGGCCTTGATCGGCAAAGCGCTGGATGCCGAAGTCCGGGTGCAGACACCTACCGGTGAGCAGTTCGTGTATATCGTCGCAATCGACTATCCCTAACGGCGGGTAATCAGGCCTTGGCGCGCAACACGCGTCAGTTGCCTGATCACTTCGGCCGCGTCTTCGGCGCCGGGCGACTGGATCACCGCCAGATCGAAGCTGTCGCTGGCAAAACGCGCCAGTGATTCGCCGTCTTCGACGAACTGGATCAGGAACGCTGCCGGGCCGCCGGTACGACGTGGCCAGCCATCCAGATAACGCAGCAGTGTCGGCTGATGATTACCGCCAAGGAGGATTTTTGGATTGCGCTGGGTCAGGTGTGCCGTGATCGGCGCGGGACGTACAGGGGGGCGTAGTGCATTCATCGTGTCGTGTCTCTGCCTCAAAAGTCTGCATGGCAGGTGAGAGGCAACACCGAACCAGCGCTTTAGCGGTATTTCGAAGCCTGTTTCAAGCTTCTATCGGTAACTGAATGAGTCACCTGGCGCCCCGCAAGTAGCTGTTTAAATCGGCGCATGGCAAACATCCTAGAGAAGCCGACAGGACAGTGTCAAGAATCCCGCGCAACAAAAAAGACCCGCATAATGCGGGCCTGATTTGTTGAGTCAGAGCGGTCAACCGGTGATGGCGCGGTCTGCCGAAAGCTTGCCGGCGCCTTCGATCAGTACGGCGATGCTACCGCCGAGCAAGGCCAGGGCGAATTCATAACCGTTGTTGGCCATGAACAGACCGTTATGGATGTGCACCGAGAAAATGGCGACCAGCGAGAGGAAGGTCAGCCCCAATGCTGCCGGGCGCACCAGAAGACCGATAATCAGCGCCAACCCCGCGAAGAACTCGGTACCGCCGGCCAGGATCGCCATCAGGTGACCTGGTGCCAGGCCAATGCTTTCCATGTACTGCGCGGTGCCGGCAATGCCATAACCACCGAACATGCCGAAGAGTTTCTGTGAGCCGTGGGCAGCGAAGATCACGCCGACGAAGATCCGCAGAACGGTCAGACCGTAGCCAGCGCGGGTGGACAGTACCTTGTTGATCAGAGTGCTCATGCTGTGTCATCCATTGTGAGTGTGTGTTGGTTGACCGACATATTAATCAATAAAACATATGTTAAAAACGCAAAAATCCCGCCATAACAATCAGCTTAGTCGATCATTTGCGTGAGGCAACTTTCTGTCCCTGAGGCTCCAACGACTCTCGCTCCCGGTCATATGCCAAAAAGTATTTGTTCACACTATTAACATAGCTGACAGGCCCCATTCCCACCTGCTCCATGGCAATGCGCTCGACCTGGAAAAACCACTGGTTGGGGTTCAAGCCGCGGCGCCGGGCCTCGGCACGCATCCCCTGAACACGTTCCGGCCCGATGTTGTAAGCGGCCAGAACGAAGGCCATGCGCTCACGCTCATTGAGCTTGGGGCTGGCAAAAAACTTGCGCCGGATCAATGCCAGGTACTTGGCCCCGGCCTGCACATTGCTGTCTACAGACTGAATGTTATTGACCCCGACACGCTGCGCCGCCGACGGGGTAATTTGCATCAACCCGGTCGGGCCACTGCCGCCTCGGGCACTGGGCTCCAGTGCCGACTCCTTGAACGCCAGCGCGGCCAGATTCAGCCAGTCCATGCCCTGCTCACGGGCATGTTTCTGCAAGACCGGGCGCAGCTTCTCCAGACGCTGACGGTCGGCACGGGCCAGCGGATAGTGAACCTGATACAGGCGCCGATAGATGCGCAGGAACGCCACATCCTGATCGGACGGGGTTTTATAGCCTTGCAGGAAGCGATCGATGCTCGCTCGCAACATCGAGGCGTCGCGACGCACGAACCAGTATTCCTTGCCCGGTTCACTGATGGCCACCTGCCGATCGAAACGCAACTTGGGCAGGATCTTGCTCCAGCGCTCGGCGATCGGTTGCTCGACGATGGTCAGGTGAAAAATCCCGCCCTGCACCATCTCCAGCACGTCTTCAACCGCCAGGCTCGGATCGACCCATTCGATCTTGATCGGTGGCAGCTTGTGCAGCGCCAATTTCTGATTGATCGGGTTGATTGACTCACCGGCTGCGCTACCGGCAGGCAGCGCGAGAGTTTTGCCGGAAAGTTGTTCAAGACGGGTAAAGCGGCGCTCGCCCTTGATCCCCACCAGCAGCAACGGCACGTTGCTGACAATCGGCTCACTGGTGCTGACGGCGTGAGCGGACTGCACATCCAGCAACTCCCCCGGCGCCACCAGATCACCCTCCCCACGCTGTAATGCGCCGAGCAATTGGTCCTTGGCTTTGGGGATGATCTTGAGGGAAATTTCCTGGCCGTCACGAGCATGGTCATTGAGGTACTGCTCGAAGGCTCGCAATCGATGGTATTCGATGCCAATGCTCTGGCCCTGGACTTCACCGGAGCTGTTGCGGCTCTGATTGACCAGCACTCGCAGTACGCGACTGCCGCGAATTTCCGCCAGATCGCGAACCTTCCCCCGGTGTCAGGATAGTTGTCGCCTCTCCGGTTTTTCCTAAAAAGCATATCG
>CAYNGZ010000463.1:0-3225 GCA_964396695.1 uncultured Pseudomonas sp.
CATGTTCCTTACGCGACAGCGCGGCCTCGAAGAGGGGGCGGCCCCTCCTACAGAGGAATGGTGTGCATCTGTCGTTCTGGTCAGCGCGGTTCGATGTGGGCAATCATCAACTGGACGGTTTCCTGGCCGCGGAATTCGTTGACGTCAAGCTTGTAGGCCAGCTCGACCCAGCGAATGGTCGGGTTCGGCCAGACCTCGCGGTCGATGCCGAAGGCTATGCCATCGAGCTTCACCGAACCACATTCGCTTTTCAGCACCACTTTGAGGTGGCGTTCACCGACCACTCGCTGCTCGACCAACTGAAACACCCCGTGAAACAGCGGCTCCGGAAAGTGTTGGCCCCAGGGACCGGCATGGCGCAGAGCCCGGGCCAGTTCCAGGTGAAACTCTTCAACCGCCAACGTGCCGTCCGACAGCAACCGCCCGGTCAGGTCTTCTTCACGCATCTGCCGGCGGACTTCAGCGTCGAAGGCCTCGGCGAACAATGGAAAATTCGCTTCCGGTAGCGTCAGGCCCGCCGCCATGGCGTGGCCACCGTACTTGCTGATCAGATTTGGATGCTGCGCCGCCACCACACTCAAGGCGTCACGAATATGAAAGCCCTGCACGGAACGCCCCGAGCCCTTGAGCATGCCGTCGCCCGCGTCGGCAAAGGCAATGGTCGGACGGAAATAGCGCTCTTTCATACGCGATGCGAGGATCCCGATGACCCCCTGGTGCCACTCGGGATCGAACAGGCACAAACCAAACGGCATCGACTCCAGCGGCAAGTCCTTGAGCTGGGCCAACGCTTCGCGCTGCATGCCCTGCTCGATGGATTTGCGGTCCTGGTTCATGCCGTCCAGTTGTGCGGCCATTTCACGGGCCATCGCCACGTCTTCGGTGAGCAGGCATTCGATGCCCAGGCTCATGTCGTCCAGACGTCCCGCCGCGTTCAGGCGCGGGCCAAGGATAAACCCCAGATCGGTGGACGTGATGCGCGAGTGATCGCGCTTGGCCACTTCGAGGATTGCCTTGATGCCCGGCCGAGCCCGACCGGCGCGAATCCGCTCCAGGCCCTGATGCACCAGAATGCGGTTGTTGGCATCCAGCGGCACCACGTCGGCAACGCTGCCCAGTGCCACCAGATCGAGCAGTTCACCGATATTGGGTTGCGGCGTGTTCTCATACCAACCCAGGCTGCGCAAGCGCGCGCGCAACGCCATCAGCACATAGAAAATCACCCCGACACCGGCCAGCGCTTTACTCGGGAACTCACAGCCCGGCTGGTTCGGATTGACAATGGCGTCGGCCAACGGTAGTTCGTCACCGGGCAGGTGGTGATCGGTGACCAGGACCTTGAGCCCGGCCTTTTTCGCCGCCGTCACGCCCTCGACGCTGGAAATGCCGTTGTCCACGGTGATCAGCAACTGCGGCCGACGCTCCAGCGCCACCGTGACGATTTCCGGCGTCAGGCCGTAACCATACTCGAAGCGATTGGGCACCAGATAATCGACGTGAGCAGCGCCCAGCAGGCGCAGGCCCAGCAGGCCGACGGTACTGGCCGTTGCGCCGTCGGCATCGAAGTCGCCGACGATCAGAATCCGCTGACGTTGCTCCAGCGCCACCACCAGCAAATCCACCGCCGCCTCGATGCCCTTGAGCTGCTGAAACGGGATCAAGCGCGCCAGGCTCTTGTCCAGTTCCGCTTCGCACGCCACACCCCGCGCCGCGTACAGGCGAGTCAACAGCGGTGGAATGTCACCGAGGAATGGCAGGGTGTCGGGCAACAGGCGAGGTTCGATGCGCATGGGGTGACAGGTGCTTCTCTTGAATACGTAGGATAAAACCGAATGATGCGGACCCGCAGCGACTGATCAGCCGCGCTCGCCCGCCAACCATTGCAGTTGGACTTCGTGTTGACCACGGTCGTCGGTGACGAAGATCGTCCCTTCGCTGATCATCACGTCCCACTTGATAACGCGGGGCATGTCCTTGGCCAGGGTCTCCAGCACTTCCTGAGGAACCGCAGCGATGTTGACGTTCTTCAGGCTTTTTACCGCAGGGACCACTTTGGTTTCCCAGACGCGCAGGCTGCCATAGGCCAGCAGGCTGGTGCGTTCGGTACGGCGCGAGCACCAGGTCAGACGATCGGCGTCTGGCTGGCCGACTTCGATCCAGTGCAGGACTCGGTCATCCAGACTCTTTTCCCACAGCGCGGGCTCGTCCACTTCCGACAGACCGCGGCCAAAGGACAACTGCTCGTTGTACCAGAGGGCGTAGGCCAGCAACCGCACAGTCATGCGCTCTTCGGTTTCCGAAGGGTGACGGGCGATGGTCTGCTTGACGCTTTCGTACACCCCTCGATCGAGGTCGGTGAGGTTCAGTTCAAACTTGTAAGTCGTGGACGGCTGGGCCATGAACGGGCTTCTTGATACGAGGAAAGGCGGCAAGTCTAACCGATGCCGGGGTCAATCAACGAATCATGACCGCCATCAAGCTTGGGCGATGAGACCCCAGCTATGTTAAAACGCTCTACTGACTCAGCCTTTGTCCTACAGGATCGCCCATGCCGCTCACCGCCAAACCGCTTGCCGGCCTGAAAGTCATCGAACTCGGCACCTTGATCGCCGGGCCGTTTGCCTCGCGTATTTGTGCCGAGTTCGGCGCCGAAGTCATCAAGATCGAATCTCCGGACGGCGGTGACCCGTTGCGCAAGTGGCGCAAACTCTACGAGGGCACTTCACTGTGGTGGTTCGTTCAGGCGCGCAACAAGAAGTCCGTGACGCTGAATCTCAAGCACCCCGACGGCCTGGCGATCCTCAAGCAGTTGCTCAGCGAAGCCGACATCCTGATCGAAAATTTCCGCCCCGGCGTGCTGGAAAAACTCGGCCTGGGCTGGGAGGTGCTGCATGCGCTGAATCCAAAACTGGTGATGGTCCGTCTATCGGGCTTTGGGCAAACCGGGCCGATGAAGGATCAACCAGGCTTCGGCGCGGTGGGCGAATCCATGGGTGGCTTGCGTTACATCACCGGGTTCGAGGATCGCCCTCCCGTACGCACCGGGATTTCCATCGGTGACTCGATTGCCGCGCTCTGGGGCGTGATCGGCGCGCTGATGGCCTTGCGTCACCGCGAGGTCAACGGCGGCCAGGGCCAAGTGGTGGACGTGGCGTTGTACGAGGCGATCTTCGCCATGATGGAAAGCATGGTCCCTGAGTTCGGTGTGTGCGGGTTTATCCGCGG
>CAYNGZ010000464.1:0-3194 GCA_964396695.1 uncultured Pseudomonas sp.
GCCCATGTTCCTTGCGCGACAGCGCGGCCTCGAAGAGGGGGCGGCCCCTCCTACCAGGATCGGTGGAGCTGCCGCAGGCTGCGATCTTTTGATCTTGCCCCTTCAATTCTGCTGTTCAAATCCGTCCCCCGTACACCCCAGGCAACGGACGAACGCCGCTTTCGCCGGATCGACCACCAACGCCTGCCCCGCATCGCCTACCCCGCCACCCAGTGCGGTAAACGGCAAGGACACCACAAACACCCCCGCACCGATCACCGTCGCTACCACCAGCAATGGGCGGGCGATCAGCAGGTCGCCGATCATCGCGTAGGCCGGTGGGTTGTGGATGCTGTAACTGGGGTCGCCGCTGCCACCGTCAGACGCATGGGCAGAGAAGCCGATGCTCAACAGCAGCGCGACAGCAAGGGTTCGAATCAATGTCATGGCACGGTCCTTCGGCAAGGCAGTCAGACCAGTAACTATAGACCGTAGGAGTTCTCAGCTCTGACAACGCGGGCAAAAGACGCTGGCGCGCTGCCCGAGGCGAACTTCCCGCAATTGCGTGCCACAGACCTTGCACGGCTCACCGCCACGGCCGTACACGAACAGCTCTTGCTGGAAGTAGCCCGGCTGGCCGTCACCGCCAATAAAGTCGCGCAACGTGGTGCCGCCACGCTCGATAGCGGCGGCCAGAATGCGTTTGATCTCGATCGCCAGTTTCAGATAGCGCGCCCGAGAAATCCCTTTGGCCTCACGGCGCGGGTCAATCCCGGCAGCAAACAGCGCTTCGGTCGCATAAATGTTGCCAACCCCCACCACCACGGCGTTGTCCATGATGAACGGTTTGACCGCCATCGAGCGCCCACGAGACAGCTGGAACAGTCGCTCACCATCGAACAGATCGGTCAGCGGCTCCGGCCCCAGACGAACCAGCAGCTCGTGATTGAGCGGATCGAGGCTCCAGAGCATCGCGCCAAAACGTCGCGGGTCGGTGTATCGCAAAGCCAGGCCGGACTCGAGTTCGATGTCCACATGCTCGTGCTTGAGCGCCGGCAAGCCGACTTCCACCAGACGCAAATTCCCCGACATGCCCAAATGGCTGATCAAGGTGCCGACTTCGGCGTTGATCAGCAAATACTTGGCACGTCGCTCCACCAATACAATGCGCTGCCCGGACAGCCGCACATCGAGGTCCTCGGGGATCGGCCAACGCAGACGCCGGTCACGCACGATCACGCGACTGACGCGCTGGCCTTCCAGAAACGGCGCAATACCGCGACGGGTGGTTTCGACTTCCGGTAATTCAGGCATGGCGTTCTCGGATCAGGCGAAAACCGACACTCAATGGTGAGCGCCGAGCTCGCGAATCGTCTGTTTGAGGTTTTCGAAGTCGTAGTCCGAGAGGCCGACATAGTCGAGCACCAGAGGCCCGACGCAGTTCCACTCGTGGTCTTCGGTCTGATTGCCCAGCACCTGATACGAAGCGCAAATGTGTTCAGCCATTTTCAGGATCGCCAACAGGTTCTTCAACTGGCTGTTGCGCGACGACTCATCGCTGAAAATCGCCAGCGCATTGTGGTGATTGGCGATCGCGTTGGACACATGCTCCGGCAGGCGCCAGGACTTGGCGGTGTAGTAACCGACCACGGCGTGGTTGGTGTTGAACTCGCGGTTCTCGGTATCGACCACCCGGCACTCGGCGTTGGCACTGGCGTAGGCCTCTTCCAGCACCGACATATAGTTGGGGAAACGCTTGAGCATCAGCGGCACACCGCAATCGTGGAACAGACCTAACGCATAAGCCTCGTCCACCGCTTGCGAGCCAACGCGTTTGGCCAGGCTCAGGCTGGTCATCGCCACATCCTGAGCAGTGTCCCAGAATCGGTTCAGGGTGACGATGGTGTCGTCATTCATCTCGCCCTTGATCGACTGCGCGTTGATCAGATTGATGACCGAGCGACTGCCCAGCAGGTTCACCGCGCGCTGGATCGAGGCAATCTTGTTGCTCAGCCCGTAATACGGCGAATTGACGATTTTCAACAAGGCGCCAGAGAGGCCAGGGTCCTGGGAGATCAGCTTCGCGATCACTTCCAGGTCCGGGTCCGGCATGTACTGCTCCATCTGCAAATCCACCATGATTTGCGGCTGGGGCGGTACGCTGATGCCTTGCAGGGCCTGTTGAATCTGTTCGGGAGATAGCTCTGGGGACATAAGTACTTGCTCTGGGCCAATCGGCGATTCTAGCGGAAAAAATCCGCCGCATGGGCGGTCTGTCCGACGCAACGCCCGGAAACAACCGCGCTGCGCCCCCCATCTAGCGCTATAATCCCGCTCTTTTTTTCACCTGGAGCGACGTCATGTCCCTGCCAAGCTTGCGCCTCAAAGCCAACGCCGACCGTCGCCTGCGCGCCGGTCACCTGTGGGTCTACAGCAACGAAATCGACGTAGCCGCCACCCCACTGCACGGCTTCAAGGCTGGCGATCAAGCGATTCTCGAAGCTGCCGGCGGCAAACCGCTGGGCATCGTCGCCATGAGTCCGAACAACCTGATCTGCGCTCGTCTGCTGTCACGCGACATCAAGTTGCCACTCGACAAGTCGCTGCTGGTGCACCGTCTCAACGTTGCGCTGTCCCTGCGCGAACGCCTGTTCGACAAGCCGTTCTACCGCCTGGTCTACGGCGACTCCGACCTGCTGCCGGGCCTGGTCGTCGACCGTTTCGACGATATCCTGGTCGTGCAGATCGCTTCGGCGACCATGGAAGCGCATAAAGAAGACGTGATCCCCGCACTGACCCAAGTACTCAAGCCAAGCGGCATTCTGTTCAAACATGACCCCGGCGCCCAGTACGCCGAAGGCCACAACCGCTACGTTCAAACCCAGTCCGGCCCGGTACCGGCCTACCAGGGGTTGGCCGACGGTTACGGGATCAAGGAACGGGAGGTCGAGACGCAACTCGAGGCCCTGCGCCTGGAGGTGCGGCAGGAGATCCGGGCGGAACTGAGTGAATTGACGTCCGACGAGCGCAGCCTCCAAGAGGAATGGGATGGGCTTTTCGGACGATAAAGAGCGCTCGAAACGGCTGCTCGACGATCTCCCCGAGAAGGGATTGGGGAGGGGGTCCGGCGCCGCGGGGGCGAAGGCGAGGCCGCCGATGGCGAGGGAGGTGAGCAACGCGCCGACCTTCGCGCCGAGGCTGTCGGCGATGAGGAT
>CAYNGZ010000465.1:0-3194 GCA_964396695.1 uncultured Pseudomonas sp.
ACGGGGGGGGGGGGGGGGTGTAAGGGGGAAAGGGGGGGTCTTGGGGGTCACTCGGCTTGGGGGGAAGGTCGTCGCGGAAGTTGCGCAGGGCCTGGGGATACCAGAGGTCGCGGCCCTCGACCCAATGGACGTCGCCCTGAGTGTGTTCGACCACGACGACAGTGCTGACGGCCGGGCAACTGTGCAGGGCCTTGTCGACGTTCTGCTTGAGCGGTACGTATTTGCCGCCACGAATGCCTTCATCGGCGGTGATTACGGTGCGGCAGTCCGCATCGAGGATCCGGTCACGCAGGGAGTCGGGGGAAAACCCGCCAAACACCACCGAATGCACGGCGCCGATGCGCGCGCAGGCGAGCATGGCGTAGGTGGCTTCAGGGATCATTGGCATGTAGATGCACACTCGGTCGCCTTTTTTCACGCCACGGCTTTTCAGCACGTTGGACAGGCGGCAGACGCAGTGATGGAGTTTCTGGTAGGTGATGTGCAGCGATTCGGCCGGGTCGTCGCCTTCCCAGATGATCGCGGTCTGCTCGCCGCGTTGGGCGAGGTGGCGGTCGATGCAGTTATAGCTGACGTTGAGTTGAGCGCCGGCAAACCAGTGTGCCGCGCCGGTGTTGATGTCTGTTTGCTGAACGCTTTGCCAGGGTGTCGACCAGTCGAGAAAACGCTTGGCCTGTTCAGCCCAGAAAACGTCGGGCTGTTCGATGGATTGGTGGTACAGGCGCTGATAGTCGTCCTGACTCAGTTGCGCAGCCCGGCGGACGGCATCGGCTTTGGGGAACGTGCTGATATCGAACATGACGGTTCCTTATTCTTGTTTTGCGACAAGTGATAAAGATGCGCCGAGTGGGGAGAGGGTTCAAGGGGTGGAAACAAACGTCCCCTCAAGATGAGGGGACGTTTTCAAGGCTGAATCACCCGCGGTGACGACCACGGAAGTAGTTGATCAGGCCCTGGGTCGAAGCGTCTTCGGCCGGGGTTTCTTCGCTGCCGACCAGGCGGCTGTAGACGCCTTTGCCCAGCTCTTTGCCCAGTTCCACGCCCCATTGGTCGAAGGCGTTGATGCCCCAGATCACGCTCTGTACGAACACCTTGTGTTCGTACATCGCCACCAGCGCGCCAAGACGACGCGGGCTGATGCGTTCGACCACCAGGGTGTTGCTCGGGCGGTTGCCCGGGATCACCTTGTGTTGGGCGAGTTTCTGCACCTGGTCTTCGGGCATGCCTTTTTCACGCAGCTCGGCTTCCGCCTCGGCGCGGGTCTTGCCGAGCATCAGCGCCTGGCTTTGCGACAGGCAGTTGGCGTACAGCCACTGGTGGTGATCGGCAACCGGGTTGAAGCTGACGATCGGCACAATGAAGTCTGCCGGAATCAGTTGGGTGCCCTGGTGCAGCAACTGGTGATAGGCGTGTTGGCCGTTGCAACCGACGCCGCCCCAGATGACCGGACCGGTATCGGTGGAAACCGGCGTTCCGTCCTGGCGCACGCTTTTGCCGTTGGACTCCATGTCCAGTTGCTGCAAGTGCTTGGTGATGTTGCGCAGGTAGTGGTCGTACGGCAGGATCGCGTGGCTCTGCGCACCCCAGAAGTTACCGTACCAGACGCCCAGCAGGGCCAGCAGCACCGGCATGTTCTGTTCGAACGGTGCGCTCTGGAAGTGCTGGTCCATGGTGTAGGCGCCGGACAGCAGCTCCTTGAAGTTCGACATGCCGATGGCCAGGGCAATCGGCAAACCGATGGCCGACCACAGCGAATAACGCCCGCCCACCCAGTCCCACATCGGGAAGATGTTCTCTTCGCGAATCCCGAAAGCCACGGCCGCTGCGTTGTTGCTCGAAACGGCGATGAAGTGACGATACAGCTCGGCCTCGGAACCGCCCTGGGCCAGGTACCAGGCGCGTGCGGCCTGGGCGTTTTTCAGGGTTTCGAGGGTATTGAAGGATTTCGAGGAGACGATGAACAGCGTGGTCTCTGCACGAATCTTCGCCGACAGCTCGTGGAATTCGCTGCCGTCGATGTTCGCCAGGTAATGGCAGCGTACGCCTTTCTGGGCGTAGGACAGCAGCGCTTCAGACACCAGCTCAGGGCCGAGGAACGAACCACCGATGCCGATGTTCACCACATCGGTGATCGGCTTTTCGGTGTAACCACGCCACAGGCCGTCGTGAATGCGCCCGACCAGCTCGGTGATCTGGTTCAGCACCTTGTGCACGTCAGGCATCACGTTGACGCCATTGACCGACAGCTTGTCGCCCACCGGGCGGCGCAGGGCCGTATGCAACGCAGGGCGGCCTTCGGAGGCGTTGACGATTTCGCCACTGAACAACGCCTTGATCGCGTCCTGCAAGCCGACTTCGTTCGCCAGGCCTACCAGCAGATTGCGGGTTTCGGTGGTGATCAGGTTTTTCGAGTAATCCAGAAACAGCCCGCAGCTGCTCAGGGTGAATTGGGTGAAACGCTGCGGGTCGGCATTGAACGCTTCGCGCATGCTGAAATCCTGCATGGCTTGGCGGTGATCATTCAGCGCCTGCCAGGCTGGCAGAGCGGTAACGTCGTGAGGAGTGCGGTAGTACGCCATCGCTGCGGGTTTCCTTTTACTGGGACTGCCTTTAGGACACTGAAAAACCCGGAATGTCCTGTTCGATGACAGGCATTCTCCGGTCGAACTGCGAGTAAACGATTAAATAGCGCAGGGCGATTACAGTAAACCTCGCGGTGTGATCTGTCTTGGCTTTGTCTGACCTGTGGCCGGTACTTTCTTGTACCGGCGCAGAGGTCGCCAGGCAGGCGGGTTTTCAGTGCACGGAGTGCGGGGGGAGGGCTCAGGCGACCTGAACCGGGATGGCATTGCTGGTATGGCTCAGCTCGTTGCCGGGGGCCATGTAGAGCATGCGCGGTTTGAAATTGAGCAGTTCGGCTTCGCTGTAATGAGCGTAAGCGCAGATGATCACCCGATCACCGACCTTGGCCTTGTGCGCGGCGGCGCCGTTGACCGAGATCATGCGCGAGCCTTCTTCGCCACGGATGGCATAGGTGGTGAAGCGTTCGCCGTTGCCGACGTTGTAGATCTGGATCTGTTCGTACTCACGGATCCCGGACAGGTCCAGCCATTCGCCGTCGATGGCACAAGAGCCTTCGTATTCGAGCACTTGGTGGGTAACTTCTGCGCGATGCAACTTGTCCTTGAGCATTT
>CAYNGZ010000466.1:0-3194 GCA_964396695.1 uncultured Pseudomonas sp.
CGTACGTACGGTGGTGTGAGAGGACGGCGGATGTAAATCCGCCTCCTACTCGATTCTGCGATTTGAGTGTGGGGACATGTGCCATGGATTTGCGTCGCTTGAGCGGCTTGTGGATGCTGCTGAGCCTGTCGGCGTTGCCCTTGCTGTCAGTCGCCGCGAGCAAATGCGAGCGTTTGGTGGTGACTGGCAGTCCGGATGCGCCACCGTATCTGTGGCAGGACCCGCAAGACCCGACGCACTTGATCGGTACCAGCGCCGACTTGTTGCAGCAGATGGCGGGGGAGTTGGGGATCAAGGTTGAGTTGCTGTACGCCGGCAATCGATCCCAAGCGCTGGAGGAAGTGCGTAGCGGGCGTATCGACATGCTGGCCGATGCGCCTCTGATGGAGAAACAACTCGAGTCACTGGACTACATCCAGCCGCCGCTGGTGGAAAACGATTACCTGGTCTGGACCCGCAAGGGCTCGGCATTGGTCTACAACGAGGCGCAGGATTTGCGTGGACATGTTGGCGCAGTCTCGGCAAAGGCTCGTTTGACGCAACCCTTCGAGGCCTACGCACAAGAGCAATTGACCTTGATGAGTCTGCCAAACCTGACACAGGCTTTTCAGAAATTGCTGTTGGGTGAAGCGGACTATGTGCTCGCCGGGCGTTATACCGGGATGGCCATGGCGCAGACGTTGGGTATGGCCAACGATGTACAGGCGTTTGTGCAACCGATCGACCATCCGGGTCTGTTCCTCGCCATTTCCCGTAACTCTGCCTGCAATGATCCATGGTTACGCGGACAGCTCTCTGAAAAGATGACAGAATTGCCCGCGTCCGGTCTGACGGCGGCTGTGCTGCAGCGCAATCTGGAGCGTTGGAAAGCACACTTGCAGCAACCCGTCAGTACCCCAAAACAGTAGGGATTTTTAGTGACTATTCGACCTCTTTTCGCTGCCCTGGCCGTCCTGGCTCTGGCGGGTTGTGCAGCCGATCCGGCGCCGAATGAACAAGTGCGTTTGACCGAGCGGGCTTTGGAACAGGCCGCCGCTGTCGGGGCAACCACTGAAGACGTGCCCGAGTTGAAACTGGCTGAAGGCAAATTCGCTCAGGCTCAGGCCAACATGACCGCTCAATCGTTCAAGGAGGCGCGCATGCAGGCCGAACAGGCAGAGCTGGACGCGCGCCTGGCCGAGGCCAAGGTGCTGACGTTGAAAAGCCAGGAGAAAGTGAACGTGCTCAATACCCGCATCACTCGCCTGCGCAAGCAACTGGGAGATGCCCAATGAGTGTGAAAAACGCAATCCTGGGCGGTTTGCTGCTGATCGGTTGTGCGGGGCTCGCGGGCTGCGCAGGTCAACAGAGTGCGGCTGCCTTGCAACAAGCCGGGGCCGACTTTCAGAAGGTCAAGGAGGATTCGAATGTGCTGCGCATCGCGCCCAAGGACGTGATTCGGGCCGGTGAGTCCCTTGCACGAGCGGATCGCCTGTCGACCTACTGGGGCAGCGGCGCAGATGTTCAGCATTACGCTTACCTGAGTCAGCGTTACAGCGAAATTGCCCGCCAACACACGGAACAGGCGTTGAATGAGGAGCGCGCGACGAAGCTTGAGCTGGAGCGTCAGCGTTTGCAGCTGGCGTTGCGCGAGAACAAACTGCTTAGCGTGCAGCAACAGGGTAAATGGCTGGAGGAACAAATTATCAGCCTGGCTACGACCCAGACCGATCGCGGTCTGGTCATGACTCTTGGGGATGTGCTGTTCGACACCGGTGAAGCCGAGTTGAAAAATTCGGCAAATCGCACCGTATTGAAAATTGTCCAGTTCCTTCAGCTCAACCCCAAGCGTGTGGTGCGTATCGAAGGTTATACCGACAGCACGGGCGGCAAGCAGGACAACCTCAAATTGTCTCGCGATCGCGCCCAATCGGTGGCAGACATGCTGATCGATCTGGGGATCGACGATAAGCGCATTCAGGTCGAAGGCTACGGCGATGAATATCCGGTAGAGGCCAACGCTTCCGAACGGGGGCGTGCGCAGAACCGCCGGGTCGAAATTGTGTTCTCCGACGAAAAAGGCCAGCTCGGCGCTGCCCGCTAAGGTCAGCGTTACTGGAAAACCCGGCCCCTCAGCGGTGCCGGGTTTTTTTATACCTGCGAATTGGCTCGCAAACAGTACAGTTTTTGCTGTCACTGCACTGTACGGTCGACTATTGTGGCAACTGTCCCAGTACACTTCTAAACTGTTCCGGTAATGTTTCACACAAGAATAATATGCCCGTGAAATCGAGTGCTGCGTCATGACCAATCTCTTGCTCTATCAACGTATCGCTCAGCAATTGGCTGAGGATATCCGGCGTGGTGTCTATCAGCCCGGCGAGCGCGTGCCTTCAGTGCGCAAGATGAGCTCGCAGCTCAATGTCAGCCACGCGACGGTGCTTCAGGCCTATGCCAACCTCGAAGATCAGGGGCTGATTCGCGCACGTCCGCAGTCGGGTTATTACGTCCACCAGACCCCGGCACTGACCGCTCCGACGCCGGATATCGCCCGTGTCGAGCGTCCAGGTCTGGTCACGCGCAGCAGTATCATTCAGCAAGTGTTGGTCGAATCGCGTCGCGAAGGGGTGTTTCCGCTAGGCGCGGCGGTGCCCAGTGTCGACTATCTGCCGGTACGGGCACTGCATCAGCAGTTGGCCAAGGTCACGCGGTTCCACAGCCCACGGGCATTCAGTTACATGTTCAGTCCGGGGTTCGAGCCGTTGCGTCGCCAGGTGGCGATCCGCATGCGTGATGCCGGTGTCGTGGTCGATCCATCCGAGGTGGTCATCACCCATGGTTGCGTCGATGCGCTGCAAATGTCGTTGCGCGTCCTGACGCGTCCTGGCGATCTGATTGCAGCTGAGTCGCCGACCTACTACGGCTTGTTGCAGCTCGCCGATTTATTGGGTTTGAAAGTCATCGAGATCCCCAGTGACCCGGCGACGGGCATGAGCCTGGAAGCCTTGCAGCTGGCTGCCAACCAGTGGTCGATCAAGGCGTTGGTGCTGACCACTCGCCTGAGCAACCCGCTGGGTGGCACCATGCCGGAAGAGCGGCAAAAGCAACTGTTGCGCCTGGCGTCGGACTTCGATATTCAGGTGGTTGAGGACGATGTTTAGGGCGAGTTGATGTTGGAGAAGAAGATGCTGCAGGACGTGGTCAAAAAAAAGTGG
>CAYNGZ010000467.1:0-3172 GCA_964396695.1 uncultured Pseudomonas sp.
ATGTTAGGCGTTAACGGTATGGTCCTGGGTTGGGGGGTATTGTCAAAATTTCCTGCCAGGGCTTTCGGCATGCCCCGAGGGCTCTCTTATCCGCCCAATCAACCCGGGATCTTATCTAACATCGGTTTAAGGTCACTCCAACCCGGCATTCGACCAGGGCTAAGTACCGGGCTGATCTAACAACTCGGTATTCAACGCCTGACTCGAGATCTCAAGGCGCTCGATGCCGAGATCAAACAGTCATTACCCTAGGACGATATCAAAATGATGGCGCTCGACATTGCTATGAGGGTGTAGACAAAATCAAGTCGTGAGCCGGCGTGCGAGCATCCGTGCCTCGGCCAGCCACACCCAGGCCTCGCTCACAGCAAGCAGACGATCATGGTGAATGATCAGTCGTCGAGCCCTTTCATTCCAGGCATGAGTCCGCTCCACCACCCAGCGCCTGGGCATCACCACGAAACCGGTCGGAGCAGGTGCTACCGTGAACAGATCGCCTTGCTCTGAGCGCCATTGCCCCGTCCTTCTATTGTTAGGCCCCTGAATCACTTGAACCTCGACCGCGTGCGTCTGATGCATACGTTGAGCCCATTTCCCTGCGTATGCACTATCTACAAAGAGCGTATTCAATGACGGATATTTTCCCTTTGAGTACGCCACCGCGTCATCCGCCGCGTCGCGATCCTGCACACTTGCTGCGCTGATACTAACCGCCAGCAGCAGCCCTAGCGTATCCACTATCAGACTTCGTTTGCGCCCCTTCACCTTCTTGCCAGCGTCGAAGCCACTGTCCCCTCCCTGTGGAGAACTGCGGGTCGATTGCGAATCCAAGATAGCCGCTGACGGAGCGGCATCGCGATCTTCCCTATCCCGCCATTGCGCGCGTAAGCGATCATGCATTTGCTCGAATTTACCCTGGAGACTCCACCGGCGGAAGGTCTTGTAGACGTTGTCCCAGTGAGGAAACTCGTGCGGCAGCATGCGCCAGGAGCATCCTGTACGCACGACATAGCAGCAGGCTTCGAGCAGCGTCCGTCGAGAATGACGCGGTGGTACACCCCGACCGCCCTGGGCTTCAAATAGATCGGCGACTAGCGCCCATTCAGCATCAGTCAGGCAGCTGGGATATCGCTGCTCCGGCAACTGGCGTCGGTGCGTCTCATTGTAGCCATAGGACTTGCGAGGTTCGGCTGAAACAAAGCTGCCCTTGGCACGCTGCTTCACGCGTGTGATTCCAGCCAGCTTCAAAGCCTTTGCAAACGTGTCGGGATGAGCGGTGATGCCCGTTGCAGCGTGGAATGCATCGGCTAATTCAGCTTGGCTGGAGAAGGGATGAGTGTGTGCAAGCTTGACCAGCAGTGGGTACTGTTCTGCAGCAATCGCGGGAGGGCGTCCGGTTCGAGGCATAGCTTCAAGGCCATCCAGGCAGAAGGAGCACTGAGTTTAGTTTATTTTGTCTACACCCTCTAAGGAAATCCTGAAGAAGACTTCCCGAATCTGGTGAAATACGGCGATCCCGTTGCCCGAGTTTTCCGATGAAGCAGATGACCTTCGCCGACGCCGAGTACGCCGGCAAGCGCAAGCAGACCCGCAAGGAGTTGTTCCTGATCGAGATGGATCAGGTGGTGCCGTGGAAGGGTTTGATTGCTCTGATCGAGCGGCACTACCCGAAGGGTGATGGTGGTCGTCCGGCCTATCCGCTGATGGCGATGTTGCGTGTCCATCTGCTGCAAAACTGGTTCGGCTACAGCGATCCGGCCATGGAAGAAGCATTGTACGAAACTACCATTCTGCGCCAGTTTGCTGGGCTGAGCCTGGAGCGCATTCCCGACGAAACCACCATCCTCAACTTCCGTCGCCTGCTGGAAAAGCACGAACTGGCGGCAGGAATTCTGGGCGTGATCAATGGCTATCTGGGTGATCGCGGCCTGTCGCTGCGCCAGGGCACTATCGTCGATGCCACGCTGATTCATGCGCCGAGTTCGACCAAGAATCAGGACGGCAAGCGCGATCCGGAAATGCACCGTAACTGATCCATAAACCCCGCCTATCCAAGCAGACGGCGCGTGAGATAGGGGTGAAATCAAATCATGCTGGCGGTTCGTGGCGCAGTTACTTCATTTTTTGTGGCCTGATATCCACCACTATTCCCGCCTGTACGTTTTTGATCGGTGAAAGCAAGTGCGGCGAAATATTCCAGCGCTGGCCGTTGTCGGTTACCACAGTGACGGTCTTGCGATTGAACTTCATGACTGTGCCAGACAGGCGCTCACCACTGGGTGAGTCAAAGCTTACCCGTGCTCCTGGATGAAATTTCATCATCGATTTATGAGCTTCCAACGACTCCAGCATCTTCAGCCGTTCGATAATGTGATGATTCAACATCACTAACTCATCGACACTCAGATGATCAATATTGATACTCATGATGCCCTCCAATTCCAGGGTAGTAGCGCCTCAAAGTCTTCAACCAACACAGCCTGCGGTAATCGCTCCAGTACGTGGCGCAGCCACGTATAGGGCTCCTGGCCGTTTGCCTTGGCGGTCTCGACCAAACTGTAGAGCTGCGCACTGGCTGCGGCGCCCTTGGGCGTATCGCTGAACAGCCATGCCTTGCGACCGATAACAAACGGCTTGATTGCTCTTTCGGCGGCATTGTTGTCGATCGGTAAAAAACCAGCCTCGGTATAACGCTCAAGCTTGTTCCAGTTGCTGGCCAGATAACCGACGGCCCTGCCCAAGGCACTTTGTGATGTGACCTGCGGATGAGTTTTCTCCAGCCAACTTTTTAACTGGCTGAGCATCGGCAAACTCTGCTCCTGGCGACCGACAAAGCGCTGCTCATCTGTCATTTCTTTCAACGCACGCTCGATGCCGTACAACTTGTTGATCATCGTTAGCGCAACATCGGCTCGCCCAGTTTTGCCCTTGGGCTGCACTTTTTGTGCATCGACGAACTTGCGTCGCGCATGCGCCCAGCAACCCAAGCGCTCGACACCTGGCTGCACGCCCACGGCGTTATAGCCGGCGTAATCGTCGGTCATCAGGTAGCCGCGATAATCGGCGAGCAGACGCAGTGGCACCTCCTGCGCGCGGCTGGTGGTGTAGTCAAAAAGAAGTACGTAGTGAAGATAGATATTCGCCAGTAACGGCGATATCACAGCGCCTTGGG
>CAYNGZ010000468.1:0-3156 GCA_964396695.1 uncultured Pseudomonas sp.
CATGTTCCTTACGCGACAGCGCGGCCTCGAAGAGGGGGCGGCCCCTCCTACGGGGATCACAGGCAGCAAAAAGGCGCCTTTCGGCGCCTTTTGCTTTTGTTGCGAGGCTGTCAGGCCATTTCAGCAGTGGTCTCGAAGTCGAACGTCAACTCGCCATCCTTGATGTCGATGTGCACCACACCGCCATGCTCGGCCAGTTCGCCAAAGAGAATCTCCTCTGCCAGTGGACGCTTGATCTTGTCCTGGATCAAGCGCGCCATGGGTCGCGCACCCATGGTCGCATCGTAACCACCCGCCGCCAGCCAGCTGCGTGCGGCGTCGGTGACCTCGAGCAGTACACGCTTGTCTTCCAGTTGCGCCTGCAGTTCGGTAAGGAACTTGTCCACCACGCTCTTGATAACCTCATGACTGAGGCGACCAAACTGGATAATGGTGTCCAGGCGGTTGCGGAATTCCGGCGTGAAGCTCTTCTTGATCACTTCCATCGCGTCGGAAGAGTGATCCTGATACGTGAAGCCGATAGAAGCCCGAGCGGCGGTTTCGGCACCGGCGTTGGTCGTCATGATAACGATCACGTTACGGAAATCCGCCTTGCGCCCGTTGTTGTCGGTGAGCGTGCCGTGGTCCATGACCTGCAACAGCAGGTTGAAGACTTCCGGATGCGCCTTCTCGATCTCATCGAGCAGCAACACGCAGTGAGGCTGCTTGGTGATAGCTTCGGTCAGCAGACCACCCTGATCGAACCCGACGTAACCTGGAGGCGCACCGATCAAACGTGAAACGGTGTGGCGCTCCATGTATTCGGACATGTCGAAGCGAATCAGCTCGACCCCCAGCGCCTTGGCCAACTGCCGAGCCGCTTCGGTTTTACCAACACCGGTAGGGCCGGCAAACAGGAACGAACCGACGGGTTTGTCAGGCGATTTCAGACCGGCGCGGGACAGTTTGATCGCCGTCGACAAGGAGTCGATCGCCGCATCCTGACCAAACACCGTCAACTTCAGATCGCGCTCAAGGTTACGCAGAAGCTCTTTGTCGGAGCTGGTGACGTGTTTTGGCGGAATCCGCGCGATCTTCGCCACGATATCCTCGACCTGAGGCACGTCGATGCGTTTCACACGCCTCTCGATTGGTTGCAGACGCTGATAGGCGCCCGCCTCGTCGATGACATCGATGGCCTTGTCCGGCATGTGCCGATCATTGATGTAGCGTGATGCAAGTTCAGCAGCAGCACGCAGGGCCTCATCACTGTATTCGATGTTGTGATGGAGTTCGAAACGCCCCTTGAGACCGCGCAGGATACCAATGGTGTCTTCGACCGAAGGCTCCGACACATCGACCTTCTGGAAGCGCCGAGCCAGGGCACGGTCTTTTTCGAAGATTCCACGGAATTCCTGGAACGTGGTCGAACCGATGCAACGGATATCACCCGACGACAACAGCGGCTTGAGCAGGTTCGAAGCGTCCATGACACCACCGGACGCAGCACCCGCACCGATAATGGTATGGATCTCGTCAATGAACAGGATCGCCTGCGGACGTTTTTTCAGCTCATGGAGCAACGCCTTGAAGCGCTTCTCGAAATCGCCGCGATACTTGGTCCCAGCCAGCAACGCGCCCAGATCAAGCGAGTAAACCACGCTATTGGCCAACAGATCAGGCACCTGATTGTCGACAATGCGCTTGGCCAGACCTTCGGCAATTGCGGTTTTACCCACGCCCGCCTCACCGACCAGCAACGGATTGTTCTTACGCCGACGCGCCAGAATCTGCGCGACACGCTCAACTTCCATTTCACGCCCTACCAACGGGTCGATACGACCCTGGCGTGCAAGCTCGTTGAGGTTACTGGCATAAGCATCCAGGGGATTGCCTGAAGAAGAAGACTCACCGCCCTCGTCGTCCTGCATATCTTGCTCACCTTCAGAGTGTTCGCCATGCCCTGGCACCTTCGAGATGCCATGAGCGATATAGTTGACGACATCAATGCGTGCAACGCTCTGCTGTTTCAGCAAAAACACCGCCTGACTCTCTTGCTCACTGAAGATTGCGACCAGCACGTTGGCGCCAGTCACTTCGCGTTTGCCCGAGCTCTGTACATGAAAGACAGCACGTTGCAGTACACGCTGGAAGCCCAGGGTTGGCTGGGTTTCACGATCCTCGTCGTGGAGGGGGATCAACGGCGTGGTGGAGTCGATGAACTCCTGCAGGTCATGCTTGAGTTTGTCGAGGTTTGCGCCGCAGGCACGCAAAACGGTGGCGGCAGCCTCATTATCCAATAGAGCCAACAGGAGGTGTTCGACGGTCATGAACTCATGACGTTTCGAACGCGCCTCCTTGAAGGCGAGATTGAGGGTGACTTCGAGCTCGCGGTTTAACATAGCTTCACCTCATACCCAAGTGGTCGGCGTTAACCGTCCTTCTCGATTTCACAGAGTAGCGGATGCTGGCTTTCCCTGGCGTACTGGTTGACCTGCATGGCCTTGGTCTCGGCGATGTCGCGGGTAAACACTCCACATACTGCCCGTCCTTCTGTGTGGACGGCCAGCATGACCTTGGTCGCCAGCTCGCGATTCAGGTTAAAAAACACCTCGAGCACTTCGACGACGAAATCCATCGGTGTGTAGTCATCATTGAACAAAACCACCTTGTACATCGGCGGCGCCTGTAACGCAGGCTTAGCCTCCTGTACAGCAATGCCTGCTGAATCGTCGTCGTGTAAATCAGGGCGATCCTGATTGAATGTTAGTCGAATCTGGCTGATAGCATGCATGGAAAGAAAGGTTCGTCAGTTGAGCTGAATACAGTGGTGGGGGCGGCCCCAGAGCTTTTCAACTCCGACTGCTTGGTCACCTTGACTATCGGCAAATCAGTGTTACAACCAATAGTGCCCACGGTGGGTAAAAAAGGTCCGCGGAGTCAACCTTGATTCAGGGTTGATACGGATTAACTGGATGATACTCCAGTGATGGAGTCTGTTGCAGAGGGATATGAGCATGGCTAGCGGTAAGGTCAAGTGGTTCAACAATGCCAAGGGATATGGCTTCATCAACGAGGAAGGCAAGGACGAAGATCTCTTTGCCCACTACTCGGACATTAAAATGGACGGCGACAAGACCTTGAAAGCAGGCAAGCCAGTGAGCTTGGAGATCATAC
>CAYNGZ010000469.1:0-3146 GCA_964396695.1 uncultured Pseudomonas sp.
GCATTGCAGCGAGTGAGAGGCGCCTCGAGTCCTTGCGCGGGGTGCAGGGTGGCTCCTTGCCAGGGAAGTCCTTGGTGGTCTATGAGCCGGCGCATGGCGTGGTGAGCGATGTTTTTCCCTGCGAAGATGGCCATGCGCAGGAGCGTTCGTTGTTTGGAGGGGTGTTGGCGACCGTGCACGCGGATGACCTCTGGATTCAAGATCGGAATTTCTGTACCTGTGCCTTTCTGTGCGAGATCGATGCACGGGGCGCCAGTTTCATTACCCGCCAGCATGAGGGTCTCTCCTTTGAGCCGGTGAACGTGCTGCGCGCCGTCGGCCGCATTGAGACTGGACACGTGGCCGAGCAGCGGGGGCAGGTGCGCGATGCCCAGGGCAACACGCACCTGTTTCGGCGTATCCAAGTGAAGCTGGATCAGGCCACACGCGATGGCGATCGGGTGTTGTATATCCTGACCAATCTCCCTCTACGTAAAGCCTCGGCCAAACGTATCGCTCGCTTATATCGCAAGCGCTGGACGTTAGAGATAGTCTAAACGCAAGTGACAAAATGGGGTGGTTTCGCCTTTGGGCCCCGTGGGCACCACATAGCGGATTTCCACCTGTGCATCGTTAACGATGACGCAATCAATGAGCAATGCTACCAGTTGTCTGCGTTGAGCAAAGGTCAAATTGTCGAGCGTTGATTGCATACGTTGGCAAAACGCCTCAATACCCTGAGCCAGGGCCACCACATTGACATGCTGCTGGGCCTGGGCATCGAGTTGCCGCAGTTGCTGCCTCAAACCATGTTGGGTCTGTGCCACCTCCTTGCGTCTGCGCTCGAACTCCTCACGCTCGATCACCTCTGCCAGGTAGAGATCGAGCAGCCGAGCTTGTTGGCGTTCAAGCTGCGCGAGGACGTCGCGCAGCGTTTGTCGGCGCGCTTGCAGGGCCTGGGGCAACCATTCGCCCATCTGTGCCCGTTCCAGCTCATGAGTGATCAGGTGCGGCTCCCTCAAGACCCGGCAGAGGTCCTGCCAGACGAGTGCGTCCAAGGCATGAGCTGGGGCATAGCGGGCCGTGCAGCGCTCACCCTGGGCCAGCCGCAGTGAATCGGTGCGGCCACGACAGAAGTAATAATGATAGCCAGGGCTCAAGGTGCGGCCGCTGCATGCGAGCCGGCACTGGCCACAGCTGACGAGCCCACGCAGTAAGTACGCATAGGTCGTATTATTGCGGCGGGCCATTTGCACGTTGCGATCCAAACGGCTTTGGGTCGCTTCAAAGGTCTCCTGACTAATGATGGCTGGCACCGGCACGGCAATCCACTCTTCCACGGTCGTGGGCTGCTGACTCTGGCCAGGCCCCACTGGCTGGAGGGCGGATTTCCGCCGGCGCGCTGGCGCTGGGCGGGTTCGTCCACTATAGGCCACACCTGTATAGGTGGGCGACCTCAAGATGCCGCGAATCGAGGCGACATTCCAGCGCTTGCCGCCCCTAGGTGGTGGTATCTGGGCGTCGCTGAGGCGTTTGGCCACGGCATATAAGCTCACCGACTGGCCAGGGTCGGTATACCAGGCAAACATTTGGGCCACGACCGCGGCTTGTACGGGGTCAATCTGCACCCGGCTCGCATCCCGGGGTCGGTCTGGATCAAGCAGGTAGCCATACGGGGCTCGAGTCCAGGGTAGCAGCTGGCCACTGCGCAGCTTGGCCTGGCGCCCCCGACGCATCCGCTCGGCAATTAACGTACGTTCATACTCCGCCACGGCCGACCGGATTTGTAATAATAGTTGATCATGCGGATCATCACTCATGGGACGCTCGACAAATTCGACCCGACAACCACGCTGGGTGAGTTCATCGACCAAGAGCATCTGGTGCACATAGTTACGCGCCAAACGATCCGGGGCGGTGATCAGGACACATTCAAAAGCGGCCATGGCCGCCCGATCCCGGAGGCGATCGAGACCGGGGCGATTGAGCTTGGCCCCGCTATAGCCGTCATCGCGATAGATATGCTCGTCGGCGACGTGCCAATCGGGGTGCGTCGCCACATAGTCCCGGAGGCGACGCAGCTGATGTTCAATCGTCTGCTGCTGTTGCTGACGAGGCGTCGAGACACGGGTGTATAGAGCAATTTCCATGGGAATCCTCCTGATGATGCGATGGCGCAGGCCCATTGCCTGCGGTCTGTTCCATAGCCCATTGCAGAAGGAACTGGTATGCATAATCCCACCGTCGTTCACCGTCATGCTGTGCTCGGACTGTCCGGTGTACATGCCAGCCTGTGTGCATGAGTTCCTCCTGCGTATGTGAAGTACTATACGCAGGAGGATACCCCGGCCACCGGGTCAGTTGCGGAGTCGCAGTGGGCGTCGCCACCACGACAGCTGAAGCTGGCGCCACCGGGTGCAGCAGAATTTGTCATTTGTGATCATACCATTGAGCTCATGAACTGGGAACTGAAATCGGGCCTGGGGTTGGGCGAACATCAAGTCAGCGGGGACACAAACCGCAGTGAGAAATCCGTCGGCATTGCGGTCCTGGCCTACTTGTTGGTGCTGCGGGCGTGTCATCACGAGATTGTCCCCGGGAAACCCTGGAGTATTTTTCAGCTGCAGCATGCGCTGCGGTTACGGGTCATGACGAACCAAGTCGAGCATACGGTGAAAGTGAAGATGGCAAAGGCTTGTAAAGCTGCTTGATGATTCGTGTTACGGCTACAAGATGTCAATTCTGAGGAATATAGGTGTCTCGAAAAATTCCAGAAAACTGGTTGCAAGTTTTCAAGAGAGCACACACTGCTCTCCTTGGCTCTGGTGGAGGTCCAGAACAAAAGACGAGTCTGGTGCCGTCAGAAAAATGTGCGGGAGGCTGGGGGAGCGATGACGACGAAATGCGCATGATCACTGCCAGTTTTGTTCGTGCTATCGAGCGATTTGCTGGTGACCTATGTCGGCATTTTCTCCCATTATTTCAACAAGTTGTGGCAATCAGAAAAACTTGCAACCAGTTATCTCTCAGAGGGAGGGGAAACGGGGGCTGTTGTGCCTGCAGCGCCTGCGTAAGCACCGTATCAGCTTCCGCCATATGTCCGTTCACCAGGAGGGCGAGCGCGAACAGGCGTTGCCCATACGGTGTGGTGTGTAATTGGCAGGCAG
>CAYNGZ010000470.1:0-3123 GCA_964396695.1 uncultured Pseudomonas sp.
AGGCCGCTTCACCCAACCGATGCTGCTCTCACGCGGCCTTGGTAACCCCTAGACGGGCGAACTGCCCGGCACGAAAACGAAAGCCGGCGTCTCGCGTAGTGCGCAGCGTGAACAGTCCGGGCGTCAATGGCTGGACATCGAGCAGCGTCTGGCGGGTGAACTTCTCTGCGCTGGCGGTCATGGGGCGCTCCATAGGTCTGATCGCCCCAGTGTCCCGCAAAGTCGGGCGAAGAAATACCGTCGGTTTGTAGTGGTATTAATGAACAGGCGACGAACTGTTAACTGAAGAATTAAAGCTCGAGTTGACGACTAGAAAATGAAAATAATTTTAATATTCTACCGATAGTGGACAAACCCTAATCCTCTGTACAGGTACTGTTTCTCTAAGAACCAGTTATTCTTTTCAAGGGCCATCAAGAGCAAAAAAAATCACTTCACATATGTAAGATTCATCCTACACTCGTGACGTAAAATTTTGGATCCAATCAGCACCTACGAAGTTAAATACAGGAGCGGCTCCTATGGATACCTGGAAGGAAACCCAGCTAAAACAGCTGATCTATGAGTCAAGTATTGAAAGCGCCTACAAAATGGCACTCAACTTCTTTAATAGCCTTGGTTACGAATATTGCGCATTTTCAATAATTTCTCATGCGCCAAGCCATTGTTTTAACAGCCTGAACCTTAATAATTATTCACGCGACTGGAACACGCGCTATGAACAAAACAACTACTGCGCGGTAGACCCGACAGTGGCTCATTGCAATCATTCAACGCTGCCCATTCTCTGGGATAGCAAGACCTTCAGCGACGTCCCCGATCTGCAGCGCGCACTCGCGCATCAAGGCATGCAGTACGGTTGGGCGCTGCCGGTACATGACCTGAACAACCACAACAGCGGCATGCTCAGCGTTGCCCGAAGCCATTGTCGCATCACCGCTTATGAACTCTATGAAATCCTCGGCTGTGCGACGGCCATCAGCCACAAGCTGTATGTTCTCGCAATGCAAAAGCTGGCCAGCAAGCATCCAGACGACTCGAGCGTGGCTCATTTATCGTCACGAGAAATAGAGGTGCTGAAATGGTCCGCGCTAGGCAAGACCGCAGTGGATATCGGAACCATCCTCAATCTCAGCCCGCGTACGGTGAATTTCCACATGAGCAATTCGATCAAGAAGCTCGGCGTCACCAATAAGATTTCTGCCGTGGTGCAGGCAGCGAAGAGCCATTTGATCTGAGCCCAGATCAACACCACTGTCTTTCAGTGCTGAGCACGACGGAAAAACCAGCGGGTAATCCAGCGGAAAAAAACGTACCATTTACGCCCCTTCTGAGTGATGAAGCGAACGACACCGCGGCGCAGTCCACTCAGGCGGTCCCGTCCAGCATTGAATACGTGCAAAACCGCGGGACACCCGTTGATTATCCAGAGTCCCCGCCTCATGCCCCTGCTCGAAAGCCCCTTCGCCCAGCTCGACCTGATTCGCCAACCTGAACAGAAGAACGAACCGCTGCAAGCGTTCGATGCGGCCGACGAATACCTGCTCAACCATCTGGCCGATCAGCAGCCCGGCGCCGATACCCGGGTTCTGGTGCTCAATGACAGTTTTGGTGCATTGGCGGCGAGCCTTGTCGGCAAGGTTCAGGTCACCAGTAGCGGTGATTCGTTTCTTGCAGCCCAGGCATTGGAAAAGAATCTGGTACGCAATGGCCTTCCCTTTGATGTCGTGTCAGTGCTACCGGCTAGCGCGCCACTGGTCGGTCCATTCGATCGGGTACTGATCCGCGTCCCCAAAACTCTGGCGTTGCTGGAGGAGCAATTGATCCGCCTGCAAACGCAACTGGCACCTGGCGCGCAGGTGGTTGCTGCGGCCATGATCAAACACCTGCCGCGGGCAGCTGGTGATCTGCTGGAGCGCTACATCGGCCCGGTGCAAGCCTCACTGGCGGTCAAGAAAGCCCGCTTGTTGATTGCCACACCCGACGCCAGGCAGCCAACACCGTCGCCCTACCCGACTCGCTATAGGCTCGATGAGCCGGCGATCGAATTGCTGAACCACGCCAACGTATTCTGCCGCGAAGGCCTGGACATCGGCACCCGGGCGTTTCTCCCTCACCTGCCGAAAAACCTGGGTAACGCGCGAGTCGCCGACCTGGGTTGCGGCAACGGTGTACTGGCCATCGCCAGCGCCCTGCAAAACCCTCAAGCCCACTACACGCTGGTGGACGAATCGTTCATGGCCGTGCAATCCGCTACCGAAAACTGGCAGGCCGCCTTCGGTGAGCGCGAAGTCATCGTGCGTGCGGGCGATGGTCTGGCCGGGCAGGAGCCGCAGTCGCTGGACGTGGTGCTGTGCAATCCGCCTTTCCATCAGCAACAAGTGGTCGGTGACTTCCTCGCCTGGCGGATGTTCCAGCAAGCTCGCGAAGCGCTGGTGGTGGGCGGCGCGCTGTACATCGTCGGCAACCGTCATCTGGGCTATCACAGCAAACTGGCGCGCCTGTTCCGCGGTGTCGAGCAGGTCGCGGCAACGCCGAAGTTCGTGATCCTCAAGGCCCGTAAATAGCCGCCAGCGCCCAGGCAAAAAAAACCTCCAGCGGAGGGTTATAAATCCATGCTGCAAGGCACGGGATGGGATGTTCGGGTCGATCAGTGAGTGGTCAGGCCTGCAGCGTTCATGAACATGCGCATCAGGCTGGCCACGACAAACAGCGCCAGTACGCTGCCGGTCCAGATCATTACCAGCCAGCCAAGCCGCTGCCAGAGCGGCCTCTTTTCAGCCTGTTCGATTTCCTGCAAAGAGTGTTTATTAGCCATTGCCCCGGTCCTCGGTCTGGGTTTGAGGGCGCCTCTCAAGACGCCATCGCGAGCAAGCTTTGCTCCTACTAGTGGTAACCGTCGTCATGGGTCACCTTGCCGCGGAACACGTAGTAGCTCCAGAAGGTGTAGCCCAGAATGAACGGGATGATGAACAGGGTGCCGACCAGCATGAAGCCCTGGCTTTGCGGCGGTGCGGCGGCGTCCCAGATCGAGATCGATGGCGGCACGATGTTCGGCCACAGGCTGATGCCCAGACCGCTGTAACCGAGGAAGATCAGCACCAGGGTCAACAGGAACGGCGT
>CAYNGZ010000471.1:0-3103 GCA_964396695.1 uncultured Pseudomonas sp.
ACTGACGCCGGATTGGCTACTGCGCAGAGTCCGGTGGATCAAGGTGATCCAGCGCCCGATTCACCGCCAATTCGGCCAGGGAAATCATCTGTTGGATTGCCAGCGCGGTATTGCGCTTGGGGCCTTCGAGTTCGAACGCCAGATCGCTGGCCATGACATTCACCGACGCGAGGGTCTCGCAGGCGTGGGCCAGCAAGGTTTCGCTGTCGATGTCGGGCGCTATGACGAAAATGCAGCCGGGGCGTCGGTCGGCCAATAATTGCTTGGTCTCTGGCAGCACCAGATAGTGATCAAGTGCGCGGTGCGCGGCAGCGTGGAGTTCTTTTGAATCGAGGGAGGCGTAGGGGGAAACGGGGTCGGTTTCGGGGGGATTTGGAGTAGCTTTGAACATGGTAAAACTCCTAGAGTTGTGGAGCTGCCACACATCGCTGCTAAACGAATTGGGGGTGGCGGCTGTACGCGGGTTAGCAGACCAGGACTCTAGAACCCGGCGCACCGAAGTGCCCCACGCAAAGCCGCCATAACATGAACTGCCAGGCATAAAAACACCTGCTCATGAACGGTGGACGCTGTACGTCTAGAGAATACCCGGGCTGCTAAACCCGATCGCTGATTGGTCAGCGACACGGAAACAATAGGGGGCAGGCCCAAGACGCACAAGCCGGCGGATTCTGGCGCAGGTGTAGGCAGCGACGCAAGGCAACGTAGCCTCGGACCGAGGATTTGGGAAAGGATTAAACAGAGACGGCGGCCCCGAAAAGATCGCAGCCTGCGGCAGCTACAGGAGTGGTAACACTCAATGCGATAAGGGCTGATGCATTAAAACAAACAGCCCCTCCCATAGGCGAATATGGGAGGGGCCGTCAACCCGGCTCAAAACTGCGAAACACGGTGCATCGCGTCCACCAGATAGCGCATTGCAATCCGGTCATTCTCCGACAACTGACGATACTGCTCGACGAGTTTCACCTCCTCCGAGCTGAGCCGGCGCGACCTTCGCGAGAGGTTCACGCCTGAGAAAATCCCCAGAAACCCGATGATGCCTTGCGCTTTTTCCATGGACGATGTCCCTCTGCACGTGAAATGAAACTTCAGTTACCTCATCGCCCTGCTCCTCTGTCAGCAGCCGGCACCTGACTGGCCGCTGTTGAACGTTTACCGGCCTCAAGGGCAAAAGCCGGTCATGAACCTAAGAATAGGAACAAAAAAACGTTTGTGAGCTATTTTTAGAGTAATTAGTCAAATAAATGAAAACACTTATTTGAAACGCTCTGTTGATCTGAAAAACAGGTGAATGTCTTCGGGCTCCAGCTGATACAGCTGTGGGTCCGGCGTTTCGAGCAGTGCGCAACCCTGGCTCCGATAGAAGTCGACGGTATTGCGCGACGGCGTGGCCGACACGTAAACCCCCTCTGCGCCCATCGCCAGAGCCTGCTGGCTCGCGAGTCGGAACAGCTGCTGCCCCAGCCCCAGGCCACGGTAATCGCGGCTGACGTGCAGAAACTTCAGTTGCCGTAACGACAGCCCGGCGTTGTGGATAACCTCGCAGTCGACCACCGCAGCAGCCACCAGCGTGTCGCCATCGAACACCCCATACAGCCAACCACCGCGCTCGTAACATGCCTGCAAAGTCTCTTCGTCACGCTCGGCCTCGCCCGCAGGCCAGCCGCTGACCACCTCATGCTGCGGATAGAGCAACAGCGCGCCGTCCTGTACGCGGTAGAACGCATCGATCACTTCGCGTCGATCAATGAGTTTGAGCCGTCGAATATCGCCCGAAACAAGGCGCCGTTCGCTGAGCATGTGGAGTCTCCTGAAGTGATCCGCTGGTGTTTTGCGTGAAGTGAAAACTAATCATTTTTCGAGTTAATTCGAACGCTTTATCTTATTGGGCATCTGTTTAAAATCCGACGCGTTTGGCCGAAGGCTTGTCCGAACCTCTAATTCTGATCCGTCACGCAGCAAGGAACGCCGCGGGATCGTCCAAGACAGGTTGTCCTATGCACCGCAGGAATTTGCTGAAAGCCTCCATGGCCATCGCCGCCTACACCGGCCTTTCGGCCACGGGATTGCTGGCCGCACGTGCTTGGGCCGGGACCGCTGATGGCGAGGCCCAGGCATTCGACTTCGAGGCCTTGCAGGCACAAGCCAAACAACTGGCCAGCCGTGGTTATGTCGACACCAAGCAGGTGTTGCCGCCGACGCTGGCGAACATGACACCGCAGCAATTCAACGCGATTCAGTACGACGCCAGTCATTCGCTGTGGAATGACCTGAACGGGCAACTCGACGTGCAGTTCTTCCACGTCGGCATGGGTTTCAAGCAACCGGTGCGCATGTACAGCGTCGACCCCAAAACCCGTCAGGCGCGGGAAGTGCATTTCCACCCGTCTCTGTTCAATTACCAGAACAGCAGCGTCGACACCGCTCAGCTCAAGGGCGACCTGGGCTTTGCCGGGTTCAAGCTGTTCAAGGCTCCGGAGCTGGATAAGCACGACGTGGTGTCGTTCCTCGGCGCCAGCTATTTCCGGGCGGTGGATAACACCGGCCAGTACGGTTTGTCGGCCCGTGGCCTGGCGATCGACACCTACGCCAGGAAGCGCGAAGAGTTTCCGGACTTCACCAAATCCTGGTTCGAGACCCCGGACAAGGACAGCACCCGCTTCGTGGTCTATGCCTTGCTCGACTCGCCAAGCGCCACCGGCGCCTACCGCTTCGATATCGACTGCCAGGCCAGTCAGGTGGTGATGGCCATCGACGCGCACGTCAACGCGCGCACCGCCATCGAACAACTCGGCATCGCACCGATGACCAGCATGTTCAGCTGCGGCACTCACGAGCGGCGCATGTGCGACACCCTTCACCCGCAGATCCACGACTCGGATCGGCTGGCCATGTGGCGCGGCAATGGCGAGTGGATCTGTCGCCCGCTGAACAACCCGGCAACCCTGCAATTCAACGCCTTCGCCGACACGGACCCGAAAGGTTTTGGGCTGGTGCAGACCGACCATGAGTTCGACAGCTATCAGGACACCGTCGACTGGTACAGCACGCGTCCGAGCCTGTGGGTCGAGCCGACGACTGCGTGGGGGCAAGGCTCCGT
>CAYNGZ010000472.1:0-3085 GCA_964396695.1 uncultured Pseudomonas sp.
GGCGCAGCACATTGGTAAAGGCCTCCAAAAGCAGTCGCTGAATCTGCAGCACCATCTGTGGCTGAAGACCGTCCAGCAGCGGCAGGGGATCCACATTCCAGACCACCTCGAGCCCGGCAGCCTGGAGCCGCGGCTGTAGTCGATAGCGCAGGGTGGCCAGCACGGTCACCAAGTCGCCGTGCACCGGCTGAAGTGAGTCCACGGCTATACGAAGTTCGTCCAGAGCCGCATTGAGTTCGGCGAGTGGAATATCGAGGGTCGTGGTGTCGTCTTTGTGCAGTAGCAGCGTGATCACCACCTGCGCCAGCATCGCCGGGTCCAGGTAGCTGGGGCGATTGCCCGGTGGCGCCATGGACTGGATCACCGGGTGATCGAGCACCTGCTGGAAGAACGCCAGGTCGCTGTCGTTCAGCCCCTTCAATTTGCCGGTGAACAACAGTTTCAGGGCGTCATAGAGGTACTTCGCCCGGACCTTCTGGAAGAAGGATTGAATGATTTCAGTGAGGGTGGTGACGAAAATGCCCAGCAGCGTGAACAGCGCCAACATCCCGAGAATCGCGTCCAGAACGACCGACCCAAACATCCTTACCTCCTTGTAGATGTGGCACAAAGTCAGCTCGAATCAAGACCTCAGGATGAGGAAAGGAGCAATGCGACCCACCTCACAACGCTAGTCAGGCTATGGGGTCTTGTCCAATGGCAGAGGGTGTTGATGCGACGAACGTGAATCAACAGGTGCGCCATCACGCGCCACCCGCTATTAATACGCCACCTACCCCTCAAGGACCCGAGCGCGCATGAAATTCGACACCGCCTACTGCATCAGCCTCGACGACAAGCTGTCGATCTATGACGTGCGCGATCTGAACTTCGACGAGACCATGGACTTCGACTCGGCCAAGGAGCGCTTTCAGTGCCCCAACGACGACTGTCGCACGGCGTTCGACGAGGCGAATGGGCTGGGGACGTTCAACGCGAAAAACGTCAATTACATCCGCACGCCGCATTTCAAGAACCTGCCCGGCACCCGGCATATCGATGGCTGCCCTTATGTCAGCCTCAGAACGCCGGCATCAGAAGATGCAGAAACAGACGACGAGCCAGAGGAACATTTTCCGTCGGAGTTGCTGCTGACCCGGCGTCAGTATGTGCGCAAGCCGTCCACCCCAATGCCGGATGTCGATGCGCCTCGGGATCAGCCGAAACCTTCTTCCACGCCCAGCACCATCGAACCCCCGATCCGCGAAACGACCCCGGACAAGACCAGCGTCTTCGCTCACCCGGTGGAGTGCTTCGTGTCGAATTTCGATAACAAGGACCTGCTCAAACGCATGCCGCTGAAGATTGGCGAGCACACCGCGTCTTACAGCTCGTTCTTCAAGAAAATCGAATACCTGCAAGACAACAAGGGGCTGATTTACTGGGGCAAGATCAAAGCCATCAAGGACTACAACACCAGTTTCCGCATCGATTTCGAGAAAAAGGTCTGGCTCGACAAGAAGCCCTACCCGGTGAACGTCTACCTGAGCAAAAACCTGATCGAAAACTACCGCAAGCGCAAAGCCTTCCTGGAGGAAATCAAAGGCGCCATCGGCAGCGAGCGGGAGCTTTATTGCTTCTTCTATGGTGTGACGCCGGAGCTGAAGCAGGTGCCGAGCAAGAAAAACCCCGAGCAGACGTTCGGGGTGTTCAGTGGCGACATCGAGAATCTGGATCACTTCATTATTCGAGAGGTGCCGGGGTTGGAGGCGAAGTAGAACCAATCAAAAAATGAGTTTGATCCGGGCCGAAAACAACTGTACAAAAACACAGTATAAATTGAGTAACCCATCTCGAACCCGGAGAAAACCATGGCCTCTCTTGCGATGAAAATCACCCTGGAACGTATCGCCCTTTTCCAATTCACCCCCGCACACAGCGCACAAGCCCGTGCGATGTTGGGCTGGTCTCTGGAGGAGTTTTCCAAAGAGTCCGGGGTTACCGTTGAAGCGATCCGACGGTTTGAGGCGGGCGGTGAATTGCTCGACGTCACCCGCCTGGCCCTCGCCTATCGGCTTGAAGCCGAAGGCCTGGTGTTCTTCCCAGGTTTTGCGCCGGGCAGAGGCATGAGCGTCAAAGGCTCTACGCCTGACCCGGTGGGACGGGCGGATTACGCGATGATCGAGTGATCTGATTCCTCTGCTTGACGATTATCTCAATATAGGTATATTTCACATGAGTACACGGAAGCCACTCTTGTGGGTCAGCAGCAGTAAAAAAGACCTCAAACAGATGCCAGAGGACGTTCAAGACGTTTTCGGATTCGCCCTCCACTTGGCGCAGGACGGTACAAAACACCCTCAAGCTAAACCATTGAAAGGCTTTGGTGGTGCTGGCGTTCTTGAGGTGGTTGACGACCTGAATACAAATACTTATCGAGCCGTTTATACCGTTCGTTTTAGTACCGCCATCTATGTGCTTCACTGTTTTCAGAAGAAATCGACCAAGGGCATCGAAACCACACAGAGCGATATCGAACTGATCAAAAAGAGGCTGCTGGCGGCTCAGGATCACGCAAAAGGATCAGGACATGATTGAAATCGAAGAAAGCACGGGCAATGTGTACGAAGACCTTGGAAGCGCTAATGCCAACGAGATGCGGGTTAAGGCCCAGCTCGCGGCAAAGATCGGCGAAATCATAAAGGCCCGTCACCTGACCCAAGTTCAGGCTTCCGAGATCCTGGGGTTATCACAGCCCAAACTTTCCGAAATGCTTCGCGGAAAATTTCGGGGTATCAGTGAAGCCAAGATGATGGAGTGTCTCTCCCGACTTGGACGCGATATACAGATCATCGTCAAACAAGCGCCGAGATCAAGACGCGAAGGTCGAATTGAAGTGGTTTTCTCCTAACATCCGTTGAGCTTAAGTTACAGGCTGCTGGGCAACACTCCACTTCCGAGACCCGCAATGCATTCCGGCAACAACTGTCGGCCCCCGTGGCACTGAAAATATGAATTCGACAGGCCAAGTACCGCTCGCGAGAAAGCGCAACCTAGTGTGCTGTTCTCGAAATAATTTACCCATTAGCCTGTGAGGCCATAGCCT
>CAYNGZ010000473.1:0-3059 GCA_964396695.1 uncultured Pseudomonas sp.
GACTGCCACCGTGGCGCATTGACGCCTCGGCGTGGGCGAGTCCATCCAATTACAGGATTCCTGTTTGTCCGAGAAGCCGTTTCAGGGCTTCGAGCTCTGCTGCCGATCCACCGTCGACGATGCGCTTGAGTTGCTGCTCGATCTGTTCGACCGGCGACAACGCCTGCGGCAAATTCAAATGCGCAGGCTTTATTTCCTCGCCACTGCTCACCAGCAACGCAAAGTGAATGACGTTTTCCAGCTCACGGGTATTACCCGGCCAGCTGTGCCGCTCCAGAACCTGCTGGGCCGCATCGCTGATAAACGGCACCGGCAGGTCAAGACGCTGGCTGTAGATGCCGAGGAAATACTCGGCCAATGATTGAATATCGCCGACTCGCTCTCGCAAGGCCGGCAACTGGAGTTGTCCTTCGCTGAGGTAGTGATAGAGCCGCTCATGGAATTTGCCGGCCGCCACGGCCTGCGCCAGATCGATGCTGGTCGCCGCCACGAGCCGCACATCCACCGGGCTCGGTTGTTGCGCGCCCACGCGGGTGACTTCGTGATTCTCCAGGGCGGCGAGCAGTTTGATCTGAATCGGCAACGGCAAATCGCCGATTTCATCCAGGTACAACGTCCCGCCATTGGCCGAACCGAACCAGCCGGCACGACTGCTGGCCGAACCACTGAAACTGCCGCCGGCATAACCGAACAACTCGGCATCGGCGTAGGTCGGACTGATGGCGCCGCAGTTGACCGACACAAACAGACCGCCGCGATCACTGGCCCGGTGAATGTGCCGTGCCAGCAGCTCTTTGCCGCTGCCGGTTTCACCGTGAATCAACACCGAGATCGAGCGCGGAGCCAGTTGCTCCAGCTCCTGGCGCAGTTGGCGCGAGCGCGGGTCGACAAACACCAGCGCTTTGGCGCGAATGCTTAGCGGGCTTTTCTCAGCATCGGGAAAGGTCAGCAAGGGCTGACCGAAAGACTCATGCAAACTCATGGCAGACTCCCGCCCAAATCCGCCGGGAGACGGGGGCGTTCAAATAAAAAAGAAATTCAAGCGCGGCGCAGGGCGTGATGTTCCATGCGGTTTTGCAGGCGATACAGGTAGGCGAAACCCTGCTCCCAGCGATGGTGACCGGACTTCACATTGATGTGCCCGGCCCCCGCCAGAATCCCCGCCTCGGCGCCCCAGTGACGCGCCAGCTCAAGCGCCCGTGGCGCGCTGACAGCAGCGTCGTTGTCGGAGCTGACGACCTGGCTCGGGAACGGCAGCAGGTGTATCGGAATCGGTGCAAAATTGCGCAACGCAGGCACGCAGGCCGGCCGCTCAACGTCGGCAGGCGCCACCAGCAAGGCTCCGCGAACCTGACGCAATGCCTGCAACGGAGCGGTAGCCGCCCAATGAACAACGGTGACGCACCCCAGGCTGTGAGCGATCAGAATGACCGGCGTGCTGTCGGCATCAATCGCTTCGGCCAGCGCCGCGACCCAATCCTCACGACGCGGGGTCAGCCAGTCGGCCTGCTCCACCCGTGTGCTGTTCGGCAGGCTGTTCTGCCAATGGCTTTGCCAATGATCCTCTGGCGATCCTTGCCAGCCCGGCACAATCAGGTAGCGAATGGATTCGTTGCGCATGGGGAGCTCTCCTGTGCGTGTCTGTTCCTGATCGAGTATAGGGACGGGAGTTATATCCGATAAGGAATAAGAAGCTATTTATTAAGACCTTAAATAAATATAGATAAGTATCGACCTGTAGGGACACCCCTCACCCTAACCCTCTCCCCAAAGGGGCGAGGGGACTGATCGGGGGAGGGCTAGAGATTTACTGCGACCTGAAGGATAGGTATTGAATCCATAATCGACTCGGTTTCACAGGTCGATGGATAGCGTCAGACAACTCGATTAGTCCCCTCGCCCCTCTGGGGAGAGGGTTAGGGTGAGGGGTCGATTTCCAGCCGAATAAAAAAGGGGCCGCACCCTGCCAAGGAGACGGCCCCGGAAATCGAACACCTGTTAACGCGCCGTAATCACCAGCAGCGGGGCAATCCTCAAATATTTAACACGGACAGGTTGCGGTTCAATGAATCGATCTGCCTGCGCCTGCCCCCCACGCGATCACTTCGGTGGATGAATCATTGCCTCAGCAACTTATTTCTTAAAGGAATATTTCATGATTGATATAGATCTGTAGAGAATAAAAAATCAACACTTCCTGCCAGCTACCGAAATCAATGAACTGCCGAGGAACACGCTTGGAAACGCTCTACGCTTGAGCTTCCCGCACCGCTTCGATTGTCTGCAACTCCTTGCGCACAAACCGGTTCGCCCGTCCAAACGTGCCGAAATCATTGAAGCGTACGCCCATCTCGCGCATCACCTTGTGCGCCACCGGTACGGTCAACTGGCGGATGTAAAACGGCTCCTTCACCACAAAATGATGGA
The DNA here is from genome assembly GCA_964396695.1 of uncultured Pseudomonas sp. GTDB lineage: Bacteria > Pseudomonadota > Gammaproteobacteria > Pseudomonadales > Pseudomonadaceae > Aquipseudomonas. The sequence goes on from CAYNGZ010000473.1 coordinate 2,428, forward strand.
TCCCGTGGCTGCTGCCAAAGTTGAAGCAGAACGCCTGCAACGGCCACATCCACCAGGGGTTCAGCACCTGGGTCTGCTGGATCACGTTGCCCGGCTCGATGTCGCCGTAGTAGTGCATGTTCGAGCTGACAAAATGCAGGCAAAAGGTGCGCAGCACGTTCGGGCCGATGATCACCACAGCGGCGATGTCGATCACCTGCATCACCGACAGCGTGGTCGCTGACCACTCCACCGACGAGCCCGTCAGATACGCAATGCCGTTGACCGCGTGGAAACCGAGAAACACGTACCACGCCCCCCAATGCACCAGTGCCAGCGGCGCGTAGACCTTCAAGGCGCGCTTGATGATGCTGGATTTGTGCGCCCAGGTCCTGGCCCGCAACATGCGGATGAACGCCGACATCACGTTGTCGCCGACCATCAGCAAACGTGCGATGCCCCACGGCTCGCCATTAGTGATGGCGCGCTCCTCCATGTCGACTTCGCTGCCGGACACCTTGTGGTGGTTGAGGTGCAGATGGCGGCGAATCCACGGGTTGATGGTGCCCGGCCGGGCCAGCCAGACCAACCCCATCATCAGGTTGTGTGGCCCCCGTTGCTTGCGAAAATACAAGCTGTGGATCAGATCGTGT
>CAYNGZ010000474.1:0-3036 GCA_964396695.1 uncultured Pseudomonas sp.
TCTCTGTAAGAAGGGCCGAGACTTTATCAGCTTCAGCTTTGCTTGGGAAGCCCCCAAACACACAACTTCCAGTTCCGGTGAGTTTTGCTTCGGTAAATTTACCTAACAAATTCAAAGCGTTACGTACATCTGGATAACGCCTTGTTACCACCGGCAAGCAGTCATTTCGACTGTTTCCCTTGGGAACGGGGCGCACTTTAATGGGAGAAGAGTTACGTGTCAACAGCGGATCTGAAAAAATTTCTGCTGTACTTACAGAGACTTGCGGCACAAGCACGAGATACCACGGTTCCTCCGGGTCCACAGGGGTGAGCTTTTCTCCCACACCCTCGGCGAAAGCCGCGTGCCCGCGCACGAAAACCGGGACATCCGCGCCCAGCGTGAGGCCCAAAGTGGCCAATCGATCCTCGTCCCAGCCCAGTTGCCAGAGATGATTGAGCCCCAGCAGCGTGGTGGCCGCATTCGAACTGCCGCCACCGATGCCTCCGCCCATGGGCAGGATTTTTTCGATCCAGATATCAATCCCCAGCGAACAACCGGATTGCTCCTGAAGTTTTTTTGCAGCTTTGACGATCAGATTGCTGTCGTGAGGGACGCCTTCGAATTCGGTGTGCAGACGAATGACACCGTCATCGCGTACGGCGAAGGTTATTTCGTCGCCGTAATCGAGAAATTGAAACAGTGTCTGCAGCTCGTGGTAACCGTCTTCACGGCGCCCCAGAATGTGCAGCATCAAATTGAGTTTTGCAGGCGAGGGTAGCGTCAGGCGAGTGGCAGGCATCTTATTGCCCCAATTTGCGTGGTTGCCAGTCCTTGATCACTAGCGTGACATCAAGGTCGGTGCCGTGCAGTTTGATCCGCTCGGGCAGCCAGTAGCCGTTTTGCTGGGTGTAGCTGAGGTACTCGACTTGCCAGCCATCCTGCTCGAGAGTGGCCAGGCGACTGTCGGCGTCCAGGTTCAGGCGGCTTTTACTGTCGGGTGCGGGCAGCCCGCGAACCCACCAGACCAAATGCGAGACCGGAAGCTTCCAGCCCAACTGTTCTTCGAGCAGGGCCTCGGGCGTTGGCGCTTCATAGCGACCCTGATTGGCGACTTCCAGCGACACCTGGCCGGGGCGACCGGTCAAACGTGCCGCGCCGCGACCCAGCGGGCCGGACAGACGAATATCGTAGTAGTCCCGCCGTTGCAGCCAGAACAGGGTGCCGCTGCCCGAGTCCTTTGGCGCGCGAATGCCAACCTTGCCGTTGATTTGCCAGCCATCCAGGACCGTCAGTTGCTGTTTGTGTTCGCGCCATTGCGCGGGGTTGCCGTGACCCTCTACGGATTCACGGGCGCCAAAGCCCGCGCAACCGGCGAGCAGGGCGATGAAGCTGAAAACGATAGCGTGGCGCAAAAACATGATGTTAAAGAGTCTCGGAACCGGTCAGGCGCTTGATGGTGCTGCGCAGGGTAGGGCTGTCGGGCTGTTCCTTGAGGAATTTGCCCCAGATTTGCTTGGCTTCACGTTGTTTGCCGTTGGCCCACAGAACTTCGCCCAGGTGTGCGGCAACTTCCTGGTCGGGGAAGCGCTCCAGAGCCTGGCGCAAGTAACGCTCGGCTTCATCGAGGTTGCCCAGGCGGAAGTTCACCCAGCCGAGGCTGTCGAGAACGGCCGGGTCTTCCGGGTTCAGCTGGTGTGCGTGCTCGATCAGTGCCTTGGCTTCGGCGTAACGCGTGGTGCGGTCGGACAGGGTGTAGCCGAGGGCATTCAATGCCATGGCGTTGTCCGGGTCGCGCTTGATGATCAGTCGCAGGTCCTTTTCCATCTGCGCCAGGTCATTGCGTTTTTCCGCCAGCATGGCCCGCGTATAGAGCAGATTCAGATCGTCCGGATATTGCTTGAGCGCTTTATCAAGGACTGACCAGGCGTGATCTTCCTGTTTATTGGCGGACAGGGTTTCGGCTTCGATCAGATACAGCTGGATCGCGTAATCCGGTTGTTCGTCGCGCTCTTTGGCCAGGCGCCTTTGGGCTTCGGCGGTGCGTCCGTTGTTCATCAGAATATCGGACTGACGCAATTGTGCTGGCAAATAGTCATTACCCGGGCCGACCATTCCGTACTCGATCAGTGCGCCTTGAGGGTCGTTGCGCTCTTCGGCGATGCGACCCAGGTTCAGGTGGGCCGAGTCGACATGGCTTTCCCGGGCGATGAGGTCTTCCAGGTAGCCCTTGGCCTCATTCCAGGCCTTGGCTTCCAGGCAAACCAGTGCCAGGGAGTAGCGCAACTCGTCGTCTTCCGGATATTGCTGGACCAGGTTTGAAAATTGCTCTTTGGCGTCGTCCATGCGGTCCTGTTCGACCAGCAGGCGTGCGTAGGTCAGACGCAGGCGTTTGTCGTCCGGGTACTTGCGAATGCTTTTTTCCAGCAGCGGCAACGCTTCATTGCCACGATGGAGGCTTTGCAGCAGGCGCGCGCGCAGCAGAATGGGGGCGATTTCACCGTCTTGCGGAGGGTTTTTCTCCAGCAAGGTCAGCGCGCCCTGGGCGTCGCCGTCCTGTTGCATCAGCAACGCCTTGCCGAATATCAACTGGCCGTTTTTCGGGTGGCGCTGCAACAAACGGTCGAAACTTTTCATCAGGCCGTTGCGAGTGTCCTGGTCGGTATCGGCCGCAGACAGGGCGAGGAAGTCGAAGTGGGTATCTCCCTTGCCCTGCAGAACCTTCTCCATATAGACCATGGAGTCGTCATAACGCCCGGCACGGGCCAGCTGCACGGCGGCGGCACGTTGCGCTTCGAGGTCGTTCGGGGCGTTTTTCGACCAGATCAGCGCACTATCAAGCGCGGCCTGGTCGGCGCCCAGGTATTCAGCAATGCGAAAGGCTCGCTCGGAGATGCCCGGATCCTGGGTGTTGACGGCCTGCGTGACATAGTTGTCCAGGGCAATGTCAAAACGATTGCGCTGGCCAGCCAGTTCCGCGCTCAGCAGGCTGAAGATCGTGTCTTCGCTGAACGAGCTGTAAACCTTGGGCTTTTCAGGGGCCTTTGTGCTGCCTTC
>CAYNGZ010000475.1:0-3023 GCA_964396695.1 uncultured Pseudomonas sp.
TCAATCGATCTAAACGTGAGGTTTGTGGTGACCGATAGATCCACCCCTCACCCCAACCCTCTCCCCAGTGGGGAGAGGGGAAAGGGAGCCGATCTCCATTGCTGATGGAATTTGAGTTCGACTCGCAATCGCAGGTCGCAGCACTTCGACCAAACAACTCGGTCAGTCCCCTCTACCCTCTGGGGAAAGGGTTAGGGTGAGGGGTTGCTCTTGAAGTTGACTCCCCCTCCAACATCAAATCAAAACTCGATCCGCACATCCCCCTTCGGCACGCTGCAGCACGACAGGATGTAACCATCGGCTTCGTCTTCTTCGGTGATCCCGCCGTTGTGGTCCATCTCGACCTCCCCACCCAGCTTCATCACCTTGCACGTGCCGCAAATGCCCATGCCGCAGGCTTTCGGGATCATCAGGCCGACCTTGGCTGCTGCCGCATGCACGGTCTCGCCCGGTGCCACGCGGATGCTCTTGCCCGAGGCGGTAAATTCCACCTGATGCAGGTCAGCGGCGTCGACTGCCGGAGCTTCAGCCGCTTGTTCGGCGTGTTCCAGAGCGTCGGCGCGCGCCTCTGGCGGGGTCGCGCCGAAGGACTCCTCGTGGTAGTGCTTCATATTGAAGCCGGCGTTCTCCAGCAGGCGCTTGACCGCGTTCATGTAAGGCGTCGGACCGCAGCAGAACACTTCGCGCTCGAGGAAGTCCGGCACCATCAGTTCGAGCATCTTGTGGTTCAGGTAACCGCGATACCCGGCCCACGGCTCACCGAAACCGTGTTTTTCGCAGATCAGGTGCAGGCTGAAGTTCTCGATCCGCGACGCCATGTGTTCCAGCTCGCGGTGATAAATGATGTCTTTCGGCGAACGGGCGCTGTGGATAAACGCCATATCGACATTACCGTTGGTGTCGAAGAACCAGCGGGCCATGGACATCACCGGGGTGATCCCCACGCCGCCGCTGAGGTACAGCACTTTCGGGCTCGGGAAGTCGATAGCGTTGAACAGCCCGACCGGCCCGTGCACCGCCAGTTCGTAGCCTTCGTGCAGGGTATCGTGCAGCCAGTTCGACACCTTGCCGCCGGGCACGCGTTTGATCGTCACCGAAAAGCTGTACGGCACCGACGGCGAGCTGGAAATGGTGTACGAGCGCATGATCGGCTGGCCTTCGATCTCCAGCTCCAGGGTGACGAACTGCCCCGGCTTGAAGAAGAACATGATCGGCTGATCAGCCATGAAGCAGAAGGTGCGCACATCCCAGGTTTCCTGGATGACTTTGACGCAACGGACGATGTGTCGGCCATTGGCCCAGGTCTGCGTGGTTACCGGGTTCAGGAAGTTGTTGGACATGCTGATCTCCACGGCCGACTGTCGGCCTCATGTTGCCGATTCTGCTCAAGGCGCGCAGTGGCCACTTACCTATCTACGACATTCACGTACTTATCGCGACCAGCCCCTAACCACCGGGGGTTGCGCGTCGGGAACAGATTGGACCATGTCGCCCATGGATAAGGTTCTGGCCAGCGCCGGCCCCACACTCGCCTCAACAGATAAACGCTGTTTTCTGCCTTGCGTTGCACTAACCGTAGCCACTATTCGCCGGCCACACAGATGGCCATGAGGACTTAAACGATGGACGTCACCACTACCCTGAGCTTGGGCGATCCACTGGAACCCGCACGCAAGGCCACTGCGCAGATGCTGCAAGAGCGCGAGCGTACGTTCTCGCTGCCACAACCGTTCTATTCCGATGAGCGCCTGTTCGATATCGACATGCAGGAGATCTTCCAGAAGGAATGGCTGATCGCCGGCATGACCTGCGAGATCCCGACCAAGGGCAACTACCTGACCCTGCAAGTCGGCAAGAACCCGATCATCGTGATTCGCGGCGCCGAGGGTGTGGTTCACGCGTTCCATAACGTCTGCCGTCACCGGGGTTCGCGTCTGTGCACCAGCGACAAGGGCAAGGTCGCCAAGCTGGTCTGCCACTACCACCAGTGGACCTACGAGCTCGACGGTCGCCTGCTGTTCGCCGGCACCGAGATGGGTGCCGACTTCGACATGAAGCAGTACGGCCTCAAACCGGTGAACGTGAAAACCGCCGGCGGCTACATCTTCATCAGCCTGGCGGAGAACCCGCCAGCCATCGATGACTTCCTGTCGACGCTCAGCCATTACATGGAACCGTACGACATGGAAAACACCAAGGTGGCGGTGCAAACCACCTTGATGGAAAAGGCCAACTGGAAGCTGGTGCTGGAAAACAACCGCGAGTGCTACCACTGTGGCGGCTCACACCCGGAACTGTTGAAAACCCTGCTGGAATGGGACGACGTTACCGACCCGCGCGCCGACCAGGCGTTCAAGGACCACGTCGCCGCCTCCGCTGCTGCCTGGGAAGCCGAGAAGATTCCTTACGCCCACGCCAGCTTCGGCCTGCGCAACCGCATCGTGCGCATGCCACTGCTCAAGGGCACCGTGTCGATGACCATGGACGGCAAACAGGGCTGCGCCAAACTCATGGGCCGCATCAAGAACCCGGACCTGGGCTCGATGCGCATCCTGCACCTGCCGCACTCCTGGAACCACTGCATGGGCGACCACATCATCGTGTTCACCGTGTGGCCGATCAGCGCCCAGGAAACCATGGTCACCACCAAGTGGATCGTCCACAAGGACGCCGTCGAAGGCGTGGACTACGACGTCGAGCGCATGCGCCAGGTCTGGGACGCCACCAATGACCAGGACCGTCGCCTGGCCGAGGAGAACCAGCGCGGCATCAACTCCACGGCGTACCAGCCAGGGCCTTACTCCAAGACGTATGAGTTTGGTGTGGTGAACTTTGTGGATTGGTACAGCGAGCGGATGTTGAACAACCTGGGGGCTGAGCCTGCGCCTTACCTCAAGGGCGTGCCGGTTCACGGTTAAGCTCCAATAGATCAAAAGATCGCAGCCTGCGGCAGCTCCTACGGAATCACACGATCCCTGTAGGAGGGGCCGCCCCCTCTTCGAGGCCGCGCTGTCGCGTAAGGA
>CAYNGZ010000476.1:0-3007 GCA_964396695.1 uncultured Pseudomonas sp.
AGCCCTTAAAAATAATATATAAATCAATAAGTTATTTTTTGTTCCATAAGAGCTACAGGGCTGCGCCGCCCCAAAAAAAAGCGGACAGCCTTGGCCGTCCGCAAAAATGCGCACATGGAGAGGAGCTTATCGCAACAGCGTTAGAACACCGACTGAATTTTCAGACCGGCCACCAGCGCGTTGTCGACTTCATCAACACCGCCCGGGTGAGTGATGTATTGCAGGTTAGGACGCACCGTCAGCCAGTTGGTAACGTGGAAACCGTAGTTGATCTCGTAGTTGTACTCGGTGGAACGCAGTGGCGAGAACAGCGGATTGTCGTAGTCGGTGACACCATTGGCGGCGTTGACCAACTCGGCGTTTTTCTTCACGTCATCGTTGACATGGATACGGGCAAAACCGATCCCGACGTCATCTTTCGGACGTGCGTCGAATGGGCCCTTGTACACAAACATCAGCGACTGGTAGTTGTCGACGACGTTGGTGTCCTTGTCGTGGAAAGTGGCGTTGGCCGCGATGTTCAGACCGCGAGAAGCGTCACCGTTGTGGCTGGTGAGTTGCTGCTGCGCAACGAACCAGTAGCCATGCTTGCTATCGTGGCTGCGATAGGCGTTGCCTGTAGTCGCTGCATCATTGCCGTTGTCGTCTTTACGAACGTCATTGGCGTCGGCCGTGCTCTTGTAGTAACCCACACGGTATTCGCCCGGCAGGTTGTTGACCTTCGGCGACCAGACCAGCTCGACCGGCAGGACGGTGCCCTTGGTGCCACTGCCGCTGAGTTTGAAGCCGTTACCGTGCTCCAGTTGCGACGGGTTCTGGTTGTACGCGCCGATTTGCGCATAGAACTCAGGCGTGATGTTGTACTTCACACGCAGTGCCGCCTGGCTGACTGGCCAGTTGAACCAGATACCGGTCGCCCAGTTACCCACCTGGGAACCGCAGAAGGCCAGGTTCTGGAACTCGCATGGGAAGGTGTTGAAGTCTTCGCCTTCGCCGAAGTAACCGGCTTTGACGTCCAGTTTACCGTCGAGGAACTGGTGCTGGACCCACAATTGGGTCAGACGGACCATATGGCCACGGCCGTAGACTTCCTGTGAGGAACTCAAGGTGCCGGCACGCGGGTCGCCGACACGGTCATTGGAGATGTTCTGACCGTTACGATTGGTGAGCTGGATCTTGGCCTGGGTGTTATCCCAGCCCCACAGCTTTTGCAGATCCAGCGCCACGCCCAGGCCAAACTGGTCGGCGTAACGCGCAGTCTTGTCGTCGTTGTAGCCGCCGCGCAGGTTGCCACCCACTTCACCGACGTAGTCCGCCTTGATGTCGATACCTTGTTCTATCAGCTTGGTCCGCTCGCCCCCCCAGTCCCCCGTCATCCACTTGGAATCAGCGCTGAACGCGTCAGCCGCGTGCACGCTACCGGCCATGGTCATCACCGCAACAGCTGACAACTGGCAGATAAGCTGAGCGTTGTTTTTCTTCTTCATCCCTACATCCTCGTCTTTATTGTTATTAACTGTTTTTATCTAACGCGGTTTACAACGGTTGCGACGCGCGACAGACCGCGCGCCGCGTATCCCCCCTGTAGGAGCCAGCAAGCCGGCTCCTACAGTTTTTGATCTTCAGCGGCCTTTGAATTGGGCGACGTTGGCGCTATGGGTCTCGGTTTTCGGTTGGCCGGCCGTCCCCAAACGTTCGCCCGTTTTGGCATCGAACAGCAGCACTTTCGATGGATCGAATTGCAGGGTCAGGGTCTCGCCCACGGCCGGTGCGACGTCCGGTGCCAGACGGCAGCAGACTTTGGTTTCGTTCAAATTGACGAACACCAGGGTGTCGGGACCGGTCGGCTCGGTAACCTGGACTTCGGCGCGGATGGTCGGCAGGCCATTGGCTTCGCCATTCGCCAGAACGATTTGCTCCGGACGCATGCCGAGGATCACTTCGCGATCCTCAAGACCGGCATCCTGCATGCCCAGCGGCAGCTCGCAACGCGCCTGGCCGCTGTCGAGCAGCGCCAGCAGACGGCCGTCCTTGCGCTGCAAACGCAGGGGGATGAAGTTCATCGGTGGCGAACCGATGAAACTCGCCACGAACAGATTGGCCGGGTCGTTGTAGATCTGCTTCGGCGTGCCGAACTGCTGAATGATCCCGTCCTTCATCACCGCCACCTTGTCGCCCAGGGTCATGGCTTCGATCTGGTCATGAGTCACGTAGACCGTGGTGGTTTTCAGGCGCTGGTGCATCAGTTTCATTTCGGTGCGCATCTCGACCCGCAGCTTGGCGTCGAGGTTCGACAGCGGTTCGTCGAACAGATAAATCTTCGGCCGCCGCGCCAGCGCACGGCCCATGGCCACACGCTGTTGCTGACCACCAGAGAGCTGGCCCGGCTTGCGGTTGAGCAGGTGTTCGATTTGCAGCAGCTTGGCCACCCGCGCCACTTCTTCGTCGATTTCGGCGGCCGGCATTTTGCGAATTTTCAGGCCGAAGGCGATGTTGTCGCGCACGCTCATGGTCGGGTACAGCGCATAGGACTGGAACACCATGGCGATGTCGCGATCCTTGGGGCTCATGCCGCTGATATCGGCGTCGTCCACCAGAATCGCCCCGCCGCTGATATTTTCCAGGCCGGCGATGCAGTTCATCAAGGTCGACTTGCCGCAACCCGACGGGCCGACAAGGATCAGGAACTCACCGTCATCGATCTTCAGTTCGATGTTTTTCAGGGTGTCTGGCAAGCCGCTGCCGTAGGTCTTGTTGACGTTGCGTAATTCGAGAGTTGCCATGTTCTACCCCTTGACCGCGCCGGACGTCAGCCCACGCAGGAAATACTTGCCAGCGAATATGTAGACCAGCAGTGTCGGCAGGCCGGCAATCATCGCCGCCGCCATATCAACGTTGTATTCCTTGACCCCGGTGCTGGTGTTTACCAGGTTGTTCCGGGCCACGGTTATTGGCTGGGCATCGCCACCGCGGACCGCACGCTCGCGATGGACGACCCGGCCAACGC
>CAYNGZ010000477.1:0-2986 GCA_964396695.1 uncultured Pseudomonas sp.
TGGCAGACCATCAGCAGCCTGGCAGAACTGGATCGCGTCCTCGCCGAAGCAAAATCCGCCAATACCCCGCTGCTGCTCGACTGGTACGCCGACTGGTGCATCAGTTGCAAAGTCATCGAGCACGAGGTGCTTAAGGACAGCAACGTCGTCGAACGCCTGAAAGGCTATCGGCTGATTCGCTTCGACATCACCGCCAGCAACACCGAACAACGCGCCCTGCTCGACCGTTACAAACTGTTCGGGCCGCCAGCGCTGATGTTTTTCGGCAAGGACGGCAATGAACGCGGCGATCTACGAGTGATCGGTGAGATCAACGCCAGGGACTTCGCCGAACGTGTCGCCAAAGCGAATGACCAGATTTAATCAGTTGGTCATATATTTCGCGCAATCATCGGTCATTGTGCGGGCTATTGCAGAGAACTGGACAGTCACAAAGGCTTTGCGGCATAGTCGCCGGGTTCTGATAACTGCACCTGGATAACAAGGAACGGCAAATGGCGACCCTACTGGTTTTGCACGGCCCCAACCTGAACCTGCTCGGCACCCGCGAACCGGGCGTATACGGGGCGGTGACCCTGGCCGAGATCAATCAGGACCTGGAACAGCGGGCACGCAAGGCCGGCCACCATTTGCTCTACCTGCAAAGCAACGCCGAGTACGAATTGATCGATCGCATTCACGCCGCTCGCGACGAGGGTGTGGACTTCATTTTGATCAATCCAGCAGCTTTTACACATACAAGTGTCGCATTACGTGACGCGCTGCTGGCGGTGAGCATCCCATTCATCGAAGTGCATTTGTCCAACGTGCACAAACGCGAACCTTTCCGCCATCACTCCTACTTCTCCGACGTTGCGGTGGGAGTGATCTGCGGCCTTGGCGCCAGCGGTTATCGACTGGCCCTGGAGGCCGCACTAGAGCAGCTTGAAAGACAGGCAACGGCTTGAACAACAAGCGTTAAACGCCCCTGACCGACCCTTGGGAGTTGATGATTCATGGATATCCGTAAAGTTAAGAAACTGATCGAACTGCTGGAAGAGTCCGGCATCGACGAGCTCGAGATCAAGGAAGGCGAAGAGTCCGTACGCATCAGCCGCCACAGCAAAACCCCGGCTCAGCAATACTACGCTCCTGCGCCAATGCAAGCTCCGGCACCTGTCGCTGCTGCCGCGCCTGCCGCCGCTGCACCTGCTGCGGCGCCTGCAGCACCCGCGCTGAACGGCAACGTTGCCCGTTCGCCAATGGTGGGCACTTTCTATCGCAAATCTTCGCCGACCTCGCCGTCCTTCGTTGAAGTGGGCCAGAGCGTCAAGAAAGGCGACACCCTGTGCATCGTCGAAGCCATGAAGATGATGAACCACATCGAGGCTGAAAGCAGCGGTGTGATCGAATCCATCCTCGTCGAAGACGGCCAGCCGGTTGAGTTCGACCAACCGCTGTTCACCATCGTTTGAACCGCGGAGAGCCTTTGATGCTGAATCCTGCGAAGTTGGAAAAAGTTCTGATCGCCAACCGCGGTGAAATCGCCCTGCGGATCCTGCGTGCCTGCAAAGAGATGGGCATCAAGACCGTCGCCGTTTACTCCAAGGCCGACAAGGAGCTGATGCACCTGGGCCTGGCAGACGAGTCCGTTTGCATCGGTCCGGCATCGGCCGCGCACTCTTACCTGCACATCCCGGCGATCATCGCCGCTGCCGAAGTGACCGGCGCTACCGCCATTCACCCAGGCTACGGTTTCCTCGCGGAAAACGCCGATTTCGCCGAACAGGTCGAAAACTCCGGCTTCGCCTTCATTGGCCCGAAAGCCGAAACCATCCGCCTGATGGGCGACAAGGTTTCGGCCAAGCACGCCATGATCGCTGCCGGCGTTCCAACCGTTCCAGGTTCCGACGGCCCGCTGCCGGAAGACGAAGAAACCGCTCTGCGCATCGGTCGTGAAGTCGGTTATCCGGTGATCATCAAAGCCGCTGGCGGTGGTGGTGGTCGCGGCATGCGCGTTGTGCACAAAGAAGAGGACCTGATCTCCTCGGCGAAACTGACCCGCTCCGAAGCGGGCGCAGCATTCGGCAACCCGATGGTCTATCTGGAAAAATTCCTGACCAACCCACGTCACGTGGAAGTTCAGGTCCTTTCCGATGGCCAGGGCCATGCCATCCATCTGGGTGACCGCGATTGCTCGCTGCAACGTCGCCACCAGAAGGTTCTCGAAGAAGCGCCGGCACCGGGCATCGACGAGCAGGCTCGCCAGGAAGTCTTCGCTCGCTGCGTCAAGGCGTGCATCGACATCGGTTACCGTGGCGCAGGCACTTTCGAGTTCCTGTACGAGAATGGCCGCTTCTACTTCATCGAGATGAACACTCGTGTCCAGGTAGAGCACCCGGTTTCGGAAATGGTCACCGGCATCGACATCGTCAAGGAGATGCTCAGCATCGCCGCTGGCAACCCACTGTCGTTCACCCAGGATGACGTGGTCATCCGCGGTCACGCGCTGGAATGCCGGATCAACGCCGAAGACCCGAAAACCTTCATGCCAAGCCCAGGCACGGTCAAGCACTTCCATGCCCCGGGCGGCAACGGCGTGCGGGTCGACTCGCACCTGTACAGCGGCTATGCAGTTCCGCCGAACTACGATTCGTTGATCGGCAAACTGATCACTTACGGGGCAACCCGTGAAGAAGCCATGGCGCGCATGCGCAATGCGCTGGACGAAATCGTGGTCGACGGGATCAAAACCAACATCCCGCTGCACCGCGACCTGACCCGCGACGAAGGCTTCTGCAAAGGTGGAGTCAACATCCACTACCTGGAACACAAGCTGGCTGGCCAGCATTAAGATGTGATCCGGACCAACAAAGCCGCTTTCGAGCGGCTTTGTTGTTTCTGCCAGATCAAAAGATCGCAGCCTGCGGCAGCTCCTACGGGTGTACGCCTGTAGGAGGGGCCGCCCCCTTTTCGAGGCCGCGCTGTCGCGTAAGGAACATGGGCC
>CAYNGZ010000478.1:0-2967 GCA_964396695.1 uncultured Pseudomonas sp.
TCCGCATCGTGCTGGCGCCGAACAAGGAAGCCCTCAAGCACATCGACCAGATCATTCACAGCGCGGGTCAGTACGAGGAAGGCGAAACCCTGTCGGTGTTCGACCTGAGCCAAAGTGCCGATCAGGACAACAAGAACGAAGAAGCCAAGGAATACCTGGCGCGACTGGTCGCGGCGAACCACAACCAGTTGGGTCTTAAAGATCTGTTTGAACTGGCGTTCGAAATCACCAAGGTCAACGGTCAGCCGGTGATTCACACCGACATTGATGGCGCCGCGTCCAACGGCACCACCATGACCATCAAGGCGCTAACCAACATGTACTTGTTGCTGCACTTGATGGACCGTGATCTGGCCGGCCGAGTGCGCTTGCCGTACTACCTCGACGAGGCGGCGGACATCGACGAGAAGAACCAGGCAGCCTTGCTGGAAACCAGCTTGCAGCTGGGCTTCGTGCCGATCCTCGCCAGTGTGAAGCCGCAGGTCTGCGCCAGTGTCGCCATCGACCTGGAAGGTGGCAGCGGGCCGCATGGTATCTACATCGACGAGGCGGACTGGAAGTACATTCGCCGGCATGACGAGGTGAAGGCTACAGTCAACGTTGAATCGACTGAGCCGGAACTGGACGAGGTTTAAAGCGCTCATCGGTGCCATAACGAAAAAGGCCGCGATCCAATGGATCGCGGCCTTTTTTGTGGTTGCTGTTGCGGGTTACTTGCCGAGGGAAATCTTCGGCGCCCAGGTCAGCCACTCATCCTCGAACTTGTCGAACAGCGGGAACGTCTGCTCAGGTCGTGCCGGACTGCCCATCCGATCACCGTCCGGCGTCGCAAATGCAATGCCTCCCTGAATCAGCGTCTCCAGCGATTCAGTCCGCACCGTTGCGCCTTTGAACAGGCCGAAGTCCAGACCAAAACCACTGGTGTTCCAGAAGCGCGTTCCGCTACGTACCAACGGCGCGTACTTCGGCTCGATCAGAATGTGGACAAGCACGCGATCCGCAGTCTGACCCAGTTCATAGCCGGTTACCTTACCCACCGTAATCTCGCGGTAAGTCACCGGCACCCCGGTCTTCAACGAACCACGACGAGCCGCGCTCAACACCAGACTCAGGCCGGCCTCTTGAGTCGTCGCTTCAGGTGGCTGCGGCAACGCGACAAAGCTCTTTTGCGGCCCCAGGTTTTTCGTGGCGGGCTGAACTTCGATGTATTGCCCGGTGACCAGGGTTTCCAGGTTAGACGTTTTGATCAAGCCCAGTTCAGGCTTGACCACCCAGAACTCGCTGCCGACTCGAGCAATGCGCTCCGGCACTTCGGTGATGCGTGCGGTGAGCAAGACCGATTGCAGATCATCACTGAGGTCAACACTTTCTACCTTGCCGACGTCCAGACCTTTGAAGCGAATTGGCGTGCCGCTGCGCAAACCGTCGGCGCGATCGACCTTGATCGTGAGCACGGCGCCCTTCTGGCTCGCCTCGTCATGGTTGGCGAACAACCGGAAACGAGGAATCCGCTTTTGTAATGGCGCCTTGGCTTCCGGCGTCTCGAACGCAATACCGCCGGCCATCAGGCTTTGCAGGGACTCGCTTTTGACCTGAATCCCGCCAGTGAGGCCACCTGTCAGGGTAATCCCGCTGGCATTCCAGAATCGAGTCGAAGCGTTGACCAGTCCTTCATACTCTTTCTCGATGTGTACACCGATGACCAACTGCTTTTTGGTGCGCGAAAACTGATAGCTCTGCACCGAACCGACTTTGACCTGCTTGTAGAGAACCGGGCTGCCGACTTCCAGCGAACCGAGGTTCTCAGTGAACAGCACCAGGTGCAGACCTGGAGCGCGCAGATCCAGAGGCGGCGCTTTAGGCCGGGCCTCGAATTCGCGTTGTGGTGCCCCCCCCTTGTCGCCAGGACGCACGGCGATGTAGTTACCTTTGACCAAGGCTTCAAGTCCGGTGATCCCCGCCAGCGAAATCGACGGTTTAACCACCCAGAACTGAGTCCCGGTGACCAGGTACTCCTCGGCGAGTGGATCAAGGGTCAGCTCAGCCGTTGCACTGGACAGGTCCGGATCGACCTTCAGCGCTTTGAGGTTACCGACCTGAATGCCCTTGTACATCACCGGCGTACGACCGGCCTGCAGGCCTTCGAAGTCACTGAGTTTCACTTTGACGCGAATACCGGCCTGAGCGGCGTCGAAGTCTTCATAGAGACGAAACGGCAAGCTTGGGTCGGTGGGTGGGCTGTCTTTGCGGTTATCGGGTGTGGCGAAGGCAATACCGCCTGCGACGATACTGGCCAGCGACTCGCTACGCACTTTCACGCCGGACAGGTTGGCGTCAATGCTGATTCCGCTGGCATTCCAGAATCGCGTGTGTTTGCGCACCAGATTGGCGTAGGTGGGTTCGATAAAGACCTTGATCTCGACGGTGCCCTGGTCTTCTGATAGCTGGTAACTTTTCACCTGACCAACCTGGATCTGCTTATAGAACACCGGACTCCCACGATTCAGGGAGCCTAGGCGATCAGCCTTGATGGTCAGGTGCAAGCCTGGCTTGAAGTCAGACAGCGGCGGCTCTTTTGCCAAGGCCGTGAACGTGCGGCTTGGCTCACCTTCACCCGGACTGATCGCCACGTAGTTACCCGAGACCAGCGTCTCCAGCCCCGTAATCCCGGCCAAGCTAACGCTCGGCTTCACCAGCCAGAAGCGCGTACTGGTCTTGAGGTATTGCTCCACGTCCTTGTTCATCTCGATGGTGGCAATCACCCCGCGGGTTTTTCCCTCGTCATCCAGCGTCAGATTTTTTACCTTGCCGACCGGCATCCCTTTGTAGACCACTTCGGTCTTGTTGGCCTGAATGCCTTCGCCACTTTCAAAGCGAACCTGAACCTGTATCCCGGTCTCATTGTAGGCACGCCAGCCCAACCATCCACCAATCACCAAGGCGATCAAGGGCAGAACCCAGATAGCC
>CAYNGZ010000479.1:0-2958 GCA_964396695.1 uncultured Pseudomonas sp.
AATCAATAAGTTATTTTTTGTTCCATAAGAGCTGCCGAAGGCTGCGATCTTTTCGACATCCCGCCCAACCATCAGAACAGGTACGATACCCGTCTGATTTTCCAGTCTTGCTATCGGAGTTGCCCATGAGCGCCGTCAATCGCGCAGCGGTGGAAGCCGTCCTTCGCCAGTACACCGACCCTTACCTGAACCAGGACCCGATCAGCGCCGGTTGCCTGCGCAGCATCGACATCCAGGGCGACCGCGTCAGCGTTCAGCTGGAACTGGGCTACGCCGCCGGCCTGTTCAAGAGTGGCTGGGCGCAAATGCTGCAAATGGCGATCGAAGGTCTGGATGGCGTGACCTCGGCCAAGGTCGACATCAGCACGGTGATCGCTGCACACAAGGCTCAAGCGCAGATTCCAGGCCTGGCCAACGTCAAGAACGTGGTCGCCGTGGCATCCGGCAAGGGCGGGGTGGGTAAATCCACCACTGCCGCCAACCTCGCGCTGGCGCTGGCCCGCGAAGGTGCCAGGGTCGGGATTCTCGATGCCGATATCTACGGCCCGAGCCAGGGCATCATGTTCGGCATCCCGGAAGGCACCCGACCGAAGATCAAGGACCAGAAGTGGTTCGTGCCAATCGAGTCCCATGGCGTCGAAGTCATGTCCATGGCGTTTTTGACCGATGACAACACGCCGATGGCCTGGCGCGGCCCGATGGTTTCCGGCGCATTGCTGCAACTGGTGACGCAGACGGCCTGGAGCGACCTGGACTACCTGGTGATCGACATGCCGCCAGGCACCGGTGACATTCAGTTGACCCTGGCGCAGAAAGTCCCGGTGGCCGGTGCGGTGATCGTCACCACGCCGCAGGATCTGGCGTTGCTGGACGCCCGCAAAGGCGTGGAGATGTTCCGCAAGGTCAACATTCCGGTACTCGGCGTGGTGGAAAACATGGCCGTGCACATCTGCTCCAACTGCGGTCATGCCGAGCACCTGTTTGGTGAAGGTGGCGGCGAGAAGCTGGCCAGCCAGTATGGCGTCGAACTGCTGGCATCGCTGCCGCTGTCGATGGTGATTCGCGAACAGGCCGATGGCGGCAAGCCAACAGTGATCGCCGAACCTGAAAGCCAGATCGCCATGGTCTATCAGGAGCTGGCCCGCCACGTGGGCGCGCGGATTGTCTTGCAGGAAGCTGCCACGCCAGCGATGCCGAACATCACCGTCAGCGACGATTGATGAGGTGAAATCAATGAGCGGCTATCAAAGCCGCTCATTTGAAATGCAATTCAATGTGGGAGATTCTATGGTTGAGGGCTTCCCCTCAACCATAGAATCTCCCACATTTGTTTGGCGGTGACCTTAAATCCGCAAACCGCCATCCATTTCCAGGATTCGGCCGGTGTAATAGTCGTTCTCGAAGATGTACGCCGCCGAATGGGCGATCTCTTCGGGTTTGCCCATGCGCTTGAGCGGGATGCCGGAGGTCATTTTCTCCAGTGCTTCAGGCTTCATGCCCAGGGTCATTTCGGTTTCGATGAAGCCCGGAGCGATACCGGCCACGCGAATGCCATAGCGCGCCAGTTCCTTGGCCCAGGTCACGGTGGCCGCAGCGACACCGGCCTTGGCGGCGGAGTAGTTGGTCTGGCCGATGTTACCGGCGCGCGAGATCGAGGAGATGTTGATGATGGCGCCGGACGTTTTCAGCTCGACCATCTTCGCTGCCACTTCACGGGTGCACAGGAACACGCCGGTCAGGTTGACGTCGATCACCGCCTGCCATTGGGCCAGGCTCATTTTGGTCATCTCGCCGTCCTTGACCTTGAGCAGCAGACCATCACGCAGGATTCCGGCGTTGTTGATCAGGCCGTGGATCGCGCCGAAATCTTCGGCAACCCGGGCGACCATATGGGTCACCTGTTCTTCATTGGCGACGTTGCACAGGTAAGCGCGGGCCTCGACACCGGCAGCTTTGCAGGCCGCTACGGCCAGGTCGAGTTTTTCCTGGTTGAGGTCGACCAGCGCCAGTTTCGCGCCCTTGGCGGCGAAATACTCTGCCATCGAACGGCCTAAACCCTGGCAACCGCCTGTGATAATGATTACTTTGTCAGTGAGTTGCATTCGCATGCCCCAATAGCAGGTCAAAGTGGTTTCCTTTTAGAGAGCCTCTCGATCTGCGCCTGACGTGGCCTGGCTGCACATGAGAACTGCCCCGATGGCGTTGCTGGAACTTTGCTCCAGGTGCCTGTCCGTTTTTTAGACGGACTCTATATAAGGAGTCATAAATTGAGCGTTGAAGCTGCCAAGCATGCCCGAGAATTGCTGCTCAAGGAATACCGCGGAGTGCTCTCGACGCACTCCAGGGCGATGCCCGGTTTCCCGTTCGGTTCGGTGGTTCCTTATTGCCTGGACGATCAGGGCCGGCCGCTGATCCTGATCAGCCGAATCGCCCAGCACACCCATAATCTGCAAAAAGATCCCAAATGCTCGCTGCTGGTGGGGGAGCGTGAGGCGCAAGACGTGCAGGCTGTCGGTCGTCTGACCTATCTGGCCGAAGCGGAAAAAATCGAAGACCAAGCGGCCATCGATGCGGCCGCCGAGCGCTATTACCGCTATTTCCCGGATTCGCAGAATTATCACAAGGCCCATGATTTCGACTTCTGGGTACTCAAACCGGTGCGGCATCGCTACATCGGCGGTTTCGGCGCGATTCACTGGGTCGACCAGTTGACCCTGGCCAACCCGTTTGCTGGCAAGGCCGAAGTGAGCATGGTCGAACACATGAACGCCGACCACGCCAAGGCCATCGCGCATTACGTCGAACTGACCGGTTTACCGAAAACGTCGCCGGCTCAACTGGCGGGTATCGACGCTGAAGGCATGCACCTGCGTATTGGTCAGGGTGCGTACTGGTTGCCGTTCCCGGACGTTTGTAATTCGCACGATCAAGGTAGGCAAGCCTTTGTTTTCATTGTCC
>CAYNGZ010000480.1:0-2951 GCA_964396695.1 uncultured Pseudomonas sp.
CGGCGTCGGCGCGATCGCCGAGACGCTCGCGCCGATGTGCAAGGCGTTCGGCATCAACGGCAAAACCGCCGGGCAGTACGAAGGCGAGCAGGTGGTCGACACGTCGCGGCAAATCCGCGTGCAGTTTCTATCGACCAACGCTGTGGACATGGTCTGGGAGTTTTATCCCAAGGCCGACGACATGGTGATCAACCCGGGTGCGGTGAACGAGATGATCTTTGTCGCCCGCAACCCGACCGATCACCCGATGAGTGCACAGGCGATACCGAGCATTTCTCCGGGCGACTCAGCAGTGTATTTCCACAAGACCGAGTGCTTCTGCTTCACCCAGCAGGTGTTGCAACCCGGTGAACGAATCGAGATGCCCGTACGTTTCATCGTTGATCGTGAGATTTCCAAGGATGTGAAGCACCTGACGCTGGCTTACACGCTGTTCGATATCACCGCACGTCATCCGCCCGTGACTGTTGCTGCAAAGACAGGTGGCTAGGCGTTCAAGCGTGCCCGATAAGGAGAACAATCAATGGCAGTTCATGAACATTATTACGTTCCCGCCCAGAGTAAATGGCCGATCATTGCCACGGTCGGCCTGTTCGTCACCGTGTTTGGCCTGGCCA
This sequence comes from uncultured Pseudomonas sp., assembly GCA_964396695.1. Lineage (GTDB taxonomy): Bacteria > Pseudomonadota > Gammaproteobacteria > Pseudomonadales > Pseudomonadaceae > Aquipseudomonas. The sequence goes on from CAYNGZ010000480.1 coordinate 618, forward strand.
CCTGGTTCAACGACCTCAAGGCCGCGCGCCCGGAATCCCACGGCCCGCTGATTTTCTTCGTTGGCGGTCTGTTGCTGGCCTACATGCTGTTCGGCTGGTTCGGCGCGGTGATCAAGGAAAGCCGCGCGGGGCTGTATAGCTCGCAGCTCGATCGCACGTTCCGCTGGGGCATGAGCTGGTTCATTTTCTCCGAGGTGATGTTCTTCATCGCCTTCTTTGGCGCGCTGTTCTACGTGCGCAACCTGTCCGGGCCGTGGCTCGGTGGCGAGGGCGGTAAAGGTATCGCGCACATGCTCTGGCCGAACTTCCAGTTCGCCTGGCCACTGCTGCACAACCCTGACCCGACGCTCTTCCCGCCACCCAGGGAAGTCATCAGCCCCTGGGGCTTGCCGCTGTTGAACACGGTGTTGCTGGTCAGCTCCAGTGTCACGGTGACCATCGCCCACCATGCCTTGAAAAAGGGCCATCGCGGCGCACTGAAACTCTGGCTCGCACTGACGGTGCTGCTGGGCTGTGGATTTCTCGGCTTTCAGGCCAAGGAATACATCCACGCGTATCACGAGCTGGGGCTGACCCTGGGTTCAGGCGTGTATGGCGCGACGTTCTTCATGCTGACCGGTTTCCACGGTGCTCACGTGACCATCGGCACCCTCATTCTGTTTGTGATGCTGATGCGGATCATGCGTGGGCATTTCGACGGCGAGCATCAGTTCGGTTTCGAGGCGGCCAGTTGGTATTGGCACTTCGTCGATGTGGTGTGGATCGGTCTGTTTGTCTTCGTCTACGTGCTCTGAGACAGCGCTTACCAAGGCGCGCTGGATACCAACTGGCCGCTGAAGAATCCCCAGGCAATCAACCCGACGGTGATGGCAGCCAGGCTGACACGAACACTCAGGGCGGTGACCAGGCGTTTTGAGCTGCTGTCGTCCTTGACCAGAAAAAACAGGCCGCTGAACAGGCTGACAACCGTGGCAATCAGCATCAGGACGATGGCTGCCTTGAGCATGGTGAGACTCCGGGGGAATGCGATGTACTTGAGTATAGCTACCCTGTTTATCCACTTTTCGGTGGCGCCATGAAGCGCTTTGCGCCGGGTATCGCGCCGACCCTGGTGGTCCTGGTGCTGTTGCCGTTGCTGGTCTGTCTGGGCTTTTGGCAGTTGAGCCGGGGCGAGCAAAAGCGTGTGTTGCTGCAGAGCTACGCCGAACGCCGTGCGGCTGAGCCGATGCCCAGTGAGCAACTGTCGGGCACACAAGACCCGGCATTCCGGCGCGTTCGCCTGCATGGCCAGTTCGATGCCGCCCACAGCTACCTGCTGGACAACCGCATCCGCAATGGCCGGCCAGGGGTTGAGCTGCTGCAACCCTTTCACGACCAGGCCAGCGGTCTCTGGATATTGCTCAATCGCGGCTGGCTGCCGTGGCCGAATCGGCGCACACCACCTGAGTTCACTACCCCCGAGCAATCGCTGAGCCTCGACGCCTGGGTGTATGTCGCACCGGGCGCGACCTTTCAACTGCATGCCGATCCGGCGAACGCCAACTGGCCACGGCTGGTGACGGCGATCGATCCGGCCAGGCTCTGGAGCGAGCTGGGCCGAACCGGGTTTGCCTACGAACTACGTGAAGAAGCGGGTCCTGCGTCCTATGAGGCCGATTGGCCGGTCGTGGCCATGGGGCCGGAAAAGCACCTCGGTTATGCCGCGCAGTGGTTCGCCATGGCGTTCGCACTGTTCGGCCTTTATCTCTACCTCGGATGGCACAACGCAAGGGAGAAACAGCATGGGAGCGGCCATGAATCCACCCAACATGTCTGAAGCACAGGTGCCACAGCGTCGCCGTGGGCGCTGGCAACTGGTCCTGATTCTGCTGGTGGTGATCGGTCCGATGATCCTCGCCACCAGCATGTACAAGTTGCAGTTCTGGGTACCGGAAGGCCGCAGTTATCACGGTGAACTGATTGGCAACGGTCAGAGTCGCGCCGAGTTGGGGGTGCAGGCGGACGAGGACCGCTGGCAGATGCTGGTCACCGCACCGCAGGACTGTTCAGTGGACTGTCAGCAACTGGTGTACCTGGCCCGGCAAATTCAGGTCGGTCTGGGCCGTGATGCTTCGCGTGCCAGCCATGCATTGGCCGTCGCCCAGCCCTTGAGCGTGGACTATGAGGCTAAGCTCAAACGTGAGTACCCGCAGTTGCAGCGTTACTCACTGGACCTCTCGACCTACAGCAAAAACGTTCAGGGCAAAGGTACGGCGCAGCTGTGGATCATCGACCCCCACGGCAACCTGGTGCTGCGCTACGACCCCGCCGTCAAAGGCAAGGACTTGCTCAACG
>CAYNGZ010000481.1:0-2947 GCA_964396695.1 uncultured Pseudomonas sp.
TCGCCGCCGGCAAACCCGGCCTGGTCAAAGGTGAGTGGATCAAGGAAGGCGCCATCGTCATCGACGTCGGCATCACCCGCCAGGAAGACGGCAAGCTGGTAGGGGATGTGATCTACGAAACCGCCCTGCCCCGCGCTGGCTGGATCACTCCGGTACCCGGCGGTGTCGGTCCGATGACACGCGCCTGCCTGCTGGAAAACACGTTGTACGCTGCGGAAACCCTGCACAGCTGAATGCAGATTTTCCCTGAAGCCTGACAAGGAACCCCGCCATCTGGCGGGGTTCCTTGCTTAAGGCGTCACATCGAATCTCAGCCGAACCGTCAGACGACGTCAGTTCGTCGTAAACCCCCGTTTTCTAGACGAAAACAAGGGGTTTCATCTGCGCACCGAAGAACATTCGACAGTTCCTCAACTACGCTCATAAAATGTAACGCTTTTTTTGAAGCAGCCCGTTGCAAAACGGTATACCCACATTTATCGAGTCTACTCGCGTGAAAATCCGTCTTTCCATCCTGAGCCTATTATTTGCATTGTCAGGCAGTGTCATCACGTCGAACGTCGATGCTCGTGAAACCATCGCAGCCCCCCGAGACACCTCAAATCTGCGCATCGCTTCCGGCAGCGCGATGCTGATCGATCTGCAAACCAACAAAGTCATCTATTCCAGCAACCCAGACGTGGTCGTGCCAATCGCCTCGGTGACCAAGTTGATGACCGGGCTGATCGTGCTGGACGCCAAGCAGAACATGGACGAGTACATTTCCGTTTCGATCAGCGACACCCCGGAAATGAAAGGTGTGTTCTCCCGAGTCAAACTCAATAGCGAACTGTCGCGCAGGGAAATGCTGCAGATTGCGCTCATGTCCTCGGAAAATCGCGCCGCCGCCAGCCTTGCCCATCACTACCCTGGCGGTTACGCGGCCTTCATCGCCGCAATGAACGCCAAGGCCAAGGCGCTGGGCATGACCAGCACCCATTACGTCGAGCCGACCGGCCTGTCGGTCCACAACGTTTCCACGGCCCGCGACCTGAGCAAATTGCTGCAAGCGGCACGCAAGTACCCGATGTTGAGCCAACTGAGCACGACCAAGGAAAAAACCGTGACGTTCCGCAAGCCCAACTACTCCCTGGGCTTTCACAACACCGACCACCTGATCAACAAAGCCAACTGGGACATCCAGCTGACCAAGACCGGCTTCACCAACCAGGCGGGTCACTGCCTGGTACTGGTGACGCGCATGGGTAATCGCCCGGTGTCGCTGGTGATTCTCGATGCTTTCGGCAAGTACACCCACTTCGCCGACGCCGGACGGATTCGTCAATGGGTTGAAACCGGCAAAAGCACCTCTGCGCCGAGCGTTGCCCTGCACTACAAAGCCGAGAAAAACCTGCATCGTCAAGGCAGCGGCATGGCGCAGACCGGCAAATAAGCGTACTAAAAAAGGCCCGCGACGTGAGTCGGGACCTTTATCGATGACGGCGCCTCAGGGCGCCGTTTTTCTCGGCCCGATTAATGAGCCGTCAACGCTTGGGTCGCCTTGGTGGCAGCCTGCTCCTGCCCTGCTCGGGCCAGTTCGTCAGTGGCTTTGAGCCAGCGCTGCCGGTCAACCCTGGCCGGAATCTGGGTCGGCCCCTGAATCAGCACTGCCCAACCACCAGCGTTTTGGAAAGCCGATTCAAACGAATTGAAGCTCATCAACAAACGACGCTCCATTCCGGAACGCAGCAGCACCGTCTGCTTGTGACGGTTGTAGCCGGCGAGAATGGCGTACCTCGGCTCTTTCCAGAATGCCGAGCCCTCGCTGAAACGCAGCAGCACCGGGTATCCTGCCGCGACCTGGGTCAACAGTGCCGGCAGATTGCTGTCCAGTGGGTACACGACCATTCCGTATTCACGTGCCAGGTTCTGCATGTTCTGCTGCAACTGCGTCTCGGCGCCCGGCAGATGCAGCGGCTTGTCGAGCAACCCCGGGGTCATCACGATGCCTTGCTGAGAAAGCATGCTCGCCAACGTTTGCGGCCCGCTCTGGTAAGCCTCGCCACGGTAAAACGGCACGCCATTGAGTTCGACGCGCTCAGGCAGACGCTGGATTTCAGGTTGTACGCTCCCGGCGCAACCGGCCAGGCTCAAGACGCAGGCCGCGGCCAGCAAGGCGAAGCGGAATCGGGGGAATACCGGCAACATCATCACTCACTTGTTCAGGTGCCAGGTGATCGGTCGCCCGGCTTCGGCCATGATCATAGCAGCGGTATAGCCATTAACGGCAGTTGCGTGAGGCTGATAGAGCGAACGGGTTGGTGACTCACGACTATTGGTCAATTGCCTGCAACACATCAGCGACTAGACTGACCCTTGCACGGAGTGTGTGCCCAAAGCCTGGCAAAGAGGAGGCACAGATGAGCCTGACGATGATAATCCTGATGCTGATCGGCGGCTGGCTGGCCGTTGCGGCCGCGATGCTGTGGGGCGTATTGCGCATCACCCGCAGGCACTATCATGCGCCTGTTCAACCTGCGGCCCCCGCCAACACCGAGAAACCTGCCCGTCACCACGCCGCGGCGCACTGACCGATTCGTTTTAAATCCCCCACAAAACAAAACGGTCGCCTGCACGCTTTACAGCGCAGACGACCGTCCAGTTGTTGCATGACCCCTTAAGCTTCAGCCGCGATCCGCTTCTCCCGAACCCGCCGCGACAACATGTTCAGCCCTTCAATCGTTGCCGAGAACGCCATGGCGGCATAGATGTAGCCCTTCGGAACGTGGACGCCAAAACCTTCGGCAATCAGGGTCATGCCGATCATGATCAGGAAGCCCAGAGCCAGCATCACCACTGTCGGGTTGTCGTTGATGAACCTGGCCAGAGGCTCGGCCGCCAACAACATCACCAGCACCGACACCAGCACCGCGATGATCATGATCGGCAAATGCTCGGTCATGCCGAC
>CAYNGZ010000482.1:0-2860 GCA_964396695.1 uncultured Pseudomonas sp.
GGCGAAACCCTGGACAACATCGTGGCCTTCTGGACTCCGAAAAAACCGGTGGCTGCAGGTGACTCGCTGAACTATGGCTACAAGCTCTACTGGAGCGCGCTACCGCCGGTGGGTACACCGCTGGCACGGGTCAATGCCACGCGTTCGGGCATGGGCGGCTTCACCGAGGGCTGGGCACCGGGTGAACACTATCCGAAGGTCTGGGCGCGACGTTTTGCGGTGGACTTTACCGGCGGTGGCCTGGAGCGGTTACCCGCCGGCACGGGAATCGAACCGGTGGTCACGGCGTCGAGTGGTCAGGTCAAGGATTTCAATGTGCTGGTGCTGGATGACATCAAAGGCTATCGGATCACCTTTGACTGGTTCCCGACCGATGACAGCGTGGCGCCGGTGGAACTGCGCTTGTTTATCCGCACCCATGAACGGACATTGAGCGAGACCTGGTTGTATCAGTACTTCCCGCCAGCGCCAGACAAGCGCAAGTACCCGGATTGGCCTGCCGCTTAGGCTCAGCCCCGGAACACCTGAGGCCAACAAAGCGCCGGCCACGTGACCACAATGCTGCTCACGTAACAAAACGCCACTTACCCGAGAATGGGAGGCGGCGTTTTTTCTTGGATCTCGCGCTGGTAATGCCTTCTGTCGGGAGCCTGAGAACTATGGATAGCTGTAGGCGTCCTAGTTCATGCAAACCTACCCTGATCGATGGAAGCAATCATGCTTTTAAAGAAAACAAATCTAATCGCTGTTATGTCATGCGTAATGATGCTGGCTGCTGCCCCTTTACTCCCCACGAGCTTTGCTTATGCAAAAGATGGGGGAAGCCACGGTGGTGGTAGCGGTGGCGGCAACGGCGCAGGTCACGGCGGCGGCATCGGCAATGGCGGCCGCGCAGAAGGTCATTCTGCTGATGCTGGCAACAAGGGGCGCAGCGAAGGTCAGGAAAGCGATCATGACGGCCGAGCGGTCAGGGACCGTGGCCTAAGTGGTCTCAAGGAAGGTCAGGAAAGCGATCATACCGGTCGCGCGGTCAGGAACCACGGCCTGAGTGGTCTCAAGGAAGGCCAGGAAAGCGATCATGCCGGTCGCGCAGTCAGGGACCACGGCATCAAAGGTCATCACACTGGCCTCGCTCGTAATGCCCATAAAGGCCATGGCCTGGCTACGTCCGGGATTGCACACGCCAAAACCACGCACGGGCTGACCAAGGCCACTGCGATCTCAGCCACCACGCCAGGCGATCACAATACCAAAGGCTTGAGTAAGGCTGTCACTTCGAGCACCAAACTGGATCGGTAATTTCGACCCTTTATCGTCGCGAGAGTCTTTGCGTGCTCTCGTACGACGCACAAGGCCCACCGCCCACGCGGTGCTGCTCACTGCAGAAGAAACGCCGCTTGTCCCTCAATGGGAAAGCGGTGTTTTTTATTGGCTTGCACCGTGCAGATCAGTCACGTAAATCCGACTCATGGATCGGCTGATCGCGGCTCGTTGCCCGTTGATACTGCGCCGGCCAGATGGCCTTGCGACCACCCAGGTCATCGTCGGCATGCAGTGGCCAGTACGGGTCGCGCAACAGCTCGCGAGCCAACAGGATGATGTCGGCCTGACAGGTGCGCAGAATGTGTTCGGCCTGCGCCGGTTCAGTAATCAATCCGACGGTGCCGGTAGCAATCCCTGACTCCTTGCGCACGCGCTCGGCAAATCGCGTCTGATAACCCGGCCCGGTAGGAATCTCTGCATTCGCCGCTGTGCCACCGGACGACACGTCGATCAGATCGACCCCCAACGCTTTCAGACGCCGCGCCAGTTCCACGGTTTCATCCGGGTTCCAGCCATCCTCGACCCAATCGGTGGCCGATACGCGAACGAACAAGGGCAACTCTTCAGGCCAGACCGCACGTACCGCCTCCGTCACTTGCAACACCAGACGAATGCGGTTTTCGAAAGAACCGCCGTACTGATCACGCCGCTGATTGCTCAACGGTGACAAAAACTGATGCAGCAGATAGCCGTGAGCCGCATGTATTTCAACCACTTTGAAGCCTGCGGTCAGTGCACGTTTGGCCGACGCGACGAACGCCTGAATCACCTCGGCGATTTGCGCTTCAGTCAGTGGTGTGGGTGGTGTATGTTCGGGGTCGAAGGCAATCGGTGAGGGGCCAACCGGAGTCCAGCCACCATCCGCCGGTTTGATACTACCGTGCTTGGCCAGCCATGGCCGATGAGTGCTGGCCTTGCGCCCGGCATGGGCCAATTGAATACCGGCGACTGCGCCTTGGGCGGTGATGAAACGGGTGATGCGTTGCAGTGGCTCGATCTGTTCATCGTTCCACAGGCCCAGATCCTGAGCGGTAATCCGGCCCTCGGCGGTGACTGCCATGGCTTCGGTAAATACCAGACCGGCCCCGCCCACGGCGCGACTGCCGAGGTGCACCAGGTGCCAATCATTGGCCAGCCCATCGACGCTGGAGTATTGGCACATCGGCGACACCGCGATGCGGTTGAGCAGGGTCAACTGACGAATAGTGTAGGGTTCAAGCAGCAGACTCATGGGGCACCTCTCAAATCAGTGGGCAGGCTCCAGGGTTCTGTTTGAATAGTCGACGAGTGACAGGAAAGGATGCAACACCCGCCCCCGCGGGTAAGAAAATCGACAAAACGTCACAAGGCCAATCAAGCAGTGATTAGAGCCTAGTCGACATCGGCGGATGAGGGAGAGATCAAGAAAAGATCGCAGGAATGACGGGGACCTGTAGGAGCTGGCGAAGCCTGCGATCTTTTGATCTTCAGCGCTCATACCGATGCCAAAAGATCGCAGCCTGCGGCAGCTCTTATGGAACAAAAAATAACTTATTGA
>CAYNGZ010000483.1:0-2860 GCA_964396695.1 uncultured Pseudomonas sp.
CATGTTCCTTGCGCGACAGCGCGGCCTCGAAGAGGGGGCGGCCCCTCCTACGGGTCATGTGTCGCTCACACCCGTGTGATTCGCCACTCATCGCGTAGGAGCTGCCGCAGGTTCGGGCCGCGTTCGGACGATCTTTTGCTACCACCGAGTAAACCTGAGTAAACTGCGCACTTCGCCCCCGCGGCGACCCTGGATCAGCAGACAGGGCAACACTGAGCTGGCGAACCTGAACCCAACTTTCAGAGGAGCCGGCAAATGCCTGCGACCCGTATCTGGTTAAAAAATCCCCTCGCGATCTTCACTGCCAACGGCCTCGATGCCCGTGGCGGCCTGGTGCTGCAAGACGGTTTGATCGTCGAGCTGCTCAAGCAAGGCCAACAACCCGCGACACCCTGTGGACAAGTCTTCGATGCCCGCGAGCATGTGATCCTGCCGGGGTTGATCAACACCCACCATCACTTCTATCAGACCCTGACCCGCGCCTGGGCGCCGGTGGTCAATCAGCCGCTGTTCCCCTGGCTGAAAACCCTCTACCCGGTCTGGGCCCGACTGACGCCAGAAAAACTCGCGCTGGCGACCAGGGTGGCCTTGGCTGAATTGCTGCTGTCGGGTTGCACCACTGCCGCCGACCACCATTACCTGTTTCCCGATGGCCTGGAAAATGCCATCGACGTGCAGGTCGACAGCGTCCGTGAACTTGGCATGCGCGCCATGTTGACCCGTGGCTCGATGAGTCCCGGCGAAAAGGAATGGGTTCTGCCGCCGCAGCAAACCGTTCAAGAAGGTGAAGTGATCCTCGCCGACAGCCAGCGCCTGATCGCCGAATACCACGAACGTGGCGAGGGTGCACAGATCCAGATTGCCCTGGCGCCCTGCTCGCCGTTCTCGGTGACGCCAGAAATCATGTCGGCCAGCGCCGAACTGGCGAACGAACTGGATGTACGCCTGCATACCCACCTGGCTGAAACCCTCGACGAAGAGGACTTCTGCCTGCAACGCTTCGGCCTGCGTACGGTGGACTATCTGGACAGCGTCGGCTGGCTCGGCCCGCGCACCTGGCTGGCGCACGGCATTCATTTCAACCCCGACGAAATCGCCCGCCTCGGCGCGGCGGGCACCGGTATCTGCCATTGCCCGAGTTCGAACATGCGCCTGGCATCGGGCATTTGCCCAACCCTGGAGCTGACGTCTGCCGGCGCACCCGTGGGTCTGGGCGTTGACGGCTCGGCCTCCAACGATGCCTCGAACATGATCCTCGAAACCCGTCAGGCGCTGTACCTGCAACGGTTGCGTTATGGCGCAGAAAAAATCACCCCGGAGCGGGTGCTGGGTTGGGCCACCCAGGGTTCGGCGAAGCTGCTCGGTCGCAGTGACATCGGTGAACTGGCGGTGGGCACGCAAGCGGATCTGGCGTTGTTCAAGCTCGATGAACTGCGCTTCTCCGGCAGCCATGACCCGATCTCGGCGTTGCTGCTGTGTGGCGCAGATCGTGCGGACCGGGTAATGGTCGGCGGCAAATGGCGAGTAATCGACGGGCAAGTCGAAGGGCTGGACCTGAAAGGCTTGATTGCCGATCACAGCCAGGCAGCGCGACAGTTGATCGCCGGTATCTGACCGGACGCCATCGTGGGCAAGGGCTAACCCTTGCCCACGATGGCCGACACCCAGGCTTATGAGATGGCTGGATGAACCGACCGGTCAGGTTTTGCTAATTGTTTCTACAGGCATCTGTAGAATGCTCACTATCTGTACCCTGATGAGAAAAGATTATGTACGACTGGCTGAACGCCCTGCCCAAGGCAGAATTGCACCTGCACCTGGAAGGCTCGCTGGAGCCTGAGTTGCTGTTCGCCCTGGCCGAACGCAACAAGATCGCCCTGCCGTGGAATGACGTTGAAACCCTGCGCAAGGCGTATGCCTTCAACAACCTGCAAGAGTTCCTGGACCTGTATTACCAGGGCGCCGATGTGTTGCGCACGTCTCAGGACTTCTACGACCTGACCTGGGCGTATCTGTTGCGTTGCAAGGCGCAGAACGTGATTCACACCGAACCGTTCTTCGATCCGCAAACCCACACCGACCGTGGCATCCCGTTCGAGGTGGTGCTCAACGGCATCGCCAGTGCCTTGAAAGATGGTGAGCAGCAACTGGGTATCACCAGCGGTTTGATCCTCAGTTTCCTGCGCCATCTGAGCGAAGACGAAGCCCAGAAAACCCTCGACCAGGCGCTGCCGTTCCGTGATGCGTTTGTCGCCGTCGGCCTGGACAGTTCAGAGATGGGCCACCCGCCAAGCAAGTTCCAGCGCGTATTTGATCGCGCCCGTCACGAAGGTTTCCTGACCGTTGCGCACGCCGGTGAAGAAGGCCCGCCGGAGTACATCTGGGAGGCCATCGACCTGCTGAAAATCCAGCGTATCGACCATGGCGTGCGCGCCATCGAAGACGAACGCCTGATGCAACGGATCATCGACGAGCAGATCCCGCTGACCGTTTGCCCGCTGTCCAACACCAAGCTGTGCGTGTTTGATGACATGTCCCAACACAACATCCTCGACATGCTCGAGCGTGGCGTGAAGGTCACGGTGAACTCGGATGACCCGGCGTACTTCGGCGGTTATGTCACCGAGAACTTCCATGCGCTGTATACCCATTTGGGCATGACCCAGGATCAGGCCAAGCGCCTGGCCCAGAACAGCCTGGATGCACGGTTGGTCAAACCGTAAGCTTCACCAAAGAACCAGAAATGTGGGAGCGCGCTTGCTCGCGAAGGGGCCATAACATCCAATATTGATGTTGAATGTCAGTCCGCTTTCGCGAGCAAGCCCGCTTGTATGCTGGTACTTGAAGGGAGGAGGAGGGA
>CAYNGZ010000484.1:0-2859 GCA_964396695.1 uncultured Pseudomonas sp.
GTCCAGGATTGTGATTCCTGTCGTCGTGGGTTCGAGTCCCATCAGCCACCCCAAGAATTCCTTACGTATCATGAAGTTAACAACGCAGTAAGCGTTTTGTGATGCGGAATTTCCCACGGCGCCTAAATGGCGCCGTTTTCATTTCTCCCGTCTATTCCGTTGCAGATGCCCGTTTCACCTTGCGTCGATCGTGGTGTCGATGGGTGGTCGACGGATTGGCGTGCGCGGCAAAATCATAGGCGTCCGCAGAGCGTTGCTCGAGCTTTGTCGTGATCGCGGCCGGGCGAATGTCGAGCGTGGAGAAATATGCCTCGTGCTCGGCAATCGAATATCCTGACGTACAGGCGCCTGCCCCCCGGTCCTTTCGCCGCGCAGCGGACTGTTCTCGCTGCGCGCGCCGCGCCGCGGCTGCTTCGGCGTCGAGCGTCGAGATCCAATCCCACATGGCATCCTGCCAGACCGAACCCCAGCCGCTCTTGCTGTAGGGCTGCGCCTTCCTGTTGGGGAACAGGTAGAGGCTTTTGACCACCACCTTTTTTTGGGAAGTGTCGGCCGCGGTCTGCTTTGCCCGCTCGACGACTGCGCGCAGGCGAGGGGACCAGTCGCGAACCTTGATGACCTCAGCCTCACCCTTCTTGCGCTTGGCTCCAATCACGCGCACGCCGTCATCCGACAGTCCGGATAAATGGTCAATTCGATGATTCGTTCTGCAGCTTCAGTCATTCGATGAATCGTTGCGGTCGCGTGCTGGCTGCAATGTAAAGAGGGTGTTTCGGACTGCCGTCCTGGTTCAGCCCGAGGCGGAAGAGCAGACTGCCTCGCCCGGACATCCGGACAATGCGCAGCACCTCTGCCGCGCGGGCCGGCGCAGCCTTGTGCGCGCCCCAGGCACATATCACCATCGAGCACCGGTCGATCGCGTCCATGATGGCGCCATCGTTTCTGGCGGGCCGGTCGCCGAGCGGTGCCGGATGTGCCAGCAGCGCATCTGGATCGCTCGACCGCAGAGGGAAGAGGTTCACCACCTCCAGTCCGCCGAACTTGCCGCCGACCAGCGCGCGCTGCAGGCACCGAGTGATGGTCGGATCGTTCACCTGGTGATCGGCCCTAGACGGGTTGAGCATGATGAAGCCCAGCGCTGGGCGAGCTGCATCCCACGTGCGCCAGAGACGGTACCGGTACTGCTCGCAATCGGACAGGATGCAACCGGCCTCGCCGTCGAGGGTGGTTTCGATCAGGTGTTTCATCGAGAGAGACCTCCTAAAGTTTTCCGATTCAATGCCGAAAGCGAACGGAGGCTCGCCTTCTGTAAATGCGCTCACCTTCACGGACGGAAAATGATCAAAAGGAATACTGCTCTCTTGCTTCTGCTGACCGCGGCTGGCCTTGCTGGTTGCCAAGCCGTGAACGATGGATTGACCGCAACCAACCAAGCGCAGGGTGCTTTGAATACCGCGTTGGGCACGCCAAGCGCCGGTCGTTCTGGCGGCATGTCGGCAGGGACCGGTATGGTTTATGTCCCTGCTGAAATCAAGCAACGGACGTCTGCAGCAATCACCAACGCGCAGGTGCAGGAGACCAATCGAATGATCGCTGACGCACGTCCGGCGATCGAGAACGTTGTCGGTCTCGCTGCATGCGGAGCGGACACGAAGCGCATGGCGCAGTACACAGATCCTAACGAAACTTCGTATGGCTTCTGATCTCCCTTGACTGGCATGAGCTATCACAAATCGGGGTGCGTCAATCCCGTACGTGTGGCCGGTTGGCAGAAGCGTTCTGCCAACGCCATTAGCTTCATAGTCGATTACGTTTCTCCTCAGAGTGAGGAAGGGACTCGTCGCAACTACACCGCCATCAAGCAGCCAAGCGGAGAATGGCTCTTCAGATGGGGAAGCTGACTTCGATGCGCGACCGGGCCTTGGTAAATCATGGAGGGTGAGCATGCTGCGAAGCACGCTATCAAATAAAGGGCTGACGTGATTGCCACAATCTTGAATGCCATCCGGGCTGTTCTTGATAACGCTTGGAGGGATTGGCGCGGCGCTCTGCACCCCTACCCAGCGCTATCACGCCGATGGCTCGGTAAGTCTGGCGGGCGAACCAGTCAAAGCTAGGCGGATCGCCATCTATCGAAAGCAACGTGCGATGAAACCCTTGCTTTGCTGTGTTGGGATTGGAGCAGCGCTGCAATTCGCAGCGCTGTACGTTGGCTGACATCATGCTGCCTCCCGCAGATTGCCGGCCTGCTGGTTGGTTATCCAGAACGCCTGGACGCTTTCTGGCAGCGCGCTGGGCGGCGCCTTCAGGCTCATGAAGATCAGCGCCGTGTCGATGGCACCGTTGGCGGCCAGGTCGTCGAGCCACCAGTACAGGCAATCGCGCTCGGCGCCGATGAGGACGTCGGCCCGGTCCAGTACCAGCAGTCGCAGGCCAGTCAGCCGACTGATCGCCTCGCCCATCCGTGGAAGCCGACACCTTCCGGGCCGTCGAACCATTGCGCAATGGCGTCCAGCAAATGCTGGGCCGCTTGCCGGACCGTCGGCGCGGGCGGGTCGGCCGGGTTCTGGCACCCGGCTGCCGACTTCTTGTTTCCCATGCGCTCAGGCTCGGCCTGGCACGATGCGCACGCCCTCCGGTGAGAACTCGATCATTGGCCGATGGCCATAGGCGCGCAGCCGCCGGATGTCATCGCGTGCCGACGCTGGGATGTTCTGGTGGCAGCCAAGGGCCAGTTTGCTGATGTGGAACTCGCCGCATACAGGGCACGTGTACTTATAGCCCCGCGGGCCGGTTGCGGTTCCGCCACGCGGCACCCGGGCACAGGGGGGAGTTTGGGGGGAAAGCGAAAGGCGGCGT
>CAYNGZ010000485.1:0-2833 GCA_964396695.1 uncultured Pseudomonas sp.
TCGGCACCGACAGCCATACCCCGCACGTCGACGCGCTGGGCGTGATCGCCATCGGTGTCGGCGGCCTGGAAGCTGAAAGCGTGATGCTCGGCCGCGCGTCATGGATGCGCCTGCCGGAAAGCATTGGCGTCGAACTGACCGGCAAGCTGCAGCCGGGCATCACCGCCACCGACATGGTGCTGGCGCTGACCGAGTTCCTGCGCCAGCAAAAAGTCGTCGGTGCCTGGCTGGAGTTCTTCGGCGAAGGCGCCTCGGCACTGACTCTCGGCGACCGTGCAACCATTTCCAACATGGCCCCGGAGTACGGCGCCACCGCGGCGATGTTCTACATCGACCAGCAGACCATCGACTACCTGAAACTCACCGGTCGTGAAGACGAGCAGGTGCAGTTGGTGGAGAACTACGCTCGGCAGACCGGCCTCTGGGCTGACAGCCTGAAAGGTGCGCAGTACGAGCGCGGGCTGAAGTTCGATCTGTCGTCGGTGGTGCGCAACATGGCGGGGCCGAGCAACCCGCACGCCCGTGTTGCCACCTCTGACCTTGCGGCTCGAGGCATCTGCGGCCAGTGGGACGATGTGCCCGGCCAAATGCCGGATGGCGCGGTGATCATTGCCGCCATCACCAGTTGCACCAACACCAGCAACCCGCGCAACGTCATTGCCGCCGGCCTGCTGGCGCGCAACGCCAACAAACTGGGCCTGACCCGCAAGCCATGGGTCAAGTCGTCCCTGGCACCCGGCTCCAAAACCGTGGCGCTGTACCTGGATGAGGCCGGCCTGACCAGCGAACTGGAGCAGCTGGGCTTCGGCGTGGTGGCGTTCGCGTGCACCACGTGCAACGGCATGTCCGGCGCGCTGGACCCGGTGATCCAGCAAGAGATCATCGACCGCGACCTGTACGCCACCGCCGTGTTGTCGGGTAACCGCAACTTCGACGGGCGTATTCACCCGTACGCCAAGCAGGCGTTCCTCGCGTCGCCACCGCTGGTGGTGGCGTACGCCATTGCCGGGACCATTCGTTTCGACATCGAAAAAGACGTGTTGGGCCTGACGGCTGACGGTAAGGAAATCCGCCTCAAGGACATCTGGCCAAGCGACGAAGAAATCGACGCAGTGGTCAAGGCGTCGGTCAAGCCGGAGCAGTTCCGCCAGGTCTACATTCCGATGTTCGCGATCCACGAAGACACCGGGCCGAAAGTGACGCCGCTGTACGACTGGCGCGAGATGAGCACCTACATCCGCCGTCCGCCGTACTGGGAAGGCGCTCTGGCCGGGGCCCGTCCGCTCAAGGGCATGCGTCCGCTGGCGGTACTGCCGGACAACATCACCACCGATCACCTGTCACCCTCCAACGCGATCATGCTCGATAGCGCCGCCGGCGAATACCTGGCGAAAATGGGCTTGCCGGAAGAGGACTTCAACTCTTACGCGACGCATCGCGGTGATCACTTGACCGCGCAGCGCGCGACCTTCGCCAACCCGAAACTGTTCAACGAAATGGTTCAGGAGAACGGCAAGGTCAAGCAGGGTTCGCTGGCGCGTGTCGAGCCGGAAGGCAAAGTGATGCGCATGTGGGAAGCCATTGAAACCTACATGGAGCGCAAACAGCCGCTGATCATCATTGCGGGTGCTGACTACGGTCAGGGTTCGTCCCGCGACTGGGCCGCCAAGGGCGTGCGTCTGGCCGGTGTCGAAGCCATCGCTGCCGAAGGTTTCGAGCGCATCCACCGTACCAACCTGGTGGGCATGGGCGTGTTGCCGCTGGAGTTCAAACCGGGCACCGACCGCAAGACGCTGGGCATCGACGGCACTGAAACGTTCGACGTCATCGGTGAGCGCACCCCACGCGCCACGCTGACCTTGCTCATCACCCGCAAAAACGGTGAGCAGGTGTCGGTGCCCGTCACCTGCCGTCTCGACACGGCTGAAGAAGTCTCGATCTACGAAGCCGGTGGCGTGTTGCAGCGTTTCGCCCAGGACTTCCTTGAATCGGCTGTTGCCGTCTAAAGCGACTTGTCGGGGCAGGGCGGTGACGTCCTGCTCCGGCACATAAGGAACACTATGGCTCACGTACCTCAAATCAAGATTCCCGCCACCTATATGCGTGGCGGCACCAGCAAAGGCGTGTTCTTCAGCTTGCAGGATTTGCCTGAATCGGCGCAGGTTCCGGGCCCGTCCCGCGATGCGTTGCTGCTGCGAGTCATCGGCAGTCCTGACCCGTATGAAAAGCAAATCGACGGTATGGGCGGGGCGACTTCCAGCACCAGCAAAACGGTGATTGTCTCCAGGAGCATCAAGGCTGATCACGACGTCGATTACCTGTTCGGTCAGGTCTCCATCGACAAGCCGTTTGTCGACTGGAGCGGCAACTGCGGCAACCTCTCGGCGGCGGTCGGTTCGTTCGCCATCGGCAGCGGTCTGGTAGAGGCCAGTCGCATCCCGCACAACGGTGTGGCGGTGGTGCGCATCTGGCAGGCCAATATCGGCAAGACCATCATCGCCCACGTGCCGATCACCGACGGCGTGGTGCAGGAAACCGGTGATTTCGAACTCGATGGCGTGACCTTTCCGGCTGCTGAAGTGCAGCTTGAGTTCATGAACCCGGCAGCCGAGGAAGAGGGCGCAGGTGGCTCGATGTTCCCGACCGGCAACCTGATCGATGACCTGGAAGTGCCCGGTGTTGGCACCCTCAAGGTGACCATGATCAACGCCGGTATCCCGACCATCTTCGTCAACGCGGACGCCATCGGTTACACCGGCACCGAGTTGCAGGGCGAAATCAACGGCGATCCGAAAGCGCTGGCGATGTTCGAAACCATTCGTCCACCAGGTTC
>CAYNGZ010000486.1:0-2830 GCA_964396695.1 uncultured Pseudomonas sp.
ATACGGGCATTTTCTTTAACCGGCCAGCAGATTGCTAGGTTTTCACACAGTCTGCATTTGGCCGCCTTTTTGTTGTGTGTTCGCGCTCAATTCATTTTCAGGATTGTAAGCCCAAGTTTCTGACCGCCAGCGTCCTGTTGAGTTACCCAGACCACTTCGGTCTCGGCTTCCAGGCCCTTGAGCGCAGCGTGCTCGGAGTCGATGCGTACGTTCAGTTTGTCGCCAACCTGGAATGAACGGGGCGCGCGAACCTGCATACCGCTGCTGGAAAGGTCGATACAGACGGCTGGGATCAAATCGCCGGCGTGGATCAATGTGACGTCCGCATCGACCCGCATGCGGATGTAATCGCGCTTTTCACTGTAGTCACGATCGGTTTGGCTCATGGGCTCGATCCTTCCATTGTGTTGCGGTTTTGACTGTTCTTATAACTCCCGGTGATTTGCGATGTAAAGACGCCTGATGACCATCGGCGTGAGCTTGAAACGCCTCGCGGATGGGAGTACCGTCTGCGCCTTAGAAGGGCACCTCTGATGAACACGCTTGTAGGGCAAATGCTCGAAAGCGGTGCGACAGAGAGGCTAGAAAGCGAATCCAGTAGTGTGTGCCGGGCCGAATGCCCTGCCAGCTACGCCAACCTAATTCTGGCGCCGTTTGCCCACATGCAAAAAACCAGTGCCACGCTGCTGATAATCGATGACGACGAAGTAGTACGCGCGAGTCTCGCGGCCTATTTGGAAGACAGTGGGTTCAGCGTCCTTCAAGCCAGTAATGGCCAGCAGGGGCTTCAGGTATTCGAGCAAAACCAACCCGACCTGGTGATCTGCGATCTGCGCATGCCGCAGATGGGCGGGCTCGAACTCATTCGTCAGGTCACGGACCTTTCGCCACAAACCCCGGTGATCGTGGTTTCCGGTGCCGGCGTAATGAACGACGCCGTCGAGGCCCTGCGCCTGGGCGCGGCGGACTACCTGATCAAACCACTGGAAGACCTGGCCGTGCTCGAGCACTCGGTGCGTCGCGCCCTGGATCGTGCGCGTCTGCTGCTGGAAAACCAGCGTTATCGGGTAAAGCTAGAAACCGCCAACCGCGAACTCGAAGCCAGCCTGAACCTGTTGCAGGAAGACCAGAACGCCGGGCGCCAGGTGCAGATGAACATGCTGCCGGTCAGTCCCTGGACGATCGACGAGTTCAAGTTTGCGCACCAGATCATCCCGTCGCTGTACCTGTCGGGCGACTTCGTTGACTACTTTCGGGTCGACGAGCGTCGGGTCGCCTTCTACCTGGCGGACGTTTCAGGGCATGGCGCTTCATCGGCATTCGTGACCGTGCTGTTGAAATTCATGACCACGCGCCTGCTGTTCGAATCCAAGCGCAATGGCACCTTGCCAGAATTCACCCCTTCGGAAGTTCTCGGCCATATCAACCGGGGCCTGATCAGCTGTAAGCTGGGCAAACATGTCACGATGGTCGGTGGCGTCATCGACGAGGAGACGGGTTTGTTGACCTATAGCATCGGCGGGCACCTGCCGTTGCCAGTGTTATATACGCCAGACAGTGTGGGTTATCTCGAAGGCCGCGGTCTGCCGGTGGGCTTGTTCAATGAAGCCACCTACGAAGACCACGTCATCGAGTTGCCGCCGGTGTTCAGCCTGACGCTGATGTCCGATGGCATTCTGGACCTTTTGCCAGAACCGACACTCAAAGAGAAAGAAGCCGCCTTGCCTGAACGGGTAAGAACGGCGGGCGGCAGCCTGGATGGCTTGCGGCAGGTTTTTGGATTGGCCACGCTAGGGGAGATGCCGGATGATATCGCCCTGTTGGTGTTGAGCAGGAATCTTTAATGAGTACCGGTAGAATCCAGTTCGCCGAGCAGGACGGCACCTTCGTCCTGAAGTTCGTCGGTGAAGTTCGCCTGACCCTGTGTTCGGCGTTGGATGCGACTATTGAGCGGATCTTCACCGCGGTGAATTTCAACGCGATCGTGATCGACCTGACCGAAGCCCGTAGCATCGACAGCACCACCCTGGGCCTGTTGGCCAAGCTGTCGATCATGTCGCGGCAAAAGGTCGGCCTGCTGCCGACCGTTGTCACCACCCACGAAGACATCACCCGTCTATTGGAATCCATGGGCTTCGAGCAGGTGTTCAACATCGTTGACCGCCCGATTCCGTGCCCGGAATGCCTGACCGACCTGCCAGACCAGGATCAGTCCGAAGAAGTGGTGCGGATCAAGGTGCTGGAAGCGCACAAGATCCTCATGGGCCTGAACGACTCCAACCGCGAAGCGTTCCATGACTTGGTGAACGCTCTGGAGCGACACTGATTTCATAGCGCGCCAGCGCACAAAAAAGGGCGAACCTGTGAGGGTTCGCCCTTTTTGCGCTTGCTCGAATCAGATCAGAGCTTGGCTTGCAGCAGCGCTTCCAGCTTCTCCTGGTCGCGAGCGAACTGACGAATACCTTCAGCCAGTTTCTCGGTGGCCATGGCGTCCTCGTTCGACGCCCAGCGGAACTGCGCCTCGGTCAGGCTCTGACGTGCTTCGCCGGCGTGGCCCGGCGCAAGTTTGCGCTCCAGTTTGCCGGTGTCGGCGGCCAGTTTCTCGATCAGCTCCGGGCTGATGGTCAGGCGATCACAGCCGGCCAGTTGCTCGATCTGATTGAGGTTACGGAAGCTCGCACCCATGACCACGGTCTTGTAGTCATTGGCCTTGTAGTAGTTGTAGATGCGCGTCACCGACTGCACGCCCGGATCATCGGCGCCGGTGTAGTCGTTGCCGTTGGCCTTCTTGTACCAGTCGTAGATGCGGCCCACGAACGGCGAGATCAGG
>CAYNGZ010000487.1:0-2830 GCA_964396695.1 uncultured Pseudomonas sp.
ACATGTGCGCCGCGTCTTTTCCGACCAGTTGCAGGTCGCTCAGGTGTTTGCTCAGCCACTCGCCGATGGCCACGCGAAACTCAGCCGCACTGGCCGGCAGATAAGCGTCGACGAACGGTGGCAACTGGCTGCGTGCCTTGTCGACCACCAGCATGAACTTGTCCAGGGAGGCCCCGGGGTTTTCCGCTTCATGCAGCAGGAAACTGATAGCACCGGCAAAGATCAACGCCAGCACGCTGACCACCAGCGTGCCGAGCAAAGCCACGGCCAGCCAGCGTGCGCGCCGTCCTTCGATCAGCCGTTGCAACTGTGGCGTGAGCATGTTGACCAGTTCGAACACCAGCAACCCGGCCAGTAGACTGGGTAACAATCGCAGCGGCAACACCAGCAGCAGACCACCAAAAATGATCACCCAACTGACCAACAGCAACACGTGACGCTGAGAAAACGTTGGCATACAGCCTCAAAACAAACGGCGTTAAAGGGTTGGCAGTCTGCCAGCCTTCGAGCTTTGACGCGAGCGGATGGCCCGCAAGCGGCGCCGCACGGTAAAGATCGCAGCCTGCGGCAGCTCCTGCATGAGGCGGCGATCTTTTGATCGTTATTTTTTCTTCAGGCAATCGCTCATGAAGGTTTTGCGTGCATCGCCTTTAAGCGCCTGAGTGGTGGCGGTGGCGTTGCAGGTTTTCATCTTCTCTTGTTGAGGTGTCATCGGTTTGGCGGCCTCTGCTGCCGGCGCGGCTTTCAGGCAGGTGCTCATAAAGGTTTTGCGCTCATCCCCCTTGAGGGCTTTCGCGGTGGCGTCGGCATTGCAGGTGGTCATTTTGTTTTGCTGGGCAGTGGCGGCAAAGCCCTGGGAGCAGAGCAGCAAGCCGATCATCAACAAAGGGATACGCAGCAGCTTCATGGAGTTTTCTCCTGGTTATCGCACCGATGGGCGCGGCCTCGACTGGAGTGTAGACAAATGCCGTTACACCTTCATCTATTGTCCAGACGGGTCCGTCGATACTGCTCCGGCGTGCAACCGGCCTGGCGCTGAAACATCGCGATAAACGCCGACGAGGTGCTGTAACCCATATCGAAGGCGATCTCCTGAATGCTGCGCGGGCTGTCCAGTGCTTCGATCGAGGCCAGGAAGCGCAAGCGCTGGCGCCATTCTCCGAAGCTCATGCCCAACTCTCGAACACACTGCCGGGCCAGGGTGCGCTCACTGACGTGGATCTGCTGCGCCCAGTGCGCCAGCGGACGGTTGTCGCCCGGCGACGCCTGCAAGGCTTCGAGCACACTGAGCAATCCGGCGCTGCTGGCGTAAGGCAAATAACACGTGTGCACCGGCGCCTGCTGAAGCTGGTCGACCAACACATCGGCCAGGCGCTTGTCGGCCGGGTGCTCGGGGATTTTCACGTCACGGGCAGCGAAGTCCTTGAGGATCGCTTTGAGGATGTCACTGATTGCCAGCGTGCACGCCTGCTGTGGCAGATCGCGGCACAGCGGCGGCGCGAGGCAAACCGCGCGGTAATTGATCGGCTGGTTGCTGTAAAAACTGTGCTCGGTGTGCGGCGGCACCCACACCGCGTATTGCGGCGGCGACATGAAGCGGCTGCCGCCGATTTCCATGTGCAATACGCCGTGGGCCGAATACTCCAGCGTGCCCCACGGATGACGGTGAGCCGAGGCAAAGCGGTGAGCATCGAAGTCGGCATAGCGGAAATACACCGGGGTCGGCAGTTCGCTGAAATCCAGCAGATCGATGTGTTTACTGTTCATGCTGTCCGTCATCAGGGGCAGGTTGTCTGGTTCGAAGTATAGGGCCATATCCAGACAGGCAGATAATCGCGCCTCATCAACGTTCTGGTTTTCCCCCATGCAATACGCTTATCCCCTGCTGGCCATTTTCATCTGGGCCGGCAACACCGTGATCAACAAACTGGCAGTCGGCGCGATCTTCCCCGCCGAGATCGGTTTCTATCGCTGGCTGCTCGCCGGGATTCTGTTCACGCCGTTCATGCTCAAACCGGTGATGCGCCATTGGGCGGTCATTCGCCCGAACCTGGGCAAGATCTTCGTTCTCGGCGTGCTCGGCATGGCCGTCTACCAAAGCCTGGCTTACTTCGCCGCGACCATGACCTCGGCCACCAACATGGGCATCATCCTGTCGCTGATGCCGTTGATGTCGCTGGCCATGGCGATCATCAGCCTCGGCCAGCGGCTGACCGCCGGTGCACTGGCGGGTGCGGTGCTGTCGTTTGCCGGCGTGCTGGTAGTGGTGTCGTCCGGCAGCCTGGGTGCGCTGCTGGAACACGGGGTCAACCTGGGCGATGCAATGATGCTGATCGCCACCCTGGCCTATGCGATCTACAGCACCTTGCTGAAAAAATGGCAGCTGCGTTTGCCGCCGCTGGTGCTGTTGTATTTGCAGGTGCTGGTGGCGGTGGTGGTGCTGTTTCCACTGTTCATGGCCTCGCCTAAAGTCGGCCCGACCTTGCAGAACATTCCGCTGGTGCTCTATGCCTGCCTGCTGGCCTCGATGCTCGCGCCACTGGCGTGGATGCAAGCGGTGGTGCGTCTGGGGCCGAGCCGAACCACACTGTTCTTCAACCTGCTGCCGCTGATCACCGCATTGATTGCGGCGGTGGTGCTGCATGAGCAACTGGCGCTGTACCACCTGGTGGGTGGGGTACTGACGTTGGGCGGGGTGATTCTTTCGGAGCGTTGGACGTTGGTGTTGGGCCGCAAGAACTGCGTTGCCTGATGAACCGTTAAAGATCGCCGCCTGTCCGTAGGAGGGGCCGCCCCCTCTTCGAGGCCGCGCTGTCGCGTAAGGAACATG
>CAYNGZ010000488.1:0-2819 GCA_964396695.1 uncultured Pseudomonas sp.
CACTTCACCCATTAATCAGTATTGCAAAAACGGGGGTGACCATAGATTTGTTGTGTCGCATTTTATTGCGGCGATGTGTCCAGCGGTGCTGGCGTCGGGACCGGAACGGTTTCGACTTTGTCTACGTCCTTCTGGATCTGATCCAGCAGCGAGCCCGGTTTTACCGGCTTCTCCGGTTTTGGCTGCTCGACGTTTTCAACAGGAGCGGTCACGGTAGTGCCGGTGCCCTTGCCGAGAATGGCTTCGTCACGGCTCACACCAGGCATGAAATCGCCTGACAGGCTGACAAGCTGGTCGTTAGGGTTGAAGATAACGCTGATGCGTTCCTGTTGGCGTTCACCGCCGCCTGGTTGCAGGCTATACAAGTAATCCCAGCGATCGGCATGGAACGTGTCGGTCAACAGAGGGTTGCCCATGATAAACCGTACTTGCCGACGGGTCATTCCGGGGCGTAACTGGTCTATCATGTCCTGCGTGACGACATTGCCCTGCTGGATGTCGATTTTGTAAACCCCGGGGAATGAACAACCGGCGAGTGCGAGCAGTCCCACGAAGGTGAAACTGGTTAGCAAGAGCTTGGTGTTTTGCATCGGTGGGCGACTTCCACTATCTTGGCTGGGACAACGTAAACGCCGATCATACCCGCATTAAGAGAAGCTGCGAAGCAGCATCGCGAGAAAGCTGACCATGGTTGAAAATAGCGAACTACGCAAAGCCGGCCTCAAAGTGACCCTGCCACGGGTCAAAATTCTGCAAATGCTCGACTCCACAGAGCAACGTCACATGAGTGCCGAGGATGTTTACAAGGCGCTAATGGAAGCGGGCGAGGATGTCGGTCTGGCCACGGTTTACCGTGTCCTGACTCAATTCGAAGCGGCTGGCCTTGTGGTCCGCCACAACTTCGACGGCGGCCACGCGGTCTTCGAACTGGCTGATGGCGGTCACCACGACCATATGGTCAACGTGGAGTCTGGCGAAGTGATCGAATTCTTCGACGAAGAAATCGAAAAGCTTCAGAAGGCGATCGTCGAGAAGCATGGCTTCGAGTTGGTGGATCACAATCTTGTGCTGTACGTGCGCAAGAAAAAGTAAGCATGTCGCGCGGATTTCCGGTCCGCGAAACGAACGAAGGCGACCCAAGGGTCGCCTTCGTGCTGTCTGGCGGTCTTAAATTTTTGCCGTCACGACCATTTTCTTCGCGTGAGCCAGGGACTCCTTGGTCAGGTCTATCCCTCCCAGCATTCGCGCTACTTCTTCAATCCGCTCATTTTTGCTCAGCCTGGACACGGCGGTATGGGTGGCGTCGTCTCCGCGCACCTTGTGGACAAATAGATGTTGATGTCCCTGAGAAGCGACTTGCGGCAGGTGCGTGACGGTCAGCACCTGTCCGCGCTCCCCGAGGCGACGCAAGAGCTGGCCGACAATTTCTGCTGTCGGGCCACCAATGCCGACGTCCACCTCGTCGAATACCAGTGTGGGTACTCGCGAGGTTTGTGCGGTGATCACCTGAATGGCCAGGCTGATTCGCGACAGCTCGCCGCCCGATGCCACTTTGGCCAATGCCTTGAGCGGTTGCCCGGGGTTGGCGCTGACCAGCAGTTCCACCTGTTCGAGGCCGTTGGGCAGCAGTTCGGTGCTGGCGTTGGGGTGTAGCTCAATAGTGAAACGGCCGCCAGGCATGCCCAGGCGTTGAATCTCCTGTTCGACGGCATTGGCCAGGCTGGTCGCGGCCTGATGACGCAGATCGCTCAGCTCTCGGGCTTTTTCCTGATAGTGCCGGGCGAATGCACCCAGCTCTTCGCTCAGTCGTTCGATGGACTCGTCGTTGGCATTCAGTGTTTCGATCTCGTCCAGCAGCCTTTGTTGAAGCTCTGCGACTTCGGTGGGCTGGATCCGGTGTTTGCGCGCCAGGGTATAGATCGTGTCGAGGCGCTCTTCCAGTTGTTGAAGGCGGGCCGGATCGGCGTCGAAGTGGTCGAGAAAGCGGTTCAGCTCGCCAACGGCTTCTTCCACCTGAATCTGTGCGCTGGTCAGCAGGTTGGTCGCTTCGCCCAGGGCGCCGGCCGAATTGTTCACGCTCGACAGGCGATTGAGGCTGGCCGTCAGGGCGTTCAGTACATTGCCGGAATCGCTTTCACTGCACTGCTCGACCACTTGTCGGCAAATGCCCAGCAAGGTTTCGGCATTGGTCAGGTTTTTGTGTTCCTGCTCCAGTTGCTCCAGCTCACTCTCGCCCAGGCCGAGGTTTTCCAGTTCTTCGAGCTGGTAGCTGAGCAATTGGTGGCGAGCACGCTGTTCGTCACCTGAGTTGGAGAGGCGTTCCAGCTCCTGGCGGGTCTGGCGCCAGCGCTGGGCGGCAAGTTGCACCTGGCGGGCGAGGTCCGTGGCGCCGGCGTATTCGTCAAGCAGCCGACGGTGCGTGTCGGTTTTCAGTAGCGATTGGTGTTCATGCTGGCTGTGAATGTCGATCAGCAGTTCGCCGAGGGCCTTGAGGTCACCAAGCGGGCAGGGGCTGCCGTTGATGTAGCCGCGCGAGCGACCTTCGGCGGTGATCACTCGGCGCAAGATGCAGGGAGCGTCGGTATCGAGGTCGCGCTCGGCCAGCCAGGCACTGGCTTCCGGGATGTCGGTCAGGTCGAACGTGGCCAGGATGTCGGCCTTCTCCGCGCCTGGGCGAACCACGCCGCTGTCGGCGCGATCGCCAAGGGTCAGGCCCAGTGCGTCGAGCATGATCGACTTGCCGGCACCGGTTTCCCCGGTGATCACGCTCATCCCGCGATCGAGTTCCAGATCGAGATGTTCAACGATGGCGTAGTTAT
>CAYNGZ010000489.1:0-2812 GCA_964396695.1 uncultured Pseudomonas sp.
AAATCAATAAGTTATTTTTTGTTCCATAAGAGCTGCCGCAGGCTGCGATCTTTTCTGCGGCACCGCCGATCACCTATGACCTTGATAGCTGGAGTCAACCCGGACAACCCCCTAGAATCCCCGCACGATTAAAGGAGACGACTTCATGCTGATGGTGATTTCCCCCGCCAAGACCCTCGATTATGAAACACCGCCGGCCACCCAGCGCTTCACCCAACCGCAATACCTGGACCATTCCCAGGAACTGATCCTGCAACTGCGCGAGCTGAGCCCGGCGCAGATCAGCGAGTTGATGCACGTTTCCGACAAGATCGGCGGCCTCAACGCCGCGCGCTTTGGCAGCTGGACCCCGGCGTTCACCCCAGCCAACGCCAAACAGGCGCTGCTGGCGTTCAAGGGTGACGTGTACACCGGCATGAATGCCCAGACCTTCAGCGAAGCCGATTTCGACTACGCCCAGCAACACTTGCGCATGCTCTCGGGCCTCTACGGCCTGCTGCGCCCACTGGACCTGATGCAGGCGTATCGGCTGGAGATGGGCACCAAACTGGCCAATGCCCGTGGCAAGGACCTGTACACCTTCTGGGGCACGCACATCAGCGAATGGCTGAACGAAGCCCTGGCCGATCAAGGCGATGACGTGCTGCTCAACCTGGCTTCCAACGAGTACTTCTCGGCGGTCAAACGCAACGCCTTGAACGCCCGGATCATCAACACCGAGTTCAAGGACCTGAAGAACGGCCAGTACAAGATCATCAGTTTCTACGCGAAGAAAGCCCGTGGAATGATGAGCCGATTCGTGATCCAGGAACGCATCAACGACCCGGCCGCGCTCAAGCAATTTGACGTGCAGGGTTACCGCTACAGCGCTGAACAGTCGAAACCCGACAACCTGGTGTTCCTGCGCGACCACGCGCCCGAGTAAAGCATTACGATGGCGCACGACATTGACCGATCTCCTTGAGAACATCGTGGTGGTCGAGACCAAGGACGCCATGATGATCGTGAAACCAAGAGGCCCCGTTCAGACGACTGCGCTCCCTATCCGCAGCGGGTTGGGCGGGGGCTTTTTCCAAACCATTGATTACCTCTTCCCCAACGATAACTTTCAACTGGATGAGGAAGCGCCGCTCAACGTACTTTTTGGCTTATAGCGACTCCACCCTACCCGGTCTGTCCGCCAAGGTGCATCCACAAGTTTGTTATTTTCATAAAACAACACTTTATCTACCAATTTCTCGCGATTGCGAAAAAGATAACGCAACTCTGACGAGGTTGCAGATGGCCGGGTTTTCATCACAACCTGATCCATATCCAATTCATCAAGCGTGAAATGAATAACATCCGTACGTCCTGAGTTCAGTATCGTTGACAACCCTGCCTTACTGGCTCGACTAATTAATTTCCGACCAAATTTATCATCAGCATCAACATACTTCTCAAAGGTCTTACGTACAGAGTAGTGACCACCCGAAAGCTCAGTCGCGTAATTTTCTGAAAATTGTCTATTCGCACTAGTTGATCTCCACCCACCATACCTCGCCTTTATGTTCGCGTAATACTGTTCTTCCGTTCTAAAAACCAGCGTAGCAATCGAGCTATATAGCCCTCCCCAAAATCGCTTACTGCTATCACCTTCCGCCCCTGCCTGAAAACCTAAACCCATGAATTTGGTTGAGTCCCGAATTGAACTATAACTGTGACGTTTAGAATTCAGACCTTCTTCCAGCTTTGCAATATCATCCCCATCAAGGTACTTCGCCAAATAATCACCGCGATTGCTCAACGCTGCCCACCAACTCAAGTACCCCTTATCCAGAACCTTTGCCAAGCCAAAAATCAGGTCACCCTGTTCAGGTTTAAACAACTCTTTGAAATTACTTTGCCTACCATCGACATCTTTGAGGTTGACTGGATTGTTTCGAACCATGCAATAGAGATTCAGTCCGTCAACTGCTCCCGCCGGATCCGGATTACCCCACCTCTGCAACCAAGATATGTAATACCGGAATCCATAATAATAAAGCCCCGTCGCATCCCGCTCTTTCCCCGAATAGCGCACGGTTTTATAACTCGCCTCAACCTCCCCTCTTCCGGCAAACCATGCGGTGGTGCCAAACGGGTGATAACGCTCCTGGCTGATCACCTCGCCCGCGCTGTCGAGTTCCAGGGTGCAGGAACCCAGATGATCACTCAGGTTGTAGCGGTATTGATCGTTGGCCGTGCCCTTGGGCGGCGCGGACTCCCAGTGCAGCACTCGCACGCTGCTGCGCCCGGCCTGCACGCTGATCACCTGCAACACTTCGCCGGTGCCGCTGTGGGTGCGGATTTCCAGGTTCGGTAGATAACGCACTTCGGAGATCAGCGTCCGGGCATGGGTGTGCGTCGAGCGGACTTTGCGCACGCGCATGCCGTCGGCAGCGTAAATGTAGCGCTCGCTATCGTCGGCTCCGGAATCGCGCTCGACCGGTCGCACTTCGCGCAGCTGATTACGCAGATCCCAGCTCAGCGATTGCCCCGGTTGCAGATTGAGCAGATTGCCGTTGGCGTCGAAGTCGTTGCGAAAATCCTCTTCTCCCGGCTCCACACCCTCGCGTACCGGCAGGCAACGGTTGCTGTGCGCCGCAGCGACCAGGCGATGGCCATGGTTTTGTGGGCCTTCGTGGATCAGTTCCAGCAAGTTATTGCCGGGGTCATAGCGATAGGTCTGGCGGTAATGGCCAACCGCAGCGGGATCGGCGGCATTGGTTGAAGACGGACCTTGATTGGCAGTGCCCGCCTCCCAACCGGTGGCTTCGATCAACTGGTAAAG
>CAYNGZ010000490.1:0-2778 GCA_964396695.1 uncultured Pseudomonas sp.
GCACGCGTGCCAATGGTGGTTCAGCAACATCAGATGGTTTGGCTGGTCTAAAAAGACCGAACGAGGCCTGGCGCGAAATCGCCCGGCCGTAAACCGCCGAAAACCAATCGCCTTTTTTCAGCGGTTTCAGGGGCTCGCCCGACCGGGCGAGCGCCCGCCGCGTGAGAGCCCCGCCGTGAATCCAGTCCCGTTAGTCAGCCTCGTCATTCCCGCCTTCAATCCGTGCTTCTTCGCCCGGGCTCTGCGCAGTGCCCTGATCCAGCAATACGCGAACCTCGAAATCATTGTGTGCGACGACAGTCGTGGTGATGAGATCCGGCAGGTTGTCGAGTCGCTGACGGACGACGCAGCAGCGCGAGTGCGGTATGTACGAAACCCGAAGACGCTGGGGTTTGTCGGCAACTTGCTGGCGTGCCTGGGAGAGGCGAAAGGCGAGTACATCAAGTTTCTCTGCGACGATGATCAGTTGTCCCCCGCGTGTATCGAGCGCCAGGCGCAGGTCCTGATCGAGCAGGCGGATGTCAATCTGGTGCTGGCTCAGCGGGTGTTCTGGGACGCTGACGATCACCCGCTGCCGTCACGCCTGGAGAACAGCACGCTTTCGCCCGTGTGCGGGATCTTCAAGGGCGATGACCTGCTGGCGATTTTCGAGAGCTTTCCGGTCAACTTCCTCGGTGGTTTCAGCAGTGCGCTGTTTCACCGCAAGGATGTGCAGGAACTGATGCCGGCCCTGACTCAGCCCGGTCATTGCTTTGTCGCGTCGCTCGATCTGGCCTTGTACATCTGCCTGCTGCGTCGGGGCAACATGGCGCAACTCAACTACGTGTTGAGTGTCGAGCGTCTGCATCCGGATCGTTTGATTCGTCAGCAGCCGATGATCGAGGCGGCGGCGCTGGAAAAACACTGGCTGGTGCAGATGCTCAAGGTTCGCGGTGGCGAAGGCGCACCGGCGGCGGGCTGGGTTCGTTACCTGCCGTTGAGCCGGGCCGATGAGGCGCCGCGCGTCTGGGACGAGTTGCCTCTGAGTCGCACGCTGGGCACTCGCCAGGCCAACCAGGAATATCGGGTTGGTATCGCCAGCGAAAGTTTTTCCCAGCTTTACGCGCAATGGCTGGCGTGTCGCACGCTCAGTGAGACTCAGCGACGTTTGTTGCCGGAGACCCTGGCCGGTTGGCCGCGACAACCGAAAATCGTCCCGGTCATCATCGATGATCAGGCCAGCCGTGCCGGTCTGGATCTGACCCTTGCCAGCCTCGCCGGGCAGCTCTATGCGCCAGAGCTGACTCTGGTGTTGTCCAGCGCCTGTACCGAAGCGCACCTCGATGAGCGGGTGTTCAATCTGCCGCTGCAGGAAGACTGGTGTGCGCAGCTCAATGCCGTGTTGGCGCAACTCGACGGCATTGACTGGTTCTATGTGCTGCGTGCCGGCGATCGTCTGGTGGAGCCGGCGCTGTTGTTGCTGGCCGAGCGCATCAGTGCGTCACCGAGTGCCTTGTGCGTTTACAGCGATGAAGGCGGATTGCGCGACGGTGAGTCGGCAGATCCGGTCTTCAAGCCGGATTTCAACCTGGACCTGATGCGCAGTTATCCCTACGTCGGGCGATCCCTGGCGTTCCAGCGTGAGCGTTTCCTGGCGCTGGGCGGCTTCAATTCAACTTGCGGCGAGTTGGCGCCTCACGATGTGCTGTGGCGCATGGTCGAGGATGACGGTATCAAGGTCGTCGAGCATATTGCCGAGGTGATGCTGGAGTCGACACTCGGCCTGGTGCAGTGGTTGGCGCTGCCCGAGGTCATCGAGCTCAACCCGCACGTGCTCGAGGCGCATCTTCAGCGATTGGGCGTTGCCCATGAGATTCGCGAGGGCAGTTTTACCTTGCTCAATCGTGTCGATTACCAGCATGCGGATCGACCGCTGGTGTCGATCATCATTGTCTGCAAGGACCAGTTGGCAGTGTTGCAGCGATGTGTCGAAAGCCTGTTGGAGAAAACCGCTTACAGCGAGTACGAGTTGTTGCTGGTCGACAACGGCAGTGAGTCTGTGCAAACGCTAGAGTGGCTGAGCGCCATGGCGCAACTGGGCTCGGACCGGTTGCGGGTGCTGACGTATCCGCAGCAGGGTAACGTTGCGGCAACGCGTAACTTCGCGGCGCAACAGGCCCGTGGTGAATACCTGCTGCTGCTCGACCCGTATGTGGTGGTCACCCGTGCGGACTGGCTGGGTGAGTTGCTCAACCATGCGCAGCGTCCAGAAGTCGGTGTCGTGGGGGCCAAGCTGTTCAATCCCGACGGTTGCGTGCTGCATGCCGGCCTGATTCTCGGGCTGCAAGGGCCGGCCGGTTCACCGTTTCTCGGTGACTCGCTGAATGCGCCTGGCTACATGCATCGGTTGCAGGTGGTGCAGGACATGAGCGCTGTCGGTGCTGATTGCCTGATGGTGCGCAAGGCGGTATTCGAAAGTGTCGGCGGGCTGCAAGTGCAGGATTTTGCCTTGACCCTCAACGAGGTGGACCTGTGTTTGCGGGTTCGTCAAAACGGTTATCTGGTGGTGTGGACGCCGTATGCCCAGTTGGCTCTCGGGGCTCAACCGGTTGCCGTGCCGGACAAGACCGAGCTGGCGCTGCGCACGCAGGAACAGGAAACCTTCTACCGGCGCTGGCTGCCCATCGTGGCTCGCGACCCGGCGTACAACCCGAACCTGATGCTCAATACCCTGGGCGCCTCCAGTTACAGTCTGGAGCCGGGCTTGCGCACCGGCTGGAGCCCGTTTTCCGTTTGCCA
>CAYNGZ010000491.1:0-2775 GCA_964396695.1 uncultured Pseudomonas sp.
GCGCATAGTATATCGTCGCTTGTAGGAAAATGAATTAACCGCTCGGCTCACTAGCGTCCAATTTGGCATTTCCAACAGCAATAGGAAACCTCCTGCGCCAGCACCTAATGCGCTCCCCAGGTAAAGTGCTGACTCGTTCGAGTCGACTGCTAAATTACCATCGCCATTTCGCTCCCGCTCTGAGATCAACTCGTTATTTTGCGGAACCTGTAAGGCCCACCCCACGCATCCCCATGTAGCGATAGGAATCATGGCTAACCAAGGCGATACGGCGGCGGCCAGCGGCAGCGCCAATAGCGACGCAGTCAACACCAGCATTATAATGTTGCTGAGCTGGTGCGCAGCCTCGAGAAAGTCAGTGCAGAGTTCAAGTATTGGTGGAACAGGCAGGATATTCACGGCCCTTGCCAAAGCATCAGAAATTTTGAAATTCCGTCATTTGGAAATATCTCGTTTGAGCATGCAACCCTGATAATTGACGCCGACAGGCACTTGCACTTGGTTTATTACGCGCCCAGTTTGGAAGGCGCTGCTCAGAGTAAGTTTGAGGGATGGCTTCAGGGCAGACATAGCTGGTTTGCAAGCCGATCATGCGTTCCTTATCCGCTATTTACTATTCGCCTTCCGGGCTTCAGTTGGCTTGTGTACCGATGGTGAAAGGGCTTTTGCAGGCCTGACGGGGGGGTAGTTGCTTAACTGGCTGCAGACCCCGGGGGGCGGGGGCTCGTGCGGGACTTAATATTCCTGATGGCCACGATTGACAAACTCTCACGACTTGTAGGAATTTAGCCGCCCGCAGGTAAGGCACATCTGCGAATGGCCAAAAAACGGCCGTTAATCACCACACAAAGGATTGTCTATGCAAGGTTCAAATACCGTTGCCCAACTGGCGGACGGTCAGCTGGTGCATGCGCATCAGAACACCCCACACATGAACATTGCCCAGCAAATTCTCGAATGCCTGTTTCGGCGTCGTAGTCTTGCCCCGGAGCAGGATCATGAGCTTTCGTTGCAGGTGCTGGAACCCCATCTGGCGAAGGTAATGCAGGCGGTCGAGAGCGGTCGCAAGGTCGAAATGGTCTTGCCAGCCTTTCCCGGCAAGTCGCCCAGCCGCAAGAAAACCCTGAGCCATCTCCCTGATCTTGCTGAACACCATGCAATCGACGAGTTACACCGCCTGTGTGAGGAGATCCGGGAGATCTATGCGCCGGGCGCGCTGATTCATATCTGCTCCGATGGTTATGTGTTCTCTGACCTGGTGCATGTTCCCGATTCTGACGTCAAGGCTTACACCGACGCTATCCAGGACTACGCCGAACAGCACTATCCCGGTACGTTCGCCCATTTCGACCTCAGGGATGCCTACCCTCAGCTTGATTGCCTGGACGCCATGCGTGAGGAGATGATGATCGAGCACGGCCAGTCATTGATCCTGTTGCAGCAGCGCTTCAAGGATGAACCGCACATGATGTTGATGTACTGCGGTATCCATCGCTTTCTTTCCGAGGATTATTCGGGGCTCAAGGTATTCGCCGGCATGAGCCTGAATGCGGTGAAGAAGGTCGCCAAGCCGGCCTCCCAGCGGGTGATTCAGCGCAGTGAAGCCTGGAGCGCCCTGTTACTGGCGCGCTACCCGCATTGCCTGCGCCTGTCGATTCACCCGCAACTGGCGGTGTCGACGAAGATCGGTATCCGGCTGGTGCCCACCAGTGACCTGTGGCGCACTCCCTGGCATTCGGTAGCCATCAAGCGACGGGGTGTGGTCACCCTCGAAAAACGCAGTAATGTCGATGAGCGCTACCACCGTCTGGTGTTTCGCAAGGGGCGTCCTTGTCACTACGCCAGTGCTCAATGATGGCGTCTCGGTTGCGGGTCGAAGCCGTACTCTTCGATTTGGATGGAACCTTGGTCGACACCTTGCCTGACATCACCTGGTGCCTGAACCAGGTGTTACTCGAACACGGTTACCCGGCGCTGACTGCGCAAACGGTGCGGGGGTATATCGGTGGCGGGACCACTGCGATGATTGAGCGGGTTGCCGCGCAGTTTGGTATCGCGGATGCGATCACCCTGCACCAGCGCTATGTGACGCTGTATCAGCACAACCTGGTTCAATTTTCCCGGCCATTCAGCGGTGTATTGGAATTGCTCGAAGGCTGCCGCCAGTTACAGCTGCCACTGGCTATCGTGACCAACAAGGCCGAGGAAATGGCCTTGCAGGTTTCCAGAACATTGCTGCCGCAGAATACCTTCGGGCCGATTCTGGGGCATCGCACGGGCAGGTCACTCAAACCTCAGCCGGATGTGGCATGGGAAGCCGCGCGGCGGTTGTCGGTTGATCCGCAACACTGTTTGTTCGTCGGTGACACAGAGATCGACCTGAAAACTGCCCGTGCCGCAGGTATGTACTCGGCAGCGGTCACCTGGGGGTATGGCCTGACTCATACGTTGCAGGCCCAGGCTCCGAACGTCTGCTGTGAGCAACCGGCCGGGTTGTTGCGCATTCTGCAGCAAGTCTGCGGGGCAGCGCATGCGCTCACCGAACATGGCGATACCGTCAAATCCTGTTGATGCACACAAACCCTCAAGGAAGTTGTTCTATGGAACATAGAGACGCCTGGATCAATGCCGTCAGCGATTTGCTGGCTGGTTATCTGCTCAAAGGCACGGATGATTGTTTCGAAACACAAGGCCGGGCGCATCTGGCGCGCAGCCTGGGGCAGTGCTTTGATCAAAACCTGCCAGTGCGTCTGGTACTGCCAGGTTTTCCCTGCA
>CAYNGZ010000492.1:0-2772 GCA_964396695.1 uncultured Pseudomonas sp.
AAATCAATAAGTTATTTTTTGTTCCATAAGAGCTGCCGCAGGCTGCGATCTTTTTTATGCGCCACAAATGGGTGCTCGAAAAAGCCATAACGCACCAAATCAGCCCAAACCACCGCAACATTAAGAAACATATTCTACGCTCTGACAGGGTTTTCCTACGTCTCGACCGATTGGCAAGCCCCTTGCTCTAGCCTGAGCATTGTCCTTTGCTGGAAGCTTTCCCATGCTGGTGATTCATCGAAGAATCGACCCTCAACCCGTCTGGGCCGCCGAGTTGCACCTGAACTTCGAGGCGCGCAGTAAAAGTCGCTTGCGCTGTTTCAGTGCCGAAGGTGAAGACGTCGGGTTGTTTTTGGAGCGCGGGCAACCGCCGCTGTACGACGGCGAATGCCTGGAGGCAGAAGACGGTCGCATTGTTCGCGTCTGTGCCCGTCCCGAACAACTGCTGCACGTCACCTGCGCCAATGCCTTCGAACTGACCCGTGCCGCCTATCACCTGGGCAACCGCCACGTTGCCCTGCAAGTCGGCGACGGCTGGCTGCGCCTGCTCGACGACTATGTGCTCAAAGCCATGCTCGAACAGTTGGGCGCCCGGACCGAAAACATCGAGGCACCGTTCCAGCCGGAGCACGGTGCCTATGGCGGAGGCCACCATCACTCTCGCCACGGTGACGAAGACTTCAACTACCCGCCGAAACTGCACCAGTTCGGCGTACGTTCATGAACCCGGCCTGGGCGCTGCTGCGTCTGGCCAGCCCGCAATTGCCGATTGGCGGCTACAGCTATTCCCAAGGTCTGGAAATGGCGGTGGACAACGGCCGCGTGAGCGATCCGCACTCCGCCAAGCGCTGGATCGGCGATCAGTTGCTGCTCAACCTGGCGCGCTTCGAAGCACCGCTGCTACTCGCCCATTGCACCGCAGCGGCCAATGAAGACTGGCCACAGTTGCTGCAACGGTGCGAGGAACACCGCGCCAGCCGGGAAACCCGCGAGTTGCATCAGGAGAGCCGGCAAATGGGCTACTCCCTGCAGCAACTGCTCAACGGCTTGTCCGAACTGGATGACGCCGCCCGCAGCTTTCTCGCACAACGCAGCGAACCGCATCTGGCCCTTGGCTGGGCGCTGGCCGCACGCGCCTGGCAGATCAATCCGCAAGATGCATTGGCCGCCTGGCTCTGGAGCTGGCTGGAGAATCAATTGGCGGTGTTGATGAAAACCCTGCCGTTGGGGCAGCAAGCCGCACAACGCCTCACCAGCGAACTGCTGCCGCTGCTGCAACAGGCTCAGCAGAACGCCACAAGCATCGATCCCCAACACTATGGCAGCGCCGCTTTCGGCCTGTCCCTGGCGTGCATGGCCCACGAGCGCCAGTACAGCCGTCTGTTCCGTTCCTAGGGCCTGTTATTTTGGAGAATCACATGAACACACAACCTCTGCGCGTCGGCATTGGCGGCCCGGTCGGTTCCGGCAAAACCGCGCTGACCCTGGCCCTGTGCCTGGCGCTGCGTGATCGCTACAACCTGGCAGTGGTCACCAACGACATCTACACCCGCGAAGACGCCGACTTCCTGGTGCGCAACGAAGCCCTGGCCCCCGAGCGAATCATCGGCGTGGAAACCGGCGGCTGCCCGCACACGGCGATCCGCGAAGATGCATCGATCAACCTAGAAGCGGTGGATCAGTTGAACCGGCGCTTTCCCGGTCTCGATCTGATTCTGGTGGAATCCGGTGGCGACAACCTCTCGGCGACTTTCAGCCCGGAACTGTCGGACCTGACGATCTACGTGATCGATGTCTCGGCCGGCGACAAGCTGCCACGCAAAGGCGGACCCGGGATCTGCAAATCCGACCTGCTGGTGATCAACAAGATCGACCTGGCGCCGCTGGTAGGTGCATCGCTGTCGATGATGGACAGCGACACCCAACGCATGCGCGGCGGCAAACCGTTCGTCTTCAGTAACCAGAAAACCGGCCAGGGCCTTGAAGAGATCATCGCCTTCATTGAGCGCCAGGGGCTGTTGAGCGCAGCCTGAAACTTATCCACAAGCGTTATCAACAAGGAAGCTTATTCATGACACTCAAACGCATGCTTGCCGCCGCAGCCCTGCTGCTCACGCCCGCCCTGGCCTTCGCCCACCCCGGCCATGGCGACAACGGATTACTGGCCGGGATCAGCCACCCGCTCGGTGGCCTCGACCATTTGCTGGCGATGCTGGCCGTGGGGTTGTGGGCCGCGCAACAACACGGCGCGGCGCGCTGGGCGCTGCCGTGTACTTTCGTCGGCACCATGCTGATGGGCGGAATGCTCGGCTTTGAAGGCTTGAACCTGCCGGCGCTGGAGAGCGGAATTGCCGCTTCGGTGCTGGCGCTGGGTCTGGCCGTCGCGTTGGCGGTACGCCCGCCGTTGAGTCTGGCCGTTGGCGCGACGGCGCTGTTTGCCGTGTTCCATGGCGTGGCTCACGGCCTGGAACTGCCGGACATGTCCAGCCCGTGGGCATATGCCGCTGGCTTCGTCGCCGCGACCGCCGCCCTGCATGCTGCCGGTTATGCACTGGTGCGCGTATTGCCTCAGGCGGCTGCGCCGTTGGTTCGGCTGGCGGGTGCGGCGTCGACAGCAACCGGGGCCTGGTTGCTCGCCGGCTGAAACCAGACACCCGCCCCCACGTAGGAGCTGCCGCAGGCTGCGATCTTTTAGCGGGCTGAGGCCTTCAAGATCAGAAGATCGCAGCCTGCGGCAGCTCTTATGGAACAAAAAATAACTTATTGATTTAT
>CAYNGZ010000493.1:0-2752 GCA_964396695.1 uncultured Pseudomonas sp.
GATTTGTGGGTCAACCGCAGCATCGGCCGCCGTACCCCCTTGGCTTTGGCCGACGGACCTAAGAACCTCGAAAGCGCAAGGGTACGCATCGCATCGGGGCGGGTTAATCATTGACCTGCACACCCCCACCCGTAGGAGCTGTCGATGTTGAGAACGCTTGCCAATTGACGCCCCGCCCTCACCCATGCTCTCCTACACACCTGTTACGGGTGCCCTTCACAGGGTGAAACGGGAAACCGGTGAATCATGTGCTTTACTCAAAAGCCATGTCAGTCCGGTGCTGCCCCCGCAACGGTAAGCGAGCGAAGAATCAGATCCACTGTGCCGGCACGGCATGGGAAGGCGATTCTTGCAGGTTCGGCCAATGCCAGCCCCTCGTGAGCCCGGAGACCGGCCCGCCACACATCAATAACAAACCCGCGGTGGGCGGGCGCTGTTTCAGTCTCTGCGTGCCTGGCTCGCAGGGGTTTGCATGCGCTCGAGTCACCCACTGACTGACCAGAGGGAAGCGCCATGTCGATCATCAGCAGCACTCGCCACGTCACCGCCAGCACCACCTCCACCCTGAGCCAACGCCTCGTCGCCGCTATCGGCGCATCGATTCTGGGCGCCAGCCTTGTGTATTTCGCCGGTTTCTCGCACATCGAAGCGGTGCACAACGCCGCCCACGATACCCGTCACAGTGCTGCCTTCCCGTGCCATTGAGAGCTGCTGACATGATCAAGCGTATTGCGCAAACCGCAGGTTTCACCGGCCTGCTGGCTGCCCTGCTGCTGACCCTGCTGCAAAGTTTCTGGGTCGCCCCGCTGATTCTTCAGGCGGAAACCTACGAAAAAGCCCCGGCGGCTGAAGTCCATGAGCATGCCGAAGGTGCCATGGCCGGCCACGCCCATGATGCAGAGGCCTGGGAGCCGGAAGACGGCTGGCAGCGCGTGCTCTCGACCACTGGCGGTAACCTGGTGGTTGCCGTCGGTTTTGCGCTGATGCTCGCCGGTCTCTACACCTTGCGCGCACCGACCCGCGCCTCTCAAGGCTTGCTCTGGGGGCTGGCCGGGTACGCAACCTTCGTCCTCGCGCCAACCTTGGGCTTGCCGCCGGAATTGCCAGGGACTGCCGCCGCGGATCTGGCACAACGGCAGATCTGGTGGATCAGTACCGCAGCGTCCACCGCCGTGGGTATCGCCCTGATCGTGTTCGCCCGGCACTGGCTGCTGAAGGTGCTCGGGGTCGCCATTCTGGCTGTGCCGCACATTATCGGCGCGCCACAACCTGAAGTGCATTCGATGCTGGCCCCGGAGGCCCTCGAAGCACAGTTCAAAATCGCTTCGCAGTTGACCAACGTTGCGTTCTGGCTGGCCCTGGGCCTGATCAGTGCCTGGTTGTTCCGCCGTAAAAGCGAAGGTCAATACCACGCATGACCGAAACAGGCGCAGCGCCGACCCTGGTGGTCGGCCTGGGCTGCCAGCGCGGCTGCCCGGCCAGCACGCTGCGCGCCTTGCTCGATCAGGCGTTACAGGCTCATCACTTCGAAGTGCAGGCAATCAAGGCCTTGGCCAGTATCGACCTGAAGCGTGATGAGCCCGGTCTGATCGAGTTGGCCCGGCAACTGGCACTGCCGTTGATGTATTTCAGCAGTGAGCAACTGGCCGGCTATCAAGCGCAACTCAGTCATCACTCGCCAATCGCCTTCGAGCGCACCGGCTGCTACGGCGTTGCCGAAAGTGCTGCACTGGCCCTCGCCGAACAACTGGCCCAGGCACCGGCAACATTGCTGATCCCGCGACAAAAATATGCCCAGGCAACGTTTGCATTGGCCGGCACTGCGTAAAATCCTCGATAATCCCCGCCTTCGATCATGAGCAATCTTCATCTGAAGCCTTGCTCTGACAATTTTTCACAGGAGCCGGCCATGACCGTCTACTTCATTGGCGCAGGTCCCGGCGACCCGGAACTGATCACGATCAAGGGCCAACGGCTGATCCGCAGCTGCCCGCTGATCATCTACGCCGGCTCGCTGGTGCCTGAAGCCGTACTGCAAGGCCATCAGGCCGAACAGGTGGTCAACAGCGCCGAATTGCACCTGGAACAGATCATCGAACTGATCAGACTCGCCCACGACAAAGGCCAGGATGTGGCGCGGGTGCACTCCGGCGATCCGAGTCTGTATGGGGCGATTGGCGAGCAGATTCGCTACCTGCGCGAGCTGGACATCCCGTTTGAAATCATCCCTGGCGTTACCGCCACAGCGGCTTGCGCAGCGTTGTTGGGCGCCGAGTTGACGCTGCCGGACATCTCGCAAAGCGTCATCCTGACCCGCTACGCCGACAAGACCGCGATGCCGCCAGGCGAAGAATTCAGCAGCCTGGCCCAGCATGGCGCGACCATGGCGATTCATCTGGGGGTCAACCACCTGGAGAAAATCGTTGCGCAGCTGCTGCCGCATTACGGCGCGGACTGTCCGATTGCGGTGGTGCACCGGGCCAGCTGGCCGGATCAGGATTGGGTGACAGGGACGCTGACCGATATCGCCGAAAAGGTTCAGGCCAAGGGATTCCGGCGTACGGCGCTGATTCTGGTGGGTCGGGTGTTGGGCAGTGAGCATTTCAGCGAATCGTCGCTGTATCGCGCCGGGCATGCGCATTTGTATCGCCCCTAAGATCAAAAGATCGCAGCCTTCGGCAGCTCCTACGATGCGTACACCTGTAGGAGGGGCCGCCCCCTCTTCGAGGCCGCGCTGTCGCGTAAGGAACAT
>CAYNGZ010000494.1:0-2752 GCA_964396695.1 uncultured Pseudomonas sp.
TGCCTGACGGCAGGCCGTTACCGGCCCGCACACAAAATATCTGACAGTCCCGGTCATTGCGTAATCCTTTCGAGAAAAAAGAATTGCCACCGTTCGCTGCGAAACAAATGGGGTGGCAGCTGTGCGCGGGTTCGCAGACCAGGAAAAGAATTAAACCCCGGCAGACCCGAAAGCCTCCCACACACAGCCGCCATAGAACGAAACGCAGGAGAGTTTACCTGTGTTGTCTTTTGACAGTGCTGGATAATTCTTTTGCAAGGGCTGCGAAACCCTGCCGCTGACCGGAGCCAGTCGACGGGGTTAACTGTAGGCGGGGGCTTCTTGGGTGGCAATGGGAGGGGTGTAGGAACAGTTGCTTTTGGCGTGAGGGATTTCGGCCTTTCTGATCAAGTGTGCTGAGGGTAAGCGGACGTGGTTGGGCTTGAAGTGGGGTGACCGGTAGATTCCCCCCTCACCCTAACCCTCTCCCCAAGGGTAGAGGGGACTGATTGGGGTGTTCTTTCGAGGTACATCGACCTGAAAGTCCGAGCCGAACTCTGGTTTTGAAAGGCATGGAGATCTGCTCCCTTCCCCCCTCTCCCCGCTGGGGAGAGGGCTGGGGTGAGGGGTGGATCTATCGGTCACCACAAACCTCACGTTTAGATCGATTGATTGACGTCAACCCTCTGTCGAATTGCCGCTTTTACTGGGTTACGTGGCCTGCAAAACTGACCGCTAGTCGGAGTCCGAGGCTTTGGTTCGGTGATGGCGCGATGATGCCTACTGCTTTTGCAGATCCCGGTCTAGAGTGATCTCTCAGAATGTGTCCGGTTTTTTCCGACGGTACCGGCCTGACGTCACTACAAGAGAAGCAGCATGGAATGCGCGCAACCCAAGCCAGGTGAAGGCAGCTCAGTTCTTCTAATCGTGGATGATTACCCAGAAAACCTGATCAGTATGCGAGCGTTGTTACAGCGCCAGGACTGGCAGGTGATGACCGCGGCCTCCGGCTTTGAGGCCTTGAGTCTGTTGCTCGAACATGAGATCGACCTGGTGCTGCTGGATGTGCAGATGCCAGGGATGGACGGTTTTGAAGTGGCGCGCTTGATGCGCGGCAGCCAGCGGACGCGTTTGACCCCGATCATTTTCCTGACCGCCAACGAACAGTCCCAGGATGCGGTGATCAAGGGCTATGCCAGTGGTGCGGTGGATTACCTGTTCAAACCCTTTGACCCACAAATCCTCAAGCCCAAAGTCCAGGCGCTGCTTGAGCACCAGCGTAACCGCCGGGCCTTGCAGCGGTTGAGTCAGGATCTGGAATCCGCGCGTGCCTTCAATGCGTCGGTGCTGGATAACGCCGCCGAAGGGATTCTGGTGGTGGGCGAGAACGGGTTGATCCGCTTCGCCAACCCGGCCATGTCCCGTCTGCTCAATGCGACCGTCACCCAATTGCAAGGTGCGGAGTTCGTGGACTTCCTGCAAAAGCCGCATGTCCCGGTGTGGGCCGATTCTGAGATTTATGCCGGTTATCGCCGGGGCGAGACCTGGCGGGTACACGATGCAATCCTGCGCACCGCGCCCGGTCAGCAAGTGCCAGTGGCGCTGTCTTGTGCGCCATTGCCGTCCGAACAGAAGGCCATGGTGGTGACCGTGCTCGACATGTCGGTGGTGCGCCATCTGCATCAGCAGTTGGAGTTCCAGGCCGTCACGGACCCGCTGACCGGGTTGCTCAACCGCCGCGGCTTCTACCAGACCGTGGAAAACCTGCTGTTGCGGGGGGAGCGTTCCGACAGTGCGTGGGTCTTGTTGTACCTGGACCTGGACGGTTTCAAGCGGGTCAACGATTCGCTGGGCCACGATGCCGGCGACCGGGTGTTGCGTTGGGTGTCCGAGCAGTTGAAGGCCTGCCTGCGGCCGTTCGACATTCTGGCGCGCATGGGCGGGGATGAGTTCACGGCGTTGCTCGATCTGGAGTTTCCCGAGCAAGCGGCAAAGATTGCCGAGAAGCTCATCGAGCGAATATCGATCTGTCAGCAAATTGAAGGGCTGGATGTGGCGCTGGGGGCGAGCATCGGTATCGCGACGTATCCGGATTGTGGCGCCAACCTCGACGGTTTGTTACGCGCGTCCGACATTGCCATGTACGAAGCCAAGCGCGCTGGACGTCAGCAGTATCGCTTCTACGATCACGAAATGAACGGTCGCGCACGCTCGCGGTTGATGCTTGAAGAAAGCGTGCGCACCGCCATTGAAAACAAGGATTTCAACCTGGTGTATCAACCGCAGGTGGCGATTGCCGACGGTCGCGTACGCGGGTTTGAAGCCTTGCTGCGTTGGCAGCATCCGAGCGTCGGGGATGTGCCGCCGGGGTTGTTTTTGCCGTTGCTGGAAGAGGCGCGGTTGATCAGCCGTCTCGGCAGCTGGATTTATCATCGCGGTGCCGGGCAGCGAAAGGCCTGGGAAAACCTGTTTGCCGAGGATCTGGTACTCGGTGTCAGCCTGAGCAGCACCCAGTTCGGCATGCCGAACCTGGCCACCGAATTGCGTCAGGTGCTGGAGCGTCATGCGTTGCAGCCGTGTCAGCTGGAAGTTGAAATCACGGAAGACGCCTTGATACAAAATGTTGATGAGTCGCGCAAACAGCTGCGTCTGTTGCGTCACCTCGGTGTGCGGGTGGCGCTGGATGATTTTGGTTCGGGACCCTGTTCGCTGGCTCATTTTCGCCGTTTGGAACTGGCACAGGCTAAGGCCGACCCGCCACTTATTTGCCTGG
>CAYNGZ010000495.1:0-2725 GCA_964396695.1 uncultured Pseudomonas sp.
GGAACGATCACCCAAGGCGTCGTATGCCCAGTTGAGCATCTTCTGGTTCACCGTGCCGTTCGGCTGGGTGAACGCGCCTTCCGGTTGGCGATAGCTGAAGGTGCGACCACCGACTTCAAGTTTCTCGACCACATAATCATGGCCGATCACTTCGCGCTTGCCCTTGGAACGACCAATCACGCTGACATTCAGGTCCGCGGCCAGTTTCGACGCCGCCGTGTGCCAGTGCTCGTCCAGCGGGCGGTGATAGCACAAGGTGATCATCGCATCGCCGGCCAGGGTGGTCAGGAACTCTACCTGAAACAGCTTGTGGCTCAGGG
The DNA here is from genome assembly GCA_964396695.1 of uncultured Pseudomonas sp. Classification (GTDB taxonomy): domain Bacteria; phylum Pseudomonadota; class Gammaproteobacteria; order Pseudomonadales; family Pseudomonadaceae; genus Aquipseudomonas. Next base: position 321 of record CAYNGZ010000495.1, read on the forward strand.
CGGCGCTGGCTTGCCAGGCGGCTTTGAGTTGCGGCATCAACTGGTTGATGCGCAGGCTTGCGATCGGGAATTCCTCGATCAGAATCGGCGTGCGTTTGTCTTCCTGGGAAAACATTGCGTAGTGACGCTCGCCGGCCTCGCGCCACAGGCGGAATTCAGCGCGCAGGCGAAAGTTTACAAGCGGCGAGTCGAACACCGCAGGCTCCGGTGCATCGAACGGTGCCAGCAGGTCACGCAAGCGCGTGGCCTTTTCTTCGAGCTGAACGGCGTAAGCCTGGGAATCGAAAGTCATGCGTTGAACCAACCCAACTTGATCACGAACAGAATCGACAGAGTCACCAGCGCCGGGTTCAGTTCACGGCCGCGACCGGACAGCAACTTGATCGCGGTCCAGGAAATGAAACCGAACGCGATACCGTTGGCGATGGAGTAAGTGAACGGCATGGCCAGGGCGGTCACCACCACAGGCGCGGCAACCGTAATGTCGTCCCAGTCTATTTCCGCCAGGCCCGAGGTCATCAATACGGCGACGAACAGCAAGGCGGGAGCGGTGGCGAACGCCGGTACGCTGCCGGCCAGCGGTGCGAAGAACAGCGCCAGCAGGAACAGGATCGCCACGACTATCGCCGTCAGACCGGTACGGCCGCCGGCGCTGACGCCCGCTGCCGACTCGATGTAACTGGTGGTGGTCGAGGTGCCCAGCAGGGAACCGGCCATGGCCGCGGTACTGTCGGCGATCAGTGCACGACCCATTTTCGGCATGTGGCCGTCCTTGCCCATCAGGCCGGCGCGCTTGGCGACGCCGATCAGGGTGCCGGAGTTGTCGAACAGGTCGACGAACAGGAAAGCGAAAATCACACTGACCAGACCGATATCCAGCGCACCCTTGATGTCCAGTTGCAGGAAGGTCGGCGCCAGCGAAGGTGGCATCGCCATCACGCCGCCGAACGGTGTGAAGCCCAAGGCGATGGAAACGATGGTCACGGCCAGAATGCCGATCAGCACCGCACCGCGCACCTTCAGGGCTTCCAGGGCGACGATCAGGGCAAAGCCCAGGGTCGCGAGGATCGGTGCCGGTTGTTTCAGGTCGCCGAGGCCAACCATGGTCGCCGGGTTGCTGACCACGATACCGGCATTGTGCAGGGCGATCAGCGCCAGGAACAGACCGATACCGGCGGCAATCGCCGAGCGCAACGCCAGCGGGATGCTGTTGATGATCCATTCGCGGATGCGAAAGATCGACAACAGGAAAAACATGACCGCCGAGATGAACACCGCGCCCAGCGCCACTTGCCAGGTGTGGCCCATGTGCAGGACCACGGTATAGGTGAAGAAGGCGTTCAGACCCATGCCTGGCGCCAGTGCGATCGGGTAGTTGGCGATCAGGCCCATTACCGTCGAACCAATGGCCGCTGCCAGGCAAGTCGCGACAAACACCGCGCCCTTGTCCATGCCGGTCTCGCCGAGGATGCTCGGGTTGACGAACAGAATGTAGGCCATGGCCAAAAAGGTCGTGACACCGGCAAGAATCTCGGTACGCACATTGGTGTTGTGTGCCTTGAGTTGAAACAGCCTTTCCAGCATGTCTGCTCCCCGTGGCGCGCCCGGCGCCGTGAATGTATCGACTTGAACAGCAAAGCACAGGCCGCTGAAGGCGCCTGAGTATTTTCTGTCGGTCGGAAAAAGCCGCGCATCATACCAGCAGCGTGCGGCTGTGGCTGCCTAATGGCTGCGATCGTCGGCAATGTTTTGCCGTAAACCGAAGTGGGCCATACTGCGCGCTGGTTTTGGGGGTGGATATGTCTTCTATAAAGAGCAGCATGATTCTGGCGTTTGGCCTGTCTGGCACCTTGTGGGGCGGTGCGCAAACCGCAATGGCGGCGTCCGCACCGCCGTTGAGTGAAGTCAGGGTCCTCAAGGTTCAGTCAACTTCCTGCGGGATTGAAAATATTGCGCAAGGGCAGGAGAAGACGCAGTGCGATCACGCAGGGCCGAACATCAGGATTTATGTGTTGGAGATCGGCTACGGCCGCCTGCCGACTGCAACGCTGGACGGCTTTGAAGTCGACGGTGTGCGGACCCCCGTCTGCGCGTATGCCAACGGCAATCTGACGGGGCTGACCAACCAGAACGGGACGACGGTCACCAATGCCTACGACAACGCCAGCCAGTTGACCAGCGTCACCAACAAGAACTCCAGCAACACGGTGCTGTCTTCGTTCAGCTACACGCTGGACACGGACGAACGAAGGCATGTGGTCACGGAGGCCAACGGCGATACGGTCACCTACACCTACGATTGGGGCGGCAGGCTGACCCAGGAAGTCAGGACAGGAGCCAATGCCTACAACAAGAGCTACACGCTCGATGGCGTCGGCAACCGCACCAGCCAGACCGTCGGAGGA
>CAYNGZ010000496.1:0-2708 GCA_964396695.1 uncultured Pseudomonas sp.
ATAAGTTATTTTTTGTTCCATAAGAGCTGCCGCAGGCTGCGATCTTTTGATCTTCGCTTGTCTGCAGCTACCAATAACCTGATTGAAAAGATCGCAGGCTTCGCCAGCTCCTACGGGGGAGTGGGGGCTGAGGCAACCTGTCACGCGGCAAAAGACCACACAGTCGGGCGCTGAAAATGGGACTACTCTTTCATCGTTGCTTGATCCAGATCAAAACCTTTGGTGGATTTGCTCTGACGGCCAATTGGCCAGACTCCCTGCGTTGCGATGGTTGCAAAAAAACAACGAACTCGAGTTCACCACACGCCATACCCGTGGGGGCGGTGGGTGCAGGCTTCCAGCCCGCAGCCGTATTACCTGACAGAGGAAGACTTATGTTCGGTTTGGAGGCACTTGATCTCGCCCGAATTCAGTTCGCGTTCACCATCTCATTCCACATCCTGTTCCCGGCGATCACCATCGGTCTGGCGAGTTACCTGGCGGTGCTCGAGGGCTTGTGGCTCAAGACCCACAATGACACTTACCGGGATCTGTACCACTTCTGGTCGAAGATCTTTGCCGTCAACTTCGGCATGGGTGTGGTCTCCGGGCTGGTCATGGCCTATCAGTTCGGCACCAACTGGAGCCGCTTCTCGGACTTTGCCGGTTCCGTCACCGGGCCGCTGCTGACCTATGAAGTGCTCACGGCGTTCTTCCTCGAAGCCGGTTTCCTTGGCGTCATGCTGTTTGGCTGGAACAAGGTCGGGCGCAAGCTGCACTTCTTCGCCACGGTCATGGTGGCTATCGGCACGCTGATCTCGACGTTCTGGATTCTGGCCTCCAACAGCTGGATGCAAACCCCACAGGGCTACGAAATCGTGAACGGCCAGGTGATTCCGGTGGACTGGCTGGCGGTGATTTTCAACCCGTCGTTCCCGTATCGCCTGATGCACATGGCCACGGCTGCCTTCGTGGCCACGGCCTTCTTTGTCGGCTCGTCGGCCGCCTGGCACCTGTTGCGGGGCCGCGATAATCCGGCGATCCGCACCATGCTGTCGATGGCCATGTGGATGGCCTTGATCGTCGCGCCGATTCAGGCGGTGATCGGTGACTTCCACGGCCTTAACACGCTCAAGCATCAGCCGGCCAAAATCGCTGCGATCGAAGGTCACTGGGAAAACGTCGGTAATGAGCCGACCCCGCTGATCCTGTTCGGCTGGCCGGACATGAAAGCCGAGAAGACCCAATTTGCCGTCGAAATTCCGTACCTGGGCAGCCTGATCCTGACCCATACCCTGGACAAGCAGGTTCCGGCACTCAAGGAGTTCCCGCCTGAAGACCGGCCGAATTCGACCATTGTGTTCTGGTCGTTCCGGATCATGGTCGGGCTGGGTTTCCTGATGATCTTCACCGGCCTGTGGAGCTTGTGGCTGCGCAAGCGCGACACGTTGTATTCGAACCGTGCGTTCCTGTATCTGGCCTTGTGGATGGGGCCGTCGGGCCTGATCGCGATTCTCGCCGGTTGGTTCACCACTGAAATCGGTCGTCAGCCGTGGGTGGTGTACGGGCTGATGCGCACGGCCGATGGTTCATCCGCGCACAGTTTCCTGCAGATGAGCATTACGCTGGCGCTGTTTGTCGTGGTGTATTTCTCGCTGTTCGGCGTCGGTCTGGGCTACATGATGCGCCTGGTGCGCAAAGGGCCGAAAATCAACGAAGGCGCGGAAACGAGCCACGGTGGTCCTGGCCAGCAACGCACACCGGCGCGTCCGCTTTCCGCTGCCGATGATGACGCTGACGTCAGCCTGAACAAGGGGAATTGAGTCATGGGTATTGATCTTCCGCTGATCTGGGCCGTGATCATCATCTTCGGGATCATGATGTACGTGGTCATGGATGGTTTTGACCTGGGGATCGGCATTCTCTTTCCCTTCATCAAGGGCCACCGTGACCGCGACGTGATGATGAACACCGTCGCCCCGGTCTGGGACGGCAACGAAACCTGGCTGGTGCTGGGCGGCGCGGCGCTGTTCGGCGCCTTCCCGCTGGCCTATTCGGTGGTGCTGTCGGCGTTGTACTTGCCGCTGATCCTGATGCTGGTCGGCTTGATCTTTCGCGGTGTGGCGTTCGAGTTCCGCTTCAAGGCCAAGGACGACAAGCGACACATCTGGGACAAGTGCTTCATCGGCGGTTCGCTAACAGCGACATTCTTTCAGGGCGTGGCGCTGGGGGCGTTTATCGATGGCATTCCGGTGGTCAATCGGCAGTTCGCCGGTGGCACGCTGGACTGGCTGACACCGTTCTCGCTGTTCTGTGGCGTGGCGCTGGTGGTGGCTTATGCACTGCTCGGCTGTACCTGGCTGATCATGAAAACCGAAGGCAAGTTGCAACAGCAAATGCACGACCTGGCCCGTCCGCTGGCTTTCGTGGTGCTGGCGGTGACCGGTATCGTCAGCATCTGGACCCCGCTGGCGCATGCCGAGATTGCTGCGCGCTGGTTCACCCTGCCGAACCTGTTCTGGTTCCTGCCAGTGCCAGTCCTGGTGCTGGTGACGATGTACGGTTTACTGCGCGCTGTGGCCCGTAACGCTCACTACACGCCGTTCCTGTTGACCCTGGTGCTGATCTTCCTCGGTTACAGCGGTCTGGGCCTCAGCCTGTGGCCGAACATCGTTCCGCCATCGATCTCGATCTGGGACGCCGCCCCCCCGCCGCAAAACCCAGGCCTT
>CAYNGZ010000497.1:0-2678 GCA_964396695.1 uncultured Pseudomonas sp.
AAGCTTGTCAGGCTGTCGTTTCGGGTCAATGGGGAAGGTCGGTCTGCCGGCATGCCATGCCGGTGTACGCGCGCGCGCAGCGCGCAGCACGCTATCCGCAGCAATCGCTTCGCGGCTCGTAGCCTCATTCTCGGCGTGACCGATCCGCAAGGGCAGTGCGGCCCCGATGCGTGTCGTCATGCCCCTTCAAAGGCCGTACAGGCCGTTAGCGCAGCCGCCGGACAAGGCAAACAGATCGTTGCAGGAGGGCTGGCGACAAGACACGCGCATTCTCCCGCGGCCTCCCGCTTCCGCAAATTTGATCAACGGCTTCATTTCCGACTTGTTGCTGATGCAAACGCATGGCAATCGGTACAAGCCAATCGACGATGGCTGTCCAGCTGAGTCAATCAGTCAGTCCTTGGCGCCATCACAATGAAACCATTGAGTAAAAAAATGCAGAGGCGTTTTAACCGAAACAGCGGTTTCACTCTCATCGAACTGGCAATCGTGATCGCGATCCTGGCCATCCTGGCAGCCGTGGCGATCCCGGCCTATCAGAGTTATGTGAGGAAGGGAAAGCGCGCCGATGCCCAGGCCTTGCTCCAGGCGGCGAGCATCGCGCAGGAAAAATATCGCCTGAACAATCCGACTTACTCGAGTGCAACCACGGATCTGTCCCCGCCTTGCCCGACTTCAGGCTCTTGCTCCAGCGATCAGGGGAACTACACCCTCGCAACACCCACTTCGGTGACCGCAAGCACCTACACCCTGACGGCAAACGCCGCGTCGGCATCCCAACTGGCGGATACGGGCTGCACCGCCATCGTGTATGCCGTTAGCGGAACCACGGTGACCTATTCGCCGGCTGCGTGCTGGGGCAGGTGATCATGAGAAGGCATTCCGGTGGTTTCACATTGACCGAGCTGGGGGTCACCATTGCCGTGCTCTGCATTCTTGCCGCTGCCGCATTCCCCAACCTCAGCAGTTATCTGGACAGTCAACGCCTGATCGGCCAGGTGCGGGCGATTTCGAACCTGGCACAACTTGCGCGTTCGGAGGCAATCAAACAGTCGTCGTCCGGTGCCTCCGGCCTGAAAACCGTATCCCTGACGGTGGCCCCATCGTCGCCCTGGTATGCCGGCATCGCGAATGGCCCCGCGGCATGCAGCGGAGCCACCTGTGTCATCAATGAGTCAGGAAACAGCGTATCGCACACCGTGTCGGCTACCGAATGCACCGGCTGCACGATGATTTCGCCGGCGGCCCAGATCGTCATCACATTTGATTTGCGCGGGCTTGCGACCGGCGGTACCGATCAATCCATTACCTTGCAATCTCCCCTGGGCAAGCAGCTCAGCTTGAACATCGGACGACTAGGACGAATTTCAATGTGCTCTCCAGGCGGGGCGGTCGGTGGGTACGCAACATGCTAAGTCCAAATTCATCCCGACAGTCGGGATACAGCCTCATCGAATTGATGGTGGGCATGGTGGTCTCGCTGATAGTGCTTTGGGGATTGTCGACGGTCTACTTGAATTTTTCCCGAGGCAGTCAAGTCACCACAAGGGCAACTCAGTTGAACCAGGATATGCGTGCGGTGATGGACATCATGATCAGCGAGATCCGACGGGCTGGATATTGGGAAAACGCCACAAAAGGAGCCAATCCTTTCACTGCGGCCGCCACTAATCTCGAAATATCGAGCAGCAGCAACTGCATTCTGTACAGCTACGATGCCACGTTCGCAGGTGGCTCGCCCGGGGTCGTGGACAGCAACGCTGCTTTTATGGATTTTTTTGGATTCCGGCTTTCAGGAGGCGCGTTACAAACGCTCCTGCCGACGGCCAATTTGGCCAGTACCAGTACCAGTGCGCAGTGCGGGACAGATGCCATTTGGGAGAGCCTGACGGATCAGAGAGCCATCACGGTAACGGCTCTGACGTTCGACACCATCGGCTCCAAATGTATTTCATACCTTCCGACGACTTACGACCCGACTGACACCACGACTTTCACTGCCTGGACAACAACCGGTGGAACCGTACCGGCGTGCAATCCGACCGTGCCTGGCGCGCCGGTAACCTATCCGGCTGCCACCAACACCTTTGTCGAAACTCGGCGAATCAATATTAGCCTGACGGCTCAAAGCAAGACTGATTCGACCGTGGTTCGAACTTTGAATGGAACGGTGCTCGTGCGTAACAACCGTGTAATCACTCCATGAAGTTAGCTGCCCAGGCGTCCCGCCCATTCCCATCGCGTCAAACGGCCACGATACAGCGGGGGGCCGCAACGCTTGTCATGACCGTCATTCTGCTGATGGCGGTGGGATTGATCGGGCTCTATATCAACCGGGCGGCCATCATGGAGCAACGCCTCTCGGCCAATGAAATACGGACGAAACAGGCGTTTGCAGCGGCCAGCGCGGGTCTTGATCAAGCCCTGGCCTATATGCGAAAGGGCGGGATCGATCAGGACAAGAACGGCGTGGTAGATGTGATCACACCGAATACGCTGACGAGCAGCAGCGGAAAGCCAAGCTATTACCAGGCGGCTTACTGTGACCCACTGGATGTTCCCTATACTGTCTGCCCGGCATCCCATTCCACGGCGCTATCTTGCACGCTGCCGCCGCCAGCGCTGCCGCAACCGGTCGTACCGATGGATCTTTCGCGAGTAGGCATCATCAGCCGTGG
>CAYNGZ010000498.1:0-2670 GCA_964396695.1 uncultured Pseudomonas sp.
CACTGGAAGTGTAGCCAAGATCGGAGAAATGTTAATTCGAGAACAGCACACTAGCGGTAGGAAATGCCTTCACTGGATTTATTTTCTCAATCGAAACAAATCCACCAATAGAGCTGAAAGCCTTGTGCAGCAAGCCCTCAAGCCCTATTCGAGCTTTTGCCTGACACGCTAAGCGATTGAACATGAACAGTTTTTTCTGAGTTAGCGGTTGACAGCCCAGCGATCCTCTGTAGAATGCCGCCACACAGACGCGGGATGGAGCAGCCTGGTAGCTCGTCGGGCTCATAACCCGAAGGTCGTCGGTTCAAATCCGGCTCCCGCAACCAAACATCAAAAAAGGCTACTCGAAAGAGTGGCCTTTTTTGTGCGCGTATGTTTTCGCCTCTCATCCTCCCCTCTCGTCGCCTGAGCCGAGAAAAAACCCTTTGCGCTTCTTATACTTAACCTGAACGCAGCGACCGCTCGACGCCAATTAACGTTAATTTGACCAGGCGGACTATTAACGGTTGACACTCAGGCGATCGCCTGTAGAATGCCGCCACACAGACGCGGGATGGAGCAGTCTGGTAGCTCGTCGGGCTCATAACCCGAAGGTCGTCGGTTCAAATCCGGCTCCCGCAACCAAACATCAAAAAAGGCTGCTCGAAAGAGCGGCCTTTTTTGTATCTGTAGAAAAGTCCTTTCGCAACAGTGATCTGGCAGGTGCTACGAACCTTTGACGCTCTTCAGGGTCCACCAGATCAGGCTATGCTGAGTCGCAAGCAAGCCTCTCTATGGTTGAGTGTGCGTAATCCCCGATGCTCGGTGATACGCGTTAATATTCGTGATTATTTTTTTCTACAGGGATTGGTAACTTGGCTGGATACCCCCATCCTGTCGCGCACAATCCAAGAGGTGATTGATGCGCGCCAACTCGTCTGATCCACAAGACACCGTCACAGCGACACAACCGATTACCGCCACTCGCCTGCATTGGCTGGATCTGGTCAGCAAGTACCGTCAGCCCATCGGCCTGGCGGTGACGCTGCTATTGTTCGCCATCGCGCTGATTGCCTGTCGCCATCTATTAAGCGAACTCGATCTCTACGCCCTGCACGACTCCATCCTGGAAGTTCCCAAACCGGCGCTGCTTGGCGCACTCAGTGCAACGGTCGTCGGCTTCATCGTTCTGCTCGGCTATGAATGGTCGGCCACCCGCTACGCCGGCGTGAACCTGCCGCCGCGTACCATGATCCTGGGTGGCTTCACCGCGTTTGCAATCGGCAACGCCATTGGCCTTTCGCTGCTATCCGGTGGCTCGGTGCGTTACCGCCTGTACGCACGTCACGGTCTTGGGGCGTCGGAAGTCGCCCACATGACGCTGTTCGCCAGCTTGTCACTGGGCTGCGCCTTGCCACCACTCGCAGCCCTGGCGACACTCAGCAACCTGCCTGCCGCCTCCACCGCGCTGCATGTTTCACCGACATTGCTGGGCGCGATAGCGATGGGCGTGCTTCTGCTGTGTTCGGTATTGGCCACCGGCATTTACCGTCGCCGCCTGCCGGAACAACCGTACCCGGATAATCTGCTGGTTCGCGTCGGTCGACGCACACTACGCTTGCCGGGTCGTCGCCTGACGTTCCTGCAATTGGTGATTACCGCACTGGACGTGGCAGCCGCCGCGACCGTGCTGTATCTGCTGCTGCCGGAAGCGCCACCCTTCGGCGCCTTCCTGCTGGTCTATCTGCTGGCCCTGGCCGCTGGCGTACTCAGCCACGTACCGGGCGGCGTCGGGGTATTCGAAGCGATCCTGCTGGCGGCGTTCGCCGACAAACTCGGCGCTGCGCCACTGGCCGCCGCCCTGTTGCTGTATCGCCTGATCTATGTGGTTCTGCCGCTATTGGTCGCTTGCGTCCTGCTGCTGATCAATGAAGCGCAACGCCTGTTCAACACCCGCCAATCGCTGCGCGCCGCCTCGGGCATGGCCGCGCCGGTACTGGCGATCCTGGTGTTCCTGTCTGGCGTGGTGTTGCTGTTCTCCGGTGCAACACCGGAAATCGACACCCGTCTGGAACACATCGGGTTCCTGATCCCCCATCGCCTGGTCGATGCCTCGCACTTCGGTGCCAGCCTGATCGGCGTGCTCTGCCTGCTGCTGGCTCAAGGCTTGCGCCGTCGCCTCTCGGCCGCGTGGATGCTGACCACCATTCTGCTGATGATCGGTGCTGTGCTCTCGCTGCTCAAAGGGTTCGACTGGGAAGAAGCCTGCCTGATGAGCCTGACCGCCAGTCTGCTGGCGATCTTCCGTCGCTCCTTCTACCGCCCAAGCCTCTTGACCGAAGTGCCATTCTCGCCGCTGTACCTGGTGGCCAGCCTGTGCGTGCTGGGCGCCTCGATCTGGCTCCTGCTGTTCGCCTATCAGGATGTGCCGTACAGCCATCAACTGTGGTGGCAGTTCACCCTGGATTCCGATGCCCCACGCGGCCTGCGCTCGCTGCTCGGCGCAGCGGTCCTGCTGGTGGTGGTGTCACTGACCTGGCTGCTGCGCACCGCTCGCCCGGTTATTCACCAGCCTGACACCGAAGAACTGGATAAGGCGCTGAAGATCCTGATGGCCTCCTCACAACCGGACGGTGGCCTGGCCCTGACCGGTGACAAGGCGTTGCTGTTTCCCCCCAACTCTGCGCTGGT
>CAYNGZ010000499.1:0-2669 GCA_964396695.1 uncultured Pseudomonas sp.
TCAGAAGAACGCGTGAGACAAAAAACGCCCCATGCCAAAAGGAGCGGGCATGGGGCGATGCGTTATACCGCGAGACGGTTCGGGAATGAGAGAAGTGGCGGTCTGTTCAGACCGCGATGCCTTTGCGGCACTGGAGTTGGGCCGTGCGTACCCGAGAGAAGGCTCGGGCCAGGCGCAGGAGCATTTCGTCGATATTGGCCTTGCTGACGGTCAGCGCCGGCGTCAACCGTAAGCAATCGGGTTTCGGGGCGCTCAACAGTAAGCCTTCGTACAGCGCCGCTTTCACCACGGCGTCAGCCGAATCGTCACTCAGGGTCAGCCCCCAGAGCAGCCCTTGGCCGCGCAACTCACCATGTCCATAACGGTTGGCCAGTCGTCTCAAACCTTCGCGCAGGTGTTGAGCGCTTTCTTGAACCTGATCAAGGAAACCATGAGTCTGCACGCAGTCCAGAACCGCCAGCCCCGCCGAGGCCATCAGCGCGTTGCCATGATGGGTGCCATCCAGCTCGCCCGGCTCAAAACAGCAGGCGTTGCCGCGCGCCAGCAACGCCGCCACAGGCACCCCGCCGCCCAACCCTTTGCCCAGAGCGACAATGTCGGCACGCACACCGTAAAGCTGTTCGGCGAGCAGACTGCCGCAACGCCCCATCCCGGTTTGCACTTCATCGAGAATCAGCAAGATCCCCAACTCACGGCACAGGCGTTCGACACCTTTGAGGTAATGCCCGGTCGCCGGAACGACCCCGGCAGCGCATTGGATCGGCTCGAGCATGATAGCGACGGTCTGTGCATCCACCGCCGCGTGTAACGCTGGCAAATCATTGAACTGAACGTGACTGAACCCCGGAAGCTGCGGCTCAAAGCGATTGCTCTGACAGTCCGAGGCTGACATCGCCGCAAAGCCGTGACCATGACAGCTACCGCTGGCAGTGATGATTCGCGAAGCGCCGCCGCGGTGCAGTTGCCCCCATTTGCGCGCTAATTTGATCGCCGCTTCGCAGGCTTCACTGCCGCTGTTGAGCACGTACGCCTGGTCGCTGCCGGTACTGACACATAGCCGCTCTGCCAGGTTGAGCTGGCCACGGTTAAGCAAGCCGGAACCTGGATTGATCAGCGTTTGTGCCTGAGCGGCGATGGCTTTGGTCAACACCGACGGACTGTGGCCGAGGCTGTTGGCCGCGCCACCTTGGGTAAAATCCAGATACGCTCGGTCGTCACTGTCCCAGAGCCAGGAACCCTGGCCGCGAACGAAAATCTGCCGGGGTCGCTCGACACTCGGCATCAGGCACTCACTGGAAAGCGTGTCATGCCTTGAAGGCTGAAAATGCTCCGCCATCAGGTCATCCAGGCTCGGCTGATGGCGACGCAGGTTGAACAGGTTCATGCGCGCATTCCCTCAAGCGGCGAGCCCAGCAGACGCGAAGACCAATCCTCGACACGCCCGGTGCGCAGGCGTTTGAGTACAGTATCAATCCGCTGTTTGTCGGTATCGCTGATCAAACCCTGCCCGAGGTTTTTTGCCTTGCCTATGTAAACACCATCAACATAAACGGTATTCATCGCGCTTTCTGGCCCTGTAAGCCTTGTGAATGCGGTTAGACTAGGCGTCTCTCGGGCGCTGAGCCATTTCGATTTTCCAGCTTTTTCGATAAGAATCACTTATGGATTTTAAGCAGCTGCGTTATTTCGTCGCGGTGTATGAAGAAGGCCATGTCGGACGTGCCGCCGAACGCCTGTCGATCTCCCAGCCGGCGCTGTCGCAACAGATCCGCCAACTGGAGCAAAACCTCGATGTAAGCCTGTTCGAACGCAGCAGCAAACGCCTGCTGCCCACCCTGGCTGCGCATACCTTGTACAACCACGCCCTGCCGTTGCTCGACGGTATGCAGCGGGCACGCGAGGCCTTGGGTAACTTCAAGGGCCAGGCACTGCGCACCTTGGCCATCGGTGTGCTACAGACCGTTCACACCAGCCTGGTGCCGAAGATGCTGGAGCGTGTGCGCACCGCGCAGCCGCACCTGGTGGTACAGATCTACGAGCTCACAGGACTGGAAATCGAACGTCGATTGCTCAATGGCTCACTCGATATCGGCATCAGCTACCTACCGCCACGTCAACCCGGACTGCACGGCGTGCTGCTGTATGAAGACGAACTGACCCTGGTTGTCCCCGCCGATCACCCATTGCGCGAATTCAAGAAAGTCTCCATGAGCCAGGCAGCGGAGTTACCGATGCTGTTGCTGGGGGAAGAATTTCAGGTCCGGCAGATCTGGCAGGGACAATTGGCCAACCTCGGACGCCGCCCGCAAGTACAGGCGGAACTGAACAACATGGCGGGGATCCTCGACAGTTTGCCCCACACCAGACTGGCCACAGTCCTACCCGGTCGGTCGCAGCAGGAACACGGAAACAAGGCACTTTTGTGGAAGCCCTTGAGTGAGCCGCGGATCCCCCTGAAAGTAGGATTGGTCTGTCGCGATGTGCAACGCCAGCAAGCGACGCTGGAGTTGCTGCGCAACTTGCTGGAAGACGTGATGAATGGCCCGACCGGGCGGATGGCGAGTCCGACGGTACTGGAAATGCAGGGCTGAACCGCAAAAACATAAATCGCAGGCATCGGCATAGGGGGCGGCCTTCATAGGCCGCTCCCCTGCCACACCACCTGGCAT
>CAYNGZ010000500.1:0-2664 GCA_964396695.1 uncultured Pseudomonas sp.
TCGGGTCCTTGATGTCGCAGGTCTTGCAGTGCACGCAGTTCTGGGCGTTGATCTGGAAGCGCTTCTCGCCATCTTCCTTGGTGATCACTTCATACACGCCGGCCGGGCAGTAACGCTGAGCGGGCTCATCGTAGAGCGGCAGGTTCTTGCTGATCGGGATGCTCGCATCGGCCAGCTTCAGGTGGCAGGGTTGCTCTTCTTCATGGTTGGTACCCGAGATGAACACCGAGCTGAGTTTGTCGAAGCTGAGTTTGCCGTCCGGTTTCGGGTAGTCGATCTTCTTGCTGTCGGCAGCCAGCTTGAGGCACGCGTAGTCCGGTTTGGTGTCGTGCAAGGTGAATGGCAGTTTGCCGCCGAAGATGTTCTGATCGAGCCAGTTGAAACCACCACCGACGATAGCGCCGTACTTGTGGATCGCCGGGCCGAAGTTGCGGCTGGCGAACAGCTCTTCGTAGAGCCAGCTGGATTTGAACGATTCAACATAGCTGTTCAGTTCATCAGCGCCTTCGGAGCCTGCGAACAGGGCGTCGGCCACAGCGTCAGCGGCAAGCATGCCGGACTTCATGGCGGTGTGGCTGCCTTTGATCTTGGCGAAGTTCAGGGTGCCGAGGTCGCAACCGATCAGCGCGCCGCCCTTGAAAACCATCTTCGGCAGCGAGTTCAGGCCACCTTTGCAGATGGCGCGAGCGCCGTAACTGACGCGCTTGCCGCCTTCCAGGTACTGCTTGAGCACCGGGTGATGCTTGAGGCGCTGGAACTCGTCGAACGGCGACAGGTAAGTGTTGCTGTAGGACAGGTCAACAATCAGACCGACCACCACCTGGTTGTTTTCCAGGTGATAGAGGAACGAGCCACCGGTGTTTTCGGTGCCCATGATGTCCAGCGGCCAACCGGCGGTGTGCACTACCAGGCCTGGCTGATGCTTGGCCGGATCGATTTCCCAGATTTCTTTCAGGCCGATGCCGTAGTGCTGGGCGTCGGCATCGGTGTCGAGGTTGAAGCGCTTGATCAGTTGCTTGCCGATGTGGCCACGGCAACCTTCGGCGAACAGCGTGTACTTGCCACGCAGTTCCATGCCAGGGGTGTACAGGCCTTCTTTCGGATTGCCTTCACGGTCAACGCCCAGGTCGCCGGTGATGATCCCGCGAACCACGCCGTTTTCGTCGAACAGCGCTTCCTGAGCGGCGAAGCCCGGGTAGATTTCTACGCCCAGGTTTTCAGCCTGCTGGGCCAGCCAGCGGCACAGGTTGCCCAGGGAGATGATGTAGTTGCCTTCGTTGTGCATGGTCTTGGGCACAAAGAAGTCTGGAATCTTGATCGCGCCATCGGCGTTCTTCAGAACGAAGATGTCATCGCGAGTGACCGGAGTGTTCAGCGGCGCGCCGAGTTCTTTCCAGTCCGGGAACAATTCGTTCAGGGCCCGAGGTTCGAACACCGCGCCAGACAGAATGTGAGCGCCGACTTCGGAGCCTTTTTCGACCACGCAGACGCTGATTTCCTTACCGGCTTCGGCGGCCTTCTGCTTCAATCGGCAGGCGGCGGAAAGACCAGCGGGGCCGGCACCGACGATGACCACGTCGAATTCCATGTATTCGCGTTCCACAGGTTATCTCCTACTCAAAGCTTAACAGTTTTTTTTCTATTTGGAGGTTTGGTTGCGCATCCATGAACCCCTGCTCAACACTGGAAGAGGACAATCGATGAACCACCTTTCTCTCTGGGTGGCGCATTATATCTACACCACTCTCAGCGTCCAATACAAACGTTTGTTTGAAATTGCTGGAAGCCAGAGAAATCAAAGAAGCACGGCTTAAAACTGACCATTTTGGCGTATTGACCGGAATAGGTGTTCCGGTCAAGATACGGGCGGTTTTGCGCTCGCCGTAGGCCGACTGTTGGTTTCAAGAGCACCTCTAAAGACAGGGCGAAGGCAGTACAAGGTGACGCGCAGCTCAGGTTTGGCGCGAAGTTTACACGCCACGACAAAGAATGACTCGTCAGTCACTGCTGACGAACGGTCATCACTCCCGTGAGCAGGTCATCTGTCTGCCGTTAAAAGAATCAGCGTCGACGTTTTTAGAGGTGCCCTTGTACCCGATGAGCATCAACCACCAGGTTCGCCTAGGCGACTTTCTTTTCACCGGAGAGTAACGAGGAATCCATGAAGGTTCTTGTAGCTGTCAAACGAGTGGTCGACTATAACGTCAAGGTTCGCGTCAAAGCGGACAACTCCGGCGTCGATCTCGCTAACGTCAAGATGTCGATGAACCCTTTCTGCGAAATCGCAGTGGAAGAAGCCGTACGCCTGAAAGAGAAAGGTGTTGCGACTGAAATCGTCGTCGTCTCCATCGGCCCGTCCACCGCTCAAGAGCAACTGCGCACCGCGCTGGCTCTGGGTGCCGACCGCGCCATCCTCGTCGAGTCCGCCGAAGACCTGACCTCCCTGGCGGTTGCCAAACTGTTGAAAGCCGTTGTCGACAAGGAGCAGCCTCAGCTGGTGATCCTTGGCAAACAAACCATCGACAGCGACAACAACCAGACTGGCCAGATGCTGGCTGCACTGAGCGGTTACGGTCAGGGCACCTTCGCCTCGAAAGTCGAAGTCAGCGGCGACAAAGTGGCCGTGACCCGCGAAATCGACGGCGGCGCGCAAACCGTTTCGCT
>CAYNGZ010000501.1:0-2659 GCA_964396695.1 uncultured Pseudomonas sp.
CACGCATCGGCCCGTTTCTCGTGAAGTCGAGCCTTGGTGAAGGCGGAATGGGCGTGGTGTTTCGCGCCCTCGATTCGACGCTCTAACGCGCTGGCCACCGCGTATGGACCTTTGACGGAGAACCGGCCCGCCATCTTTGAAGGCCAAAAGGTGCATCGCCTGCGGGAAACTGCTCGCCGCTCGACGTTTGCGGCCGAGCTGACTGACCGCTTTGCTCGCGGTCGAGCCGACGCCTCCAGGCACCCGGAAGGCGGGAGGGAGACCGCCAGCATCGCGGGCTTTCATCTATGTTGTGAAACTCCGTAGCTTTGTTGACCCCATAGCCTTGAAATGATAAGGTGTGCCTACCTTCGATACAGTTTCATCTGGAGAACCATGATGGTTTGCCATTCTCGACGGCGCCGTCGCCATTGCTTGTTTCTTGTGATCCTGTTTGTCTCGATGGGTGCGTACTGCTGTGCCGCGGAGAGTCTACCCACTTCAGGGACTCCAGACGCACTTCGACTTTCTTTTCCAGAATCGGGTTGGGTGCTGAGCGATCTGGATGGTGACCGTAAGCTCGACTTCGCGGGAGGCCAGCACCTTGGCCCTACCAAGGATGGCTATTTTTACCGCGTTCAATTTCAACTCAGCAGCGACGCCTCTTCCAGTTCGTTCACCGTTGTCCACAACAATGCGCTAGGTCTCAAAATCGCTGCTGTTGATATCGATGGTGACGACGACACCGACTTGATTATCTCCGATCGGTTTTTCGGTCAGCACATCGGCGTCTGGCTCAACGACGGCAAGGGACGTTTCGTCAAGAGTCTCCCTGGCCGCTTCTCACCGAACTCGGGCCTGGACCTAGCTTTTGTAGCGGTAGAACTGAATTGGGTGAGGCAACCCACGGTCGACAAGCAACAACGGCGCCTTCAAAACTATCTTCCGGGTGACGGATACATCCAGCCATTACGACTCAAGGGTTCTGCATTAAATCAGTATCTCGTTGAATGGCTCTTGAACTTTGCTGGTGATCCACTCCACCAGAGGGCGCCTCCAATCCCCCTGTCTGTTTAGGTCCTTTACGATCCGCATATTTCGGTCAGTCACAGGTGACCTTCAACTGGAAGGACAAGCCGGATGAGGGGCGACAACACTCCGGGATGAGAGGCCACGGATTGAGATTTCTCAAGCAGGTCCAGGAGTGACACAGATATGAGCATCCACTGGTGGCTGGCTTTTGCCCGAAGAGGTTCTCTTATTAAGTGAAACGACAAATATAAGTGGGAGCTGGATGTGCGGCTACAACCACAGCTCCCCGACCACTGGAATTGTCGGTATCGACCAACCGGTCTACGCGGCGGACTTTCTACTCGATCAGAAATGTGAACAAAAAACGAGGAGGTTTCAATGAAGCTCAGGGATTCCCTCTTAGAGGAGAAATTCATGACAACAGAATCGAATTTGCGAATGCATCTTTCTCGGGCGCTCATGTGGGTGTTCTTCGGACTGGCACTCCTGGCAACAGCCCGCATTGCTGTTGCGGCTTCCTGTACTGGCCCTGGGGCACCTGTAAACACGCAAACCAAGTGCCTGACGGCCATTCCGCTTCCCGGTCCACTGAAGTCGTTCGACATCAGCTTTGTCAATCCGAATCGGGATGAATACTATCTGGCGGATCGCTCTGCCAAGGGCATTGATGTCATCGACACCGAAAAACTGAAATTCGTGCGGACAGCCGGTCTCGATATGCCATTTCAGGGGATCGTGCTGCGGGCCAACGGTACGGTAAATAATGCTGCATCCGGTCCAGCCGGAGTTGTCGCACACGGACGGTGGCTCTATGGCGGTGATGGCGACAGCACAGTCCATGTGATCGATCTCGAAGCGCCAGCCGGAAGCGAAACCAAACAAGTGATAGCCACGGGTGCGAAGACGGACCTGCGAGTTGATGAAATGGACCTCACCTCGGATGGCAAGTTTCTGCTGGCCGCAAACAACGCAGCCGATCCACCGTTTGCGACGCTTTTCCATGCAAATGGCGACGCTGCAGTGAGCGGAGTTTCTGTGATCATCAGGATTACGATAGACCCCACAATTTTGCCGTCTGGCTTTGGCCTGGGCATTGAGCAACCTGCCTGGGATCCCAAGACGCAACGCTTCTATACATCAGTCCCGACGATCGCCGATAACCCGCCAGGTTGCAATTACGGCCAACTCCCGATGGGCACTGGCACACCTTGTAGCGGTGGTTTGCTGGTGACCAATCCTTTCGCGCCCAGGGCGGTTGAAAGCACATTCAATCCGATAACCAACACCGGGGTTATCGCGCTCACAGCCTGTGGACCGAACGGCGCCACCGTCGGGCCGCATGACAATCTGTTGCTGGGCTGCACGCCGGGCAATCTGCCGGGTAGCACCACCACTCAGGTCATCAATCTGACCAGCCATAATTATGCTCAGGTTGCTAATATCACTGGCTCGGATGAGGTCTGGTTCAACAAGGGCGATGGTCGTTACTACACCGGTTCCAGCGGTGCCATCAAACCAGCCGGCTCTCCACTCGGCCGAGGCTCCGTGCTTGGCGTGATCGATGGAACCAGCGTCCTGATCGAAACCATTCCCCAGTCGTCCGGCTCGCATTCGGTGGCGGCCGACTCGGAGCACAACCTGATCTTCG
>CAYNGZ010000502.1:0-2646 GCA_964396695.1 uncultured Pseudomonas sp.
GCAAGCTCCCCCTTCGGTTTTTACCGGACACTAGTGACGCGGGAGCATGGGAATGATCCAGTGATCTCTTTCGACCTTACGGCATCAACACTTCAATCGAGCCATCGGCGGTCATGCTGACCTGGCTGGTGCCGGCTTCGACATCCGGGGTCACCGGTGCGGCATCCATGCCTACGGCTTTCATCATCATGGGCGCGCGCAGGTAAGGCTGTGGATAACCGTTGCTGTTGAGGTTCAGGTTGACGATTTTGTAACCCTTGCCGCCCAGTGCATCGGTGGCCAGTTGGGCGCGGGCCTTGAAGGCGTTGACGGCTTCCTTGAGCAGCGCATCTTCGTTGGCCTTGCGGGTCGGGGTGGCGATGGCGAAGTCCATGCCGCCCATTTTCAGGTTGGTCAGCAGTTCGCCGGTGAGCTTGGACAGCGCGGCGAAGTTCGAGCTTTCCAGGCGCAGTTCGGCGCGTTCACGCCAACCGGTGATCTTCTGGCCCTTGGTGTCGTAGATCGGGTAGCTGTGGCGGCTGCCCTGACGCAGGGTGATGTCCTTGACCTGTTTGGCCTGGCCCAGCGCCTTGTTCATGGTGGTGCTGACGTCGGCGGCGAGTTTGGCCGGGTCGGTGTTCTGCTCTTCGGTGTAGAGGGTCACGATCATCAGGTCGCGGGCCACTTCCTGGCTGACTTCGGCGCGCAGGGCAATCTGGTTGTAGTGAAGTTCGTCGGCGGCCAATGCCGGCAGGCTGGCCAAGGTGGTGGCACTGAGGGCGAGAAGGGCGGCGCTGCGGCGCAATGTGTTCATGAATACTCCTTGGGTGGTGCGCAGGGGCAAGGGTCCAGTCCTGCGTGAAACCATCAGACTCTAGCGTTTATTGTCGGGTTCAGCCGGTTACAACTTCTATACAGATCGACAACTGATCGGGCCCACGCGGGAGGGTGGTAATGATCCGCGGACTGTGGCGCTTTGCCGCACTTTTGCCTGCCGAGGTCTCTGCTTGGTTATACTCGACGGGATTCGCCTGGAGCGCTCATCAGGAGAGCTCATGCTCGCCCCCGTACAACTGCTTTCCCCGACTCGCCAGAATCTTTGGCGACTGACGTTCATCCGCACCCTGGTGCTGGCCGCCCAGGCCGGTTCGGTGGGACTCGCCTACTGGTTCAACCTGCTGCCGCTGCCGTGGCTGCAACTGGCGGCGACCCTCGGCTGCTCGATGCTGCTCTGTGCTTTTACGGCGATCCGCTTGCGCACCTCGTGGCCGGTGACCGAGCTCGAATACGCCGTGCAACTGGCCTGCGACCTGTTTATCCACAGTGCATTACTGTATTTCTCCGGTGGTTCGACCAACCCGTTCGTTTCCTATTACCTGGTGCCGCTGACCATCGCCGCCGTCACGCTGCCGTGGCGCTATTCGGTCGTGCTTTCCGGCATCGCGCTGGCGATGTACACCTTGTTGCTGGCGCAGTTCTACCCGCTGGAAACGTTCCCGATGTACCGGGAAAAGATGCAGATCTACGGCATGTGGTTGAGTTTTGCCCTGGCCGCTGCGGTGATCACGTTCTTTGCTGCACGGATGGCTGAAGAGCTGCGCCGCCAGGAAGAACTGCGGGCGATTCGCCGGGAAGAGGGCCTGCGCGACCAGCAACTGCTGGCCGTCGCGACCCAGGCTGCCGGTGCCGCTCACGAATTGGGCACGCCGTTGGCGACCATGAGCGTGCTGCTCAAGGAAATGCAGCAAGACCATCACGACCCACTGCTGCAAGATGACTTGAGGGTCCTGCAGGATCAGGTGAAGCTGTGCAAAGAGACTTTGCAGCAGCTGGTTCGCGCCGCCGAAGCCAATCGCCGAATGGCGGTTGACATGCAGGATGTCAGCACCTGGCTTAATGAAGCCCTCAATCGCTGGCACCTGATGCGTCCCGAAGCGACCTATCGCTTGCAGCGCCTGGGGCTTGGGGAAGAGCCGCGTCTGGCGCCGCCGCCGGACCTGACCCAGGCCTTGCTGAATTTGCTGAACAACGCCGCCGATGCCTGCCCCGAGGGGCTGGAAGTGACGCTGAACTGGGATGCCTTCGAGCTGACCATCAGCATTCGCGACCACGGCGCCGGTGTGCCGCTGGCAATTGCCGAACAGATCGGCAAACCGTTTTATACCACCAAGGGCAAAGGTTTCGGCCTGGGCCTGTTTTTGAGCAAGGCCAGCGTGACACGTGCTGGCGGCTCAGTGAAACTCTACAGTCATGAGGAAGGCGGTACGCTCACCGAGCTGCGCCTGCCCCGTGTCGCCCGAGGAGACGAACATGAGTGACGAAACCCAAGTCGAAGGCGAAGACCTGCCGCATTTGTTGCTGGTAGACGACGACGCAACGTTCACCCGCGTGATGGCCCGTGCCATGGCTCGCCGCGGTTTTCGCGTCAGCACGGCAGGCTCTGCCGAAGAAGGCCTGACCATCGCGCAGTCCGATCTGCCTGATTTTGCCGCCCTGGACCTGAAAATGGACGGTGATTCGGGCCTGGTGCTGCTGCCCAAGCTGCTCGATCTCGACCCGGAAATGCGCGTGGTGATCCTAACCGGTTATTCGAGCATTGCCACCCCCGTCGAGGCGATCAAGCGCTTCGCCTTCTTTCTGGGAGGCATCCTCTGCACGCTTCCGGTG
>CAYNGZ010000503.1:0-2632 GCA_964396695.1 uncultured Pseudomonas sp.
AATAAGTTATTTTTTGTTCCATAAGAGCTGCCGAAGGCTGCGATCTTTTGATCTTTAGGCTTCGATGCCGAGGATACTCCGCGCCACCGCTTCGGCAATGCGAATCCCGTCGACACCCGCCGACAAAATCCCGCCGGCATAACCGGCGCCTTCACCGGCCGGGAACAGGCCTTTGACGTTCAGGCTCTGCATCGACTCGTTACGGGTAATCCGCAGCGGCGAAGACGTGCGGGTTTCGATCCCGGTCAGCACCGCGTCGTGCAGCGAGTAGCCGCGAATCTGCTTCTCGAAGACCGGCAAGGCTTCACGAATGGCGTCGATGGCAAACGCCGGCAAGGCCAGCGCCAGATCGCCCAGTGCAACCCCGGGTTTGTAGGACGGTTCGACGCTGCCCAGCGCCGTCGACGGCTTGCCTGCGATGAAATCACCGACCAGTTGCGCCGGTGCTTCGTAGTTGCTGCCACCCAGCACAAAGGCGTGGGACTCCAGGCGCTCCTGCAACTCGATCCCGGCCAGCGGGCCGCCCGGATAGTCGACTTCCGGGGTGATGCCCACAACAATCCCGGAGTTCGCATTGCGTTCGTTACGCGAATACTGGCTCATGCCGTTGGTCACCACACGGTTCGGCTCGGACGTCGCCGCCACCACGGTGCCGCCCGGGCACATGCAGAAGCTGTAGACCGAACGACCGTTCTTGGCGTGGTGCACCAGTTTGTAGTCGGCGGCCCCGAGTTTCGGGTGACCGGCATATTTGCCCAGGCGCGCGCTGTCGATCAGCGATTGCGGGTGTTCGATACGGAAACCCACCGAAAACGGCTTGGCTTCCATGAACACGCCACGGCCGTGGAGCATGCGGAAGGTGTCGCGGGCGCTGTGGCCGAGGGCAAGAATCACGTGTCTGGAGTGGATCTGTTCGCCGCTGGCGAGCTCGATACCGGTCAACTGGCCGTCTTCGATCAGCACGTCAGTGACTTTTTGCTGAAAGCGTACTTCACCGCCCAGCGCGCGAATCTGCTCACGCATGTTTTCGACGACGCCCGTCAGACGGAACGTACCGATGTGCGGTTTGCTGACGTAGAGGATCTCTTCCGGTGCGCCGGCTTTGACGAATTCGTGCAGGACTTTGCGGCCGTGGTGCTTGGGATCCTTGATCTGGCTGTACAGCTTGCCGTCCGAGAATGTCCCCGCGCCGCCTTCACCGAACTGCACGTTGGATTCAGGATTCAGCACGCTTTTGCGCCACAGGCCCCAGGTGTCTTTGGTGCGCTGACGCACTTCGGTGCCGCGCTCAAGAATGATCGGCTTGAACCCCATCTGCGCCAGCACCAGGCCGGCGAAAATCCCGCACGGGCCGAAACCGACCACGATCGGTCGTTCGCCAAGATCCTGGGGAGCCTGGCCAACGACTTTGTAGCTGACATCCGGCGCAACGTTGACGTTACGGTCGTCGGCGAACGTGTGCAGTAACTTCGCCTCATCGCGTGCGCTGAGGTCGATGGTGTAGATGAAGCACAGTTCGGAAGATTTTTTGCGTGCGTCGTAGCTGCGCTTGAACAAGGTGAAATCGAGCAGGTCATCACTGGCGATGCCCAGGCGCTGCACGATGGCGGGCCGCAGGTCTTCTTCGGGATGGTCGATCGGCAACTTGAGTTCGGTGATTCGTAACATGACGGGATCCGGTTCGCGGGGGCGCACAACTGCGCCAAAGGCGTTTCACAAACCGGCGATTATAAGCCTCAAAGGGTCGTTCCAGTGAGGCTAAAACTGCATCCTGTCGAATCAGTCGTTACGCGAGCCACCAAAATACGCGCAGCCACGTTGTACCTGGCCGTCGACCCGCAGTTCGGCGCTCATGAATTGAACGCTGCCACGGGTACTGTCGACGCAGCGTTGTGGCGCGACCCAGAGTTCAATGTGTTGATTATTGGCTTCGCTACTGAGGCTGAAACGCCCCTCGCCGAGTTGTTCTTCCAGAAACGGCAAGGCCAGTGCTGGCTGGCCGGCACGCTCGACGACCATGCCCTTGGTGTTGACCTTGACGTTCCAGTCGGGCGTGTTGCCGCTGGCACGCAGGATCAGCCGCTGGAAGTTGGGGTCTTCGCAGGCCGCGCCCGAGCGTTCGACACGGTACAGCTGCTGCACATCGAACCGGGCATCCGCATCAGAAGATTTGCCCGCGGCAACCCGACCACGCAGATCGGCGAAAACCTTGTGCTGCGGGCCTGCCAGCGTTGCGGCTTCCTGCAGGATGCTGGTGCTGCCGGCGTCATTGACGACATACAACTTATTTTCCTGGCACGGCTGAAACACCAGTTTGCCATCGGCCATGCTGAGTTCGCCCTGCAAGCGAGTCATGCCCGCGGTGGATGGCTTTTCAGGCTGGCTCTGCAGCAGCTGGCAGCCGGCGAATACAGGAAGCAGGGCGACAAACATCAGGGAACGGGCAGCGCGCATCGTTGGGTCTCCAGACAAGTGCCGCCACGTTACTCAGCCTGACCGTTCATCACAACCCTGCATTGCGCCAACCTTCCGTAGGAGCTGCCGCAGGCTGCGATCTTTTAGCTGTCTCGAGAATGCCGAAGATCAAAAGATCGCAGCCTGCGGCAGCTCTTATGGAACAAAAAATAACTTA
>CAYNGZ010000504.1:0-2632 GCA_964396695.1 uncultured Pseudomonas sp.
GGATGGCAGGGCCCGCTGGTGGGATGGGGTGTGGGGGGTGCTTTGGGTGGTGGGGAAGTTGGGGGGGGTGATCAGGCCGCGTCGGTTGATCAGGTCCGAGGTGAAAGCGATGTCAGCCGCCGAAAAGCGGAACGAGGTGCCGATCAGCATGGCCATCTGTTCGTTGGTCAGGTGCTGTTTCGATTGCTGTAAGTCGTAGAGCAGGGCGTCGTTGAGGTCGATGTAGCCTTTCTGCTGGAAGTAACGGGTCAGCTTGTTGAGTACCAGCTCATAGAAGGTGGTGCTGTTGGTGATGCCTTTGACCTCGGTTTGTACAAGCTTGTCGAGGTTGGTGACGGAGGTGTAGAGATTGACCGGGGGGTTGAGCAGCAAGACTTTCTTGAAGTTGAAGCTGCGCCGCGTTTCATCCAGCTTGCTGACGAACGCCGCATCCAGACCGCCCAGGCTGTAGCCGGTGAGGTAGTAGTCGGTGATCGGCAGTTTCGGGTTTTGCGCGCGCACCGCTTGCATCACGCGGTACATGTCCTCTTCATCTTCCTTGGACACGCCGGGCGTGGCGAAGCGCGAGGCGGCGCTCATGAAGTCGAAACTGGTCGGTGAGGACAGTTGAACAACGTGGTAACCGGCCTTGTAGTAGAGCTTTTTCAGGTATTCGTTAATGCTGCTGTCGAAACGCGCACCCGTGCCGGCGATCAGGAAAATCAGCGGTGCGGCGTGATCCTGTGTGGCCATGCGATAGGTGAGCTTTTTCACTGCCCAGAAATTGTCCGGCAGGTTGAAGTCGCGCTCCGGGCGCAGTGTCAGGGTGTAATCCGATTGATGGATCGCGTCATCGGACGGCAACTCGGGCCGCAAGTCCGGCGGGGTCGTGGCAATGGTCGCCTCGAACGGGTTGGTCAAGGGGTAGGCATAACTGACGGCGTCGATGTCCGCCGCCAGTGCGGACGCACTCAAAACAAGGCCACCTATCAAGGCAGCGAAGCGCAAGGAACGGAGCATGACGAAATCCCTTAGAGGAAGGTGCCTGATGAAGTTCGCAGACTATGACCTTTAGTAATACGCCAAAGTGCCATGCGGCGGCACCCAAGAGGCTGAATTCGGACCAATAGTGGCGTGACGATACACTTTGCAGCGATTGGCTGAACAGTTTTCTGATGGTCTTGCTTGCTTACCGCTGGCGGGCGATTAAGCTGGGCGCCGTTTTCGTTTATCGGAGTGCTTCATGTCTCGCCGTCTGCCCGTCATTATTTTGCTTATCGCCTTGCCGCTGTGGCTGGCCGCCAGTTATGGACTGCGTTATATCCTGATGGAGGATGCGCAGTGGGTCGGTCTCTGTGTCGATGAGGCGAGCCGTTGGGAATGCCAGGCGCGTTCAACGCTGGGCTTGCTGATCCACTTCAAGGTGATGGGCTGGGCAGCATTGGCGGCAGCGGTGCTGGGCTTTGTAGTGCCGCGCCGTGCAGGCTGGTGGCTGGCAGTGCTGGCGCTGGTGTTCGGCTTTCCGGCATTGGCGTTGTACAACACCGGTATTGCGGTATTTGCCGTGGTGATCGCGGGGTTGCGGTTGGTCCGGGCGCCACGCGGCGTTCAGTAATAAAAGATCGCAGCCTTTGGCAGCTCCTACGGTAGAGGGTGTACGTCGTAGGAGCTGCCGCAGGCTGCGATCTTTTGTTGTTTGTCAGGCCTTGCGCACCCGCAGGCTACGCCACAGCGCGGCAACCATCAGCAGACAAACCAGCGCCCAGCCCCAGGCTTGCTGGTTGAACAGGCCTTCGCGGTACAGCTGCGGGGCAATGCTGGCGCCGATGATGAAGGTCAGCAGGGCGATCTCCCGACGCGGTGCGCTGACCGGGCGAATCAGATAGACCAGTGCCGGCAGCAGCAGGGCAGCGCTTGGAAAGCTGCGATAACGCGGCTCGAACACCAGCGCCAGCATCATCACCGCTGCAGCGAACCCGGAAGCGGCCAACAACCCGCCGGAACGACGTTCCAGCGCATTGAAGGCGCGTTCACGCCAACCGGTTCTGGCGCTGAGGAACAATGCCGCGTGGGCCAGCACCAAGAAGTTCAGGCCGGTCAGTATCGCTGCCCAGACCCACTCATCGGCAAAGCGGCTGGTGGCGCGAGCCAGTTCACCCCAGGTGCCAATGGAGCACGCAGCGACCGCGCCAAGCAGTGGCAATGTCAACGCTGCACGCGTGCTGCGTACACGGCCGCCCAGCATCAGCGTCCCAAGGAAAATCAAGCCACCGACGGCCAGCCATTGCGGCCAGAACGGCAGGTTGGTAACAGGACCTGCCAGCACGCCCTTGTCCTGTCGGTTTGCATCGAACAGCCCCCAGTAACCGCCGACCGCACCTTCACTGGCGCGTTTCCACGGTTGGTCAAAGGCTTCGATCAGGTTGTAATGCCAGCCTTGCTGCTCGGCCATCGCCACAAAACCACGAATGAACCTGGCTTCGTTGACTCGGCTCGGTACAGCTGTTTCCCGTTGACGGCCTTCGCTGGGCCAGCCGGTTTCGCCAATCAGCACGTCCTTGGGGGCGAAGCGGTTGCCGAAGACCTGGCGGACCTCGGCGACGTGCTGGAGAGCGGCGTCGATGTTGGACGGATCATCTTCCCAGTACGGCAG
>CAYNGZ010000505.1:0-2626 GCA_964396695.1 uncultured Pseudomonas sp.
AGCGGGGGATCGGTGCCGAGCACGCCGAGCAGCAGCGCGAAGGGCATCTTCGATGTGCAAAGGAGTAACGTCACGGTCTCGACAACTGGATCCGGCACGCAGGATTATCGTTTGAGCGTGAAGGTGCAGAACTACTCGTATCACATCTACTCGCCGTACATCGCGGGGAGCTACTCGGGGCCGAATATTCTGGCGGAGCTGCCGCTGGGGATCAGCGTCAGCACCGTTAGCCGAGTCGGATGCTGCGGGGCACTGGACTATCACCTCGACGCTCAGGAACAGGGGCTCAATCGCGCCCGCCAGAACATCGACGCCTGGTGGCCCGCACTGGAAAACGGCGCCGAAGCGATCGTGCAGACCGCCAGCGGCTGCGGTGCGTTCATCAAGGATTACGGGCATTTGCTCAGGACCGATCCCGCCTATGCGGCCAAGGCCGAACGAGTCAGCCAGATGAGCAAGGACCTGGTGGAAATCCTGCGCGACGAACCCTTGGAGCGAGTGTGCGCGGCCACCGAACGACGCATCGCCTTCCACTGCCCGTGCACCTTGCAGCACGCGCTAAAACTCGGCGGTGCAGTCGAAGAACTACTGACCCGCTTGGGTTTCAACCTCACCAGCGTACCCGACAGTCACCTGTGCTGCGGCTCGGCCGGCACCTACTCATTGACCCAACCGGTACTCGCCCGGCAACTGCGCGACAACAAGCTCAACGCTCTGGAAAGCGGCCGGCCGGAGCTGATCGTCACCGCCAACATCGGCTGTCAGAGCCACCTCGCCAGCGCTGGACGGACGCAGGTTAAGCACTGGATCGAGCTGGTGGATCAGATTCTGCGATGAACGCAGCAGTCATTTGCAGAATGAAGTTCAGAAGAAACTTCGTTTGTCAGCCAAGCCTGCGCCGAACAGAATCGGCCTACTCCACTGTCACTGCGCCGGGATTCGTGTTTATGAGCAACCAGAACGTCGTCAGCCCAGACCTGATCCGCCAACGCTTCTCGCGGGCGATGTCGGACATGTACCGCGAAGAAGTGCCGCTGTACGGCGCCTTGATGGAACTGGTGGCGCAGACCAACGCCCAGGTGCTCGACAGCGATCCGGCGATTGCCCGACAGTTACGCAGCACAGGCGAAATCGAGCGCCTGGACCTGGAACGCCACGGGGCGATCCGCGTCGGCACCGCGCAAGAACTGGCGACCCTCTGCCGCTTGTTCGCGGTGATGGGCATGCAACCGGTCGGCTATTACGACCTGACGCCGGCCGGGGTGCCGGTGCATTCCACGGCGTTCCGCGCCGTGCATGAAACCTCATTGCAGGTCAGCCCGTTCCGCGTGTTCACCTCGCTGCTGCGTCTGGAGCTGATCGAAAACCCCGAGCTGCGCGCCTTTGCCGAATCGGTGCTGGCCAAGCGTTCGATTTTCACCGCGCAGGCGCTGGCGCTGATCGAGCAGGCCGAACAACACGGCGGACTCAACGAACAGCAAGCGGAAGATTTCGTCGAACAGGCACTGGAAACCTTCCGCTGGCACCACCGCGCCACCGTCACCGCCGCCCAATACCAGCAACTCAGCACCCAGCATCGGTTGATCGCCGACGTGGTCGCCTTCAAAGGCCCACACATCAACCACCTGACGCCACGCACCCTGGACATCGACATCGTGCAGGCAAAGATGCCCGAACACGGCATCACCCCCAAAGCGGTGATCGAAGGTCCACCGCGCCGCCAGTGCCCGATTCTGTTGCGCCAGACCAGTTTCAAGGCGCTGGATGAACCCGTCGCCTTCACCGATCAACAGCAGGCTCACGGCAGCCACAGCGCCCGCTTCGGCGAAATCGAACAACGCGGCGCAGCACTCACGCCTGAAGGCCGCGCGCTCTACGACCGCCTGCTCAACGCCGCCCGCGATGAGCTCAAGGACTTCCCCAACGAAGCCAACGCGGCGCGCTACAACAGCCTGATGGAACAGCATTTCAAAGCCTTCCCGGACAGCTACAACGAAATGCGCGAACAAGGCCTGGCTTACTTCCGTTACTTCGTCACCGAAAAAGGCCTGGCGGCTGATAGCGACGAACTCGGGACCGCGTCGTTGCAAGGCTTGCTCGATGCCGAGTACATCCGCGCCGTGCCGCTGGTATACGAAGACTTTCTACCGGTCAGCGCAGCGGGGATCTTCCAGTCGAACCTGGGCGACGCCGCGCAAACCCACTACGGCGAGCACTCGAACCGGCGTGCGTTTGAACAAGCATTGGGGCGGTCGACTATCGATGAACTGGCGTTGTATGCGCAGACGCAACAGCGTTCGATTGAGGAGTGCTGCGCCGCGCTTAATCTGCCGTCGCTGAGCTGATGGGTCGGCGGATCGTCACAGAAACACGGCTTCGGATATTTCCTGCACGGTGGGTTGTGATCCGCCCCCCTCACCCCAGCCCTCTCCCCAAAGGGGCGAGGGAGCAGATTGTGGGGTTCTGAAGATATGCTGCGACCTGAAAGTAATGCGTTGAGTCCATAGTCGACTCGGTTGCACAGGTCGCAGTAGCTTGGCAGACACTAAAGATCAGTTCCCTCGCCCCTCTCTCATCGTTCTACATAACTCTCGATGAGCGCACGCTGGGCTTCTAATGCGATAAC
>CAYNGZ010000506.1:0-2565 GCA_964396695.1 uncultured Pseudomonas sp.
GTGGCACGCCGGATCTCGGTCGTCGCCTCATCCGCCTGAACCTGCGCCTGAGCGCAAAGGCCCACCCCCAGAAACAAACCCGCAAGGCACAACCTGGGAAACTGCCCGGAAATAATCACGCTGACTCCTGATCGCAATAAACGGAAACCAGGACAGACGTGCAGTGTGATGGCGATGCAGGAACACCGGACCCGGCCTGGGAAAGACCACCCCCGGAGGTTGACGGGAATGTGCCTTGCCAAGGTAACGAGTCAGTATGAAAAAAATTTAATCGTCCATGCCCCCTTAAAACCGGGTATCTCACCTGGTGCTGACATGGTTCCGACAATTTTTCTACATTCGAGCCTTCATGATTTGGCTAGCTCATTCGTCATTAATCAATGAGAGCACCCATCACCTTTTCCTGATCAGGCTCTGAAATGGAGTTATTGCATGTACAACTCGCAACTGCCAACGGATGGCAACCCTGCGTCAAACGGTTCACTGAACCTGAATACTGACGCGTTCGCCAAACACACCGAGCGCCACACGAATGAGCGCATCCGGCAACTGCTCAAAAGCTTCGGCCTGCGCACCAGCCTGATTCGCCTGAAAGTGATCGACGCGTTACTGACCGCCGCCGAGAACGATCACCCTCTGGGGGTCCGAGGCGTGCACAGCCACTTGCTGGAACTGGGTATTCCCCTGTCCTTCCTCAGCGTTCGCGAAGTGTTGAAGCGACTGTGCAGCGAAGGCGTGGTTGTCTTGAACCCGGACAAGAGCTACAGCCTGCACCCGCAAGCGGCTGCCGTGCTTTACGGCAATCAATCAAGTGTTGCCGCGTCGCTCAAGGTTTGACCTTGCGACGCATCACCCCGTTGATCACCACCACGATCACCGCCACGCCGATCGCGATGTACTGGAACAGCTTTTCGCTGATCATTCCGGCGTTCTGCATGTACGACAGACCAAGCATGATCCCCAGCACGACAAGGGAGATCAGAATCGAATATTTCAAACGTTGCGACTGGGTCATTGCGGGTTCCTGAACCTGAAAGTGTGTCTCCGGTTTGTATCATGGCCCATGCCAGGCCCATACGCTTCTTCGGGGATGAGCGACAGCAAACGGGGTCTCATGTTACAGCCCATGAAGCATTTTGGCTCCATGCGGTTCAAACGATGAGGATTGAGAAATGTTCCGTCGAATCACCGTGCTGATTCCCCCGCTAACGACTTATAACTTCAGGATAAAGCCCGCTGCCAAGCGGGCTTTTTCGTACATGGGCTCTACACCAAGACCTGCAAGTTAATATCTTGAATATACA
Source organism: uncultured Pseudomonas sp. (assembly GCA_964396695.1). Lineage (GTDB taxonomy): Bacteria > Pseudomonadota > Gammaproteobacteria > Pseudomonadales > Pseudomonadaceae > Aquipseudomonas. The sequence goes on from CAYNGZ010000506.1 coordinate 1,305, forward strand.
CCCGCACAATCACCTGATAAAAACCCCGACATAAAGCGACAACTATTACTTTCGAAAAATAGATAATTTAGCTTGGCTTATTACTATTCCAGACTACTCTGACACTGAAAATCCCGTATAAACCAACCCTGAAATTCTGGAACTTTATGCTCACCCCCATTATAAAAATCGGAACTTTCCGAGCGCTAGGCTTCTGCCTTGCGATTACATGTTTTGAACTTCTGATCTATATGGCCAGTGACATGATAATGCCCGCCATGTTGACGGTGACTGACGATTTGAATGCCAGCGCCAATCATATTCCGTCGGCCTTCAATCTGTACTTGCTGGGGGGCGTTCTTCTGCAATGGTTGATTGGCCCGCTCGCGGATAGTTTCGGACGCCGAAAAGTACTCTTGATTGGCTGTGCAGCCTTTGCCATGACGTGCGTCATGACCGTCTGGGTGCAGAGCATCTTTGCCTTCAACCTGTTGCGCCTGTGTCAGGGCATGGGATTGGGGTTTGTCATCGCCGTCAGTTACCCGGCACTTCAAGAGGTGTTTTGTGAAGCCGATGCGGTGCGGATCATGGCATTGCTGGGTAACGTCGCCCTGCTCTCTCCGCTCCTTGGCCCGTTGGCCGGGAGTCTGATGCTGGAATGGATGACCTGGCGTGAGCTCTTTCTCATGCTCGGCGTTTTCGGCACCGCAGCGTGGTTAGCCCTGTATTGGGCCATGCCGGAAACACTGGGTGCTTTACGCCTGGACGGTAAACGGCTGGATTTCACGCCATTCAAGCCGCAAGAGGTAACCCTTCGATACATCGCCCTGCTCAAGAACCGCAGATTCATCTGCGCCAGTGTCGCGCTCGGGTTGATGAGCCTGCCGCTGATCGCCTGGATCGGTCTGTCTCCCCTCCTGTTGATTCAGGGACAAGGGTTGTCCGTTCTTGAGTACGGTCTGTGGCAGGTGCCGGTCTTCGCCGCCGTCATCATCGGCAATCTGATACTGAACCGGATGATTGCCAGAACCCGCCTTGAAGGCGTGATCCAACTCGCGCTCTGGCCCTTCTGCGCAGGCCTTGTGGTACTCATCATTGCCAGTCGGTTCTCCCTTTCGGTCCCGGTTCTGGTCAGCGGTCTGATGCTTTACGGCACAGGCTTCGGGATGAGCAACGCCGCGCTGTACCGCGCAGCGCTGTTTACAAGCGAAGACAGCAAAGGGTTGGTCTCGGCCATGCTGGGGATGATTGCCATCGCGCTGATGGCCGGCGCAAGCTCGGG
>CAYNGZ010000507.1:0-2547 GCA_964396695.1 uncultured Pseudomonas sp.
ATAAGTTCCGAGCAACGCAGCCCTGCACCCAATGGGCTCCGTCCCTTCGGGTTGCGCGCCAACGTGCGCGAGGCTGCGTTGCGGGATTTGCCAAGGGAACAACCATTGGCGGCATCCCGCGCCTTGCCTCGCACACGTTGGCATCGCAACGCGGTTCGTCACCAAACGTCAACAGACCCTAGTCTCAGGCCTGAAAAAAACGCCCCGGCCCTCGAAAGGAGGCCGGGGCGTTTTGCGTTTCAGCTGGTGTGTAAAAGGATCGTGACGCGCGGCAAAGAAGGGTGTGGCGCACATGCGACATGTTGTCACAGAGCCAGTGTGGCAACTCATTTCAAAGATGATTGTCGTCACTGAAACTGACAAGGAATTTACCTTGCCGAAGGGCTTTTCCAGAGGACGGTCGATGTGTCGCAGCAGGCAGTTTTAACAGGCTCGGACGAATGGCCAAAGGCCTTGTCACAAGGGGGCTTGGGCGTGGTTCGCGGCACATCGAGAGGGGCTGAAACTGTCTGAAGTGTGGACAGTAGGCCTACATTTTTTGGGGTTCTCGTTGAGAATCAATCGCGATAGCATGCGTAATCGTTGCAGAATTCGTTAATGATTGTTGCCGTATCCGATAAAAATTATTTCGAGTTGAGACATGGTTTATACAACGTTACATATCTACAATCGCCCGCACTGAAATTCCGGCGCGGCGCTCTCCCTGGCACAAGGGGCGGTCGTGGGGCTCTAACAGGCTTCATATGACGCCAGGTGTCGGCGCCTTCCAACTATCCGCACCAAATGGAATTGGTCTGTAAAAAGGCCTTTGACCACGAATTCGAATAAGAACTCACCGCTGGCCCAGGATGTGTCGATCAGCGTTTAACGCGCGACGGGCAAGCCCTTATTCAATCCAAGAAAAATGCCAACCCTTGGCAGGGTGAAGTGTTGGCGATCAAAACCCAACTGCATTGCGCAAGCTGCTTTAGAGGTCGTGAGATGAGTAAAAACAGGTACCCCAGACTACTAGGCTTATTGCCGCTGCTCGGCACGCTGTTGCTGGGAGGCTGCAACATGACCCTGCTCGATCCCAAGGGCCAGGTCGGCCTGGACGAGCGCAACCTGATCATCACCGCAACGCTGCTGATGCTGTTGGTCGTGGTTCCGGTCATCGTCATGACTTTCCTGTTCGCCTGGAAATACCGCGCTTCCAACAAGGACGCCGTCTACACCCCGAAATGGTCGCACTCCACCAAGATTGAAATCGCGGTGTGGGCTGTTCCGGTGCTGATCATCATTGCCCTGGGTTATGTCACCTACAAGTCGACCCACGCCCTGGACCCTTACCGTCCGCTGGAATCCGACGTCAAGCCGATCACCATTCAAGTGGTCGCGATGGACTGGAAGTGGCTGTTCATCTACCCGGAACAAGGCATCGCCACCGTCAACAAGATGGTGTTCCCGGCCAACACGCCTGTTAACTTCAAAATCACCTCCGACACCGTGATGAACTCGTTCTTCATTCCGGGCCTGGGTGGTCAGATCTACGCGATGGCGGGCATGGAAACCAAGTTGCACCTGATCGCCAATCAGAATGCCGAGTTTGACGGTATCTCCGCCAACTACAGCGGCGCTGGCTTCACTGGCATGAAATTCAAAGCAATCGCCACCTCTCAGGCAGATTTCGACGCCTGGGTCAGTGATGTCAAGAAGGCACCTAAACAGCTTGAAAAAGCTGAATACGAAGCCCTTTCCAAACCAAGCCAGAACAACCCGGTTGAACTCTACTCCTCGTACGCGCCGAACCTGTTCCAGACCATCATCGACAAGTATGAAGGCATGAAACCGGGCAAGCCGATGCACCACGAGAAGGAAGGGAAGGAAGTGGCCGGTATGGAAGGGATGGACATGAGTTCGCATTCAGCTGCCGGGGCAGAGGAGTAAACGATGTTTGGTAAATTAAGTTGGGACGCGATCCCGTTCCACGAGCCGATCGTGATGGTGACCATCGCCATGATCGCGCTCGGTGGTCTGGCGGTATTTGCTGCAATCACCTACTTCAAGAAGTGGACCTATCTGTGGACCGAGTGGCTGACATCGGTCGACCACAAGAAAATCGGCGTGATGTACATCATCGTGGCCATGATCATGCTGCTGCGTGGTTTTGCCGACGCCATCATGATGCGCTCCCAGTTGGCCCTGGCCACTGAGGGGGCACCTGGCTACCTGCCACCTGAACACTATGACCAGATCTTCACCGCTCACGGTGTGATCATGATCATCTTCATGGCGATGCCATTCTTCACCGGCCTGATGAACCTTGCAGTGCCGCTGCAGATCGGCGCGCGTGACGTGGCCTACCCGTTCCTGAACTCCCTGAGCTTCTGGCTGCTGGTGTCCGGCGTCGTGCTGGTGAACGTGTCCCTGGGTGTCGGCGAATTCGCCCGTACCGGTTGGGTTGCGTATCCACCGCTGTCGGAACTGGGCTACAGCCCGGGCGTGGGTGTGGACTACTACATCTGGGCGCTACAGCTATCGGGTCTGGGGACAACGCTGACGGGGGTC
>CAYNGZ010000508.1:0-2532 GCA_964396695.1 uncultured Pseudomonas sp.
ACAATAGGTTGGCTGTGCGCAGTCTACAGGGTAGGCGTGAATAAAATCTTGAGCCGTGGGTCAGCCAGACATGTGCTGAAACGATGCACTGTGTCTGGAGCGCTTCTGTAGAAGCTTATTGGAAAAAATATTCCACGTAAAAATTAATTGGAATAAATATTGATTTGTGGGCGCCGCACGTTTTAGTCTGCATCCACCAAGAGTGTTCGGCGCGACCAAAGCCCCGAACGCAGGCTGATAAAAATAACAGGAGCCAGCATGGGCCAGACTCGTTTTGCCAGTGGGCGTCAATTGGATCTGATTTGCCTCGGGCGCCTTGGCGTCGACCTCTATGCGCAGCAAGTCGGCGCGCGGCTGGAGGATGTCTCAAGCTTCGCCAAATACCTCGGAGGTTCGTCCGCCAACATCGCGTTCGGCACGGCCCGGCTGGGTCTGAAGTCGGCGATGTTGAGTCGGGTGGGGGACGACCACATGGGGCGTTTCCTGCTTGAATCCCTGGCTCGTGAAGGTTGCGACGTCAGCGGCATCAAGGTCGATCCGGAGCGCCTCACCGCCATGGTTTTGCTGGGCCTCAAGGATCGCGAAACCTTTCCGTTGGTGTTCTACCGCGAAAACTGCGCCGATATGGCCCTGCGCGCCGAAGACATCAGCGAAGCCTTTATCGCCTCCAGCAAAGCCTTGCTGATCACCGGCACCCATTTCTCTACCGACGGCGTCTACAAGGCGAGCCTCCAGGCGCTGGAGTACGCCGAAAAGCACAACGTCAAACGCATTCTTGATATCGATTACCGTCCGGTCCTTTGGGGCTTGGCAGGCAAGGCGGATGGCGAAACCCGTTTCGTCGCCGACCAGCAGGTCAGCCAGCATGTACAGAAAATCCTCCCGCGTTTCGACCTGATCGTCGGCACCGAAGAGGAGTTCCTGATTGCCGGTGGCAGCGAGGACTTGTTGAGTGCACTGCGCAACGTGCGGCGCCTGACGGCAGCGACCCTGGTAGTCAAGCTTGGGCCGCAAGGCTGTACGGTGATTCACGGGGTGATTCCGGTTCGTCTCGAAGACGGCGCGATCTACCCCGGTGTGCGGGTCGAGGTGCTCAACGTATTGGGTGCTGGCGATGCGTTCATGTCGGGCTTTCTCAGTGGCTGGCTGGAGGACGCCAGCGATGAACGCTGCTGCCAATTGGCCAATGCCTGCGGCGGCCTGGTGGTTTCACGCCACGCCTGTGCCCCGGCGATGCCGACCCGTGCCGAACTGGATTACCTGTTCAACAGCCCGGTGCCGATCACCCGGCCGGACCAGGACGCGGTGTTGCAACGCCTGCATCAGGTCAGCGTGCCGCGCAAAGCCTGGAAGCAACTGTTCATCTTTGCCTTCGACCATCGCGGGCAACTGGTGGAACTGGCGCAAAAGGGCGGTCGCGACCTGAGCAGCATCGGCGAGCTCAAGCAGTTGTTCATCAAAGCCGTGGAGCGGGTCGAAGCGGATTTGCGTGAACAGGGCATCAAGGCGGATGTCGGCCTGTTGGCTGACCAGCGTTTCGGTCAGGACTCGCTGAATGCCGCCACCGGGCGCGGCTGGTGGGTGGCGCGTCCGGTAGAGGTGCAAGGTTCACGGCCGCTGGCCTTCGAACATGGTCGTTCGATCGGCAGCAACCTGATCGCCTGGCCGCAAGAACAAATCATCAAGTGCCTGGTGCAGTTTCACCCGGATGACGAGCCGCTGTTGCGTCTGGAACAGGAAGCGCAGATCAAGGGGTTGTATCAGGCGGCGCAGGTCAGCGGCCATGAGCTGCTGCTGGAAATCATCCCGCCCAAGGATCACCCGTCAGCGCATCCGGATGTGCTCTATCGTGCGATCAAACGCCTGTACAACCTGGGCATTTACCCGGCCTGGTGGAAGATCGAGGCGCAAAGCCGCGAGGAATGGAAACAGCTCGACGAGCTGATCCAGGAGCGTGACCCCTATTGCCGAGGCGTGGTGCTGCTGGGGTTGAATGCGCCGGCTGCAACGCTGGCCGAAGGCTTTGCACAAGCGAGCCAGAGCAAGACCTGTCGCGGGTTTGCCGTAGGCCGGACGATTTTCCAGGAACCGAGCCGAGCATGGCTGGCCGGTGAGATCGATGACGAAGCGCTGATCCAGAGAGTACAGGGCACGTTTGTCGAACTGATCGATGCCTGGCTCGCAGCCCGGAGTTGAACATTTTCAATGTGTGAACACTGAACCTGTGTGCGAGCTTGCTCGCGATAGCGGACTGACAGTCAACATCAATGTCGTCTGATACACCGCAATCGTCGGATCGCCGCCCGGAGCAAGCCCGCTCCCACATTGGATCTCTGCAGGATTACTGAATTTCTTCCGGCTTCACGATTACCCAGTTCTTGTCCGCCGTCACCGGCAAACCTTCTTTCGCCTGGGCCGCTGCGTGCTTGGCCATCATGCCGTTGAGCTGGGTCATGTACTTTTCCTTGCGGTTTACCCAAGGGTTAATGCCTCCCTTGGCCCCCTCGACCCTTTGGAACAGCATGTAACCGT
>CAYNGZ010000509.1:0-2529 GCA_964396695.1 uncultured Pseudomonas sp.
AAGAAACTCTCCCAAGGTGACGCCACCACGTCACTGACCCAGGAAAACGCGACATTCATCCCGCCGTCGCTGGCCGACATGGAAACCGAAGCCAATATCCTGCGGTCACCGGCGCTGATTCGCCAGACCATCAGCCAATTGCGCGACAAGGGCGAGTACACCCCGTCTCAGGGAGTACTCGTCAAGCTGGTGGTTGATCCGATCCGCAAAGTCATCGTCAACCCTTTGCGCGAGTATGTGATCAATCCGGTGCGCAACCTGGTGGGGCTCGAGGTCGATCCGGTGCGTGACACAGTCCTCGACGGGCTGACGCAACAGGCGATCGACAGCCTCAAGATCGAGACGCTGCCCGGCTCCAACGTGATCTCGATCATCTACGCCTTTGGCGATCCGGCGCAGGGCACGAAGTTCGTCGCGCAGCTACTGCAGAACTACCTGCAAAACCGCCAGGAGCTGCAGTCGATCGACCTGCCGCAAACCTTCTATGAACAGAAGAGAAAGCAGTATCAGGTCCGCCTCGATGGCCTGGAAGGGACACGCCTGGGACTGCTCGAAAGCATCGGCTCGTCCGATCCCAAGGAAGAGATCACCTTTCGCCTGAATGCCATCAACACCGAAGAGCAGGCGCTCAACCTGTACCGCGACCGCCTGCTGCAAGGCCAGCGCTGGCTCGACTACCTGAAAACCAGCCTGACCGCGGCCAGCAGTTCGAAACTCAACGACTACACCTTCCCCTACACCTTCACCAACACGGTGGGCGACGTTGCCTATGAGGACCGGGAAATCAAGCAACTGGGCGAACAGCTGACGACCCAGGTCAGCCGCTACATGAATGACCTGGCGGTGTTCCAGCCGGGCAGTGAACCGATGACGCTGACCCGCGAGCAGATTACCCGCACCCGTCAGCAGTTCCTGAAAATCGTCAGCAACCGGATTCAGGAGCGCACCACCGACCTGGCCGTCATCAGCTCGGTGATCGATCAGAAAACCGCGCGCATCGCCGATTACAAGAACCGCATTCACCAGTTGCAGGAAACCCAAAGCAAACTGCGGCAGATGGACACCGAAATCGACGCGCTGCATGCGGCCTTCTCGACCTACGCCCAGCGCTTTGCCGAAAGCAGCACCGCGCGGATGCTCGACAACGACCTGTCGAACGCCCGGGTCCTCAGCCCACCGTTCGAGCCGACCGACCCGGCGTTCCCGAAACCGTTGCTGATCATCCCGTTCGGCATGCTCACCGGATTGTTGCTGGCGATTGCCCTGGTCTACGTGCGTGAGTTCTTCGATCACCACTTCAAACACCCGGCGCAAATCAGCCATGAACTCGGCTTGCCGGTGCTGCTGGTGATCAACGACCAGAACGCTGTACCGACCAATCCGCACCCGAACTGGACCGTCCCAAGCTTCGTGCATTGGGTGCGCCATTGAACGGGCAAACCGCCCCTGCGCTGCCGATCATTCATCTGCTCAGCAGCGGCGGTTTCTACGGTGCCGAGCGGATGTTGCTGGACCATTGCCTGGCGACGCCGGGGCAGCACCAGGTGCTGTTTCTCGACGCGCCACCCGCGCTCATCGCGCGGTTTCGCGAAGCCTCGGTCGACTGCCGTGGCTGCGCGGGTCTGGGCGAATTGATCCACCACCTGCGCCAGCGGCGTGACGAACGTCCGCTGGTCAACACCCACAACTTCAAGGGCCTGCTGTTTGGCTGGGTCGCGGCAACGCTGCTGCGCCTGCCACTGGTGATCACCCAGCACGGTTTTACCCCGCGCAGTCGCAAGCAGAAATTTTACACCTGGCTGAGCCTGCAACTGTGCCGCACCGCGTCGGTGGACCGGGTGGTCTGTGTCGCCGAAAGCATTGCCGTGCTGTGTCGGCGCGCCAGTGTCCGGGCGGACAAACTCCAGGTGATTCCCAATGGCCTGCCGACCGCCAACACCCTGCCCCGGCACACGGCTGACCGGCAGCGTTGGCTGGCCGGTTACGTCGGACGCTTGAGCAGCGAGAAAGGCCCGGACCTGTTTCTCGATGCGCTGATCCCGCTGTGCCAGCAGCATCCGCAGTTGCACGCGGTGATGCTCGGTGACGGCCCGGAGCGTGAAACGCTGTTGGCGCGGATCAACGCGGCCGGATTGCAGGCGCGCATCACCCTGCCGGGCTACCAGACCGATATGCGCGGCTGGTGGACGCAACTCGATGCGCTGGTGATCAGCTCGCGCACCGAAGGCACCCCGATGATTCTGCTCGAAGCCATGCAGGCCGGGGTGCCCGTGGTGGCGTTCGGCGTCGGTGGCATTCCCGATGTCATCGATGACCGGCAGAACGGGCTACTCGCCGCGCCCCTCGACTGCCCTGCCTTGGCACGAAGAATCGAAACCCTGTTGAACGATCCGGCGCTGGCCCGCCAGCTGACGGAAAACGCCCGCCGGACCCAACGCGACCCCTACGACCTGTCGGCACTGGCCGAACGCTGGTCGCAGTTGTACATCCGCACTTCACAGGAGGCCTGCGCGTGATTTTTCCCCGGTT
>CAYNGZ010000510.1:0-2527 GCA_964396695.1 uncultured Pseudomonas sp.
AAAGCGCAAGCTGCTGCACGTTGCCCTTGTGCTGGATCAGGCGTGGATCGTCCAGCGGAAAGCTGCGCCCCAGCTCGCTTTCGAGAATAGCCTGCAACTTGTGATTATCGACCTGGCCGTCGGCACCGATGGCCTGCTGGAGTTTTTCCGGGGCGACCTGTGCGGTCTTGCCGGGCTCCAGATAGATCGCCCCGTTGGCGAAGTCCACGCCAAAGGCGATGATCCCCGGAATGATTAAGAACAGCAGGCCCACGGCATCGAGAGCGACGACCACGGGGTCGATCTTGCCGTCGATCTGGCCGCGCCGGTCCGGGAAGAAGATCGAGCCGCAGGCGCTGAGCTGAGTCAGCAGGGTAGCGACCAGAACGCCGCCGATGATACGTGAGGGAATACGCATGGGAATCTCCTGAGCAAACACCAAACGAAAGTGTGATGAAACGTCGTCGGTATGAATTAGGACCGTGATTAACGCCAGGCAGTTCGCCGTTATACTCGCGGCTCTGTTTTGGAGCCAGCATGATTTCTTTGCCAATTGATGAAGTTTTACCCGCGTTGCGTGAAGCCTTGGCGACACGCCATGAAGCTGTGCTCGAAGCACCGCCCGGCGCCGGTAAAACCACCCGTGTGCCGTTGGCGATGTTGAATGAGCCGTGGCTGGCCGGGCAAACCATTCTCATGCTTGAACCCCGTCGGCTGGCAGCGCGGGCGGCGGCCGAACGGTTGGCCAGCGAGCTCGGCGAGAAAGTCGGTGAAACGGTCGGCTACCGGATTCGCCTGGACAGCAAGGTCGGGCCGAACACGCGCATCGAAGTCGTCACCGAAGGCATCCTGACTCGTCGCTTGCAGGAGGATCCGGCGCTGGAAGGCGTGGGTCTGCTGATCTTCGACGAATACCACGAGCGCAGTCTCGATGCCGACCTGGCGCTGGCCCTGAGCCTGAATGGCCGCGAGCTGTTTCGTGATGAGCAGCCGCTGAAGATCCTGTTGATGTCGGCGACCCTCGAAGGCGAGCGCCTCGCAGGGCTGCTGAATGACGCGCCGATCCTGCGCAGCGATGGCCGCATGTACCCGGTGACGATGCGCTGGGGCCGGCCGTTTCAGCCGGGCGAATTCATCGAGCCGCGAGTGGTGCAGACCATTCTCGACGCCTTGCACGATGAACGCGGCAGCCTGCTGGTATTTCTTCCCGGGCAAGCGGAAATCCGCCGGGTCCATCAGCAGTTGGCCGATGCCCTGGGTGAGCGCTCTGACGTGCTGCTCTGCCCGTTGCATGGTGAGCTCGACCTGGCAGCGCAACGCGCGGCCATCGACCCGGCGCCACCCGGTCAACGCAAAGTGGTGCTGGCCACCAACATTGCCGAGACCAGTCTGACCATCAACGGCGTGCGCGTGGTTATCGACGCCGGGTTGGCGCGAGTGCCGCGTTTCGACCCCGGCAGCGGCATGACCCGCCTCGACACCCAGCGGATCTCCAAGGCCAGTGCGACTCAACGTGCCGGCCGGGCAGGGCGGCTGGAGCCGGGTGTGTGTTATCGGCTGTGGTCGCAGGATCAGCACGAACAACTGGCGGCCTATGCCAGCCCGGAAATGCTCTCGGCGGACCTCGCCGGGCTGGCCTTGCAGCTCGGACGTTGGGGCGTGACACCTGGGCAGTTGGTCTGGCTCGATGTGCCGCCGGCGGCGGCTTATGCACAGGCTCAGGACTTGCTCGAACGCCTCGGCGCGCTGGAAGGTTCGTCTGCACAGGATTGGAAGCTCACGCGTCACGGTCAGGCCATGGCCGAACTGCCGGCCCATCCGCGTATCGCGCATCTGTTGCTGCGTGGGCAGGCGTTGGGGCTGGCGAACATGGCCTGCGACGTCGCTGCATTGCTCGGTGAACGGGATATCTTGCGCGGTGCCGGTGCGGACTTGCACAGTCGACTGGTGCTGTTGTCCGGCGAAGAGCGGGCGGCGCGCGGTGCTCAAGGTGGCGTGCAGCGGGCGCGGCAACTGGCTCGGCAATATCGCGGTTATTTGCGTGGCAACGCCGAGTCGCCCGTCAGCGATCCAGAGCATCCGCGCTGGCTCGGCGCATTGCTGGCGCTGGCTTATCCAGACCGTGTTGCCCAGCAGCGCCGCGCCGGTGGTGCGGAGTATCGTCTGGCCAACGGTCGTGCGGCATTGTTCGCCGAGGTCGACAGCCTGATGAAGCAACCCTGGCTGGTGATCGCTGACCTGGGCAGCCGTCAGGGGCAGCGCGAAGAGCGGATTTATCTGGCGGCGGATTTTGATCCGGCGCTGTTCGATTCAGTACTGGCGGAGCAGGTGCGCTGCGTCGATCAGCTCGATTGGGACGAGCGCGAAGGCGTGCTGCGGGCCGAGCGTCAGCGCAAGGTGGGCGAGTTGGTGCTCAGCCGCGAGCCGTTGACCGGCCTCGATGAAGCCGCCCGCAGCCAGGCACTGGTCAATCTGGTGCGCCGCAAAGGGCTGGAGTTGTTGCCGTGGACCCCGGAGCTGCGTCAGTGGCAGGCGCGAGTGGCATTGC
>CAYNGZ010000511.1:0-2518 GCA_964396695.1 uncultured Pseudomonas sp.
TGCGAAAGTGTTGAATACGCCAGAATTTTCTTGATGTCGGTCTGGACGATGGCGATCAGGGCGGCCATTGTCAGTGTGATGCAGCCGATGACGGCGATCGTGATTTGGGCCTCGGGCGTCAGGAGGCGAAAGATTCGCGCGACGAGGTAAACGCCGGCCGCGACCATCGTCGCGGCGTGAATGAGCGCGCTGACGGGTGTGGGACCGGCCATGGCGTCGGGCAGCCAGACCTGCAGCGGCACCTGGGCGCTTTTTCCGATAGCACCGCAGAACAGGCCCAGGCCCATCAGGGTCGCGAACGCGATGTATAGAAGGCTGTGGTCCCAGAGGCCGGCACCGACACGCGCGTTGTGATTGACCTGGCCGATCTGATCGGTTGTTGCGACATGGGTCAACCAGTGTTGCGCGAAGGCGCTTGGCGTTCGCAGCGGGGCGATGCCGGCTTCCTGCGAGGCCTTTTCGAAAGTCACCGCCGCCTGATCCAGGTCAAATGTGCCGAGGTAGAGTACGGCCAGCATCATGCCGGTGAGAAAGCCGAAGTCGCCGACGCGATTGGTGATGAACGCCTTCATGGCGGCGTTCGACGCGTATTTCTTGTCGAAGTAGTAACCGATGAGCAGGTAACTGCACAGGCCGACGAGTTCCCAGAACATGAAGAGGAAGAGCAGGCTGCTGCTGACGACGAGGCCGAGCATGCTGAAGCAAAACAGCGACAAATAGGTGAAGAAGCGATGGTACTTGCTGATGCCGTCCACTTCGTCGCTGTGGCCGGCCATATAGCCGATGGAGAAGACGTGAATCCAGGTGGCAATGAACGTCACCATGAAGAACATGGCGACGGTGAGCGAATCGAGCTTGACGCCGATGGTGATCGGGATCGAGCCGAGTTCGGCCCAAGGTTGGCGAAACGCGTGGTCGGTCAGGTTTGCCTGGGCCGCGGGATCAAGCCGAAGCCAGCCCACGAGCACGATCGCTGAGAGGACGCAGCTTGCCGCGATTGCGCCAGTTGCGACCCAGCCAGCGAGGGGTTTGCCAATCTTGTGGCCGAAGAAGGCCAGGAACGTGAAGCTGATCAGCGGAATGACGACGCCGATCGCGAGATATTGTTCGTAGGTGCTCATGAAGAAGCCGTCAGCTTTCAGCGATCGGCGGTCAGCAAATCCTTTAGCCGCGTAGCGTCGTTCCCTGGTCCACATCGATGGTGGAGAGGTTGTTGTAATAGTTCATGAAAATCGCAATCGCGATGGCCGCTTCGGCGGCCGCGAGCAGGATTACAAAAACGGCCACGATCTGTCCATCCATCGCGCCGGTTCGGTAGCGTGAGAACGCGACGAGGTTGATGTTGGCGGCGTTGAGCAAAAGCTCGATGCCGACCAGCACGCCGATTGCGTTTCGCTTGAGCATCATGCACAGGATGCCGCAGCAGAAAATGGCCGCGGACAGAACGAGATAGTGCGGCAGGCCGATCATGCCGACCTCCGTTCGGCCCGCGCCAGATAAGCGGCTCCGATCATCACAACTAGCAGCAGGACCGAAGCCACTTCGAATGGAACGAGATAAGTGGTCAGCAAGGCCGTACCGATCTGCGAAACAAGTGCGTTTTGTGACAATTCGCTCTTGCCCGAGTTCCAATCCACGGAGAGCAGCGCGCCGGTCAGTCCGAGGAAGAGCAAAATGGCGACGACCGTCGCTATCGCAATTTCCCAGCGCTTCGGATTGAACTTCAGCCACGGCGACTTGCTTGTCAGCATGACGCCGAAAATGATCAGGATCAGCGTGCCGCCTGCATAAACGATTAGTTGAATTGCACCTAGCAGATTGGCGAAGAGCAGGAAATAAAGGCCTGCCACGCCGCCCAGGGTGCCCAGCAGCCAGAGCGCCGTGCGGACGATGTTCGTGGTGACCACGCAGCCGATGGCGGATGCCAGTGCGACGCCGGCGAAAATGTAGAAAACGAACGATTCGAACATCGGCTAGGTCGACTCCTGCTTAGTGGCGAATTCCATCAGGTAGCCGCACTTGGTGCAGCGGTACGACTCCACATGCATGAACTGCCTGGGCCGCTTGATCATTTTCTTGCCGGTCCAGAAAGAGTGTTTCGGTTCACCCGCTGCCCATTGTCCCTGCATCGCGACTCCGGCGTGTGCGTAGTCGACGATGTATCCCGGCTCCATCGCGCCGCCGCACAACTGACACTTGGATTTCGCGCTCGCTGTCGCCATACGCTTCATGCTCCCGGAAGGTGCTCGATGACCAGCGTGCCAACCAACCGCCGGCGGTTCATCCAGCCGTGCAGAATGAAGTAGAGGCAAGCTGCCAGAATGACCGCGCCGACGACCGCCAGCACGAACTTCACGCCGATCGAAATCGCGTGGAACCAGCCATATCCCGCCAGATCGAGCAGCAGCCAGAAGGTGTTGCCGAGCAGCAGGAGCATGGTGAACGGCAGCATGACCTGAATGCATGAATAAAGCACCTGATCGATGCGGATGCGCGGCAACGTCCAGCGAATCCAGAG
>CAYNGZ010000512.1:0-2515 GCA_964396695.1 uncultured Pseudomonas sp.
AAGTTATTTTTTGTTCCATAAGAGCTGCCGAAGGCTGCGATCTTTTGATCTTGATCCGGGCGACTGAGCCACGTAAGTGGCGCCTGGTTAGAGATCGCAGCCTTCGGCAGCTCCTACAGGGCAGCATTACTGCCCACAGAGGCAGATCATCACAAAACCGTGAGGCCAACACCGTGATCAAGACTCTGAACCACTTGCCCCGTCCCGCTGAGGATGCGGCCACTCTCGCCGGTCATTTCAGCGATCTGGCGCCGCCGCTCAATGACCGTCAGGCGCATCTGGAAGCCTCGCGCTGCCTGTATTGCTACGACGCGCCGTGCGTCAACGCCTGTCCCAGCGAGATCGACATCCCGTCGTTCATTCGCAATATCCATCAAGAGAACGTCCAGGGCGCGGCACAAAAAATTCTTTCGGCGAACATCCTGGGCGGCAGTTGCGCCCGGGTCTGCCCGACAGAAATCCTTTGCCAGCAAGCCTGCGTACGCAACAACGCCGAGGAATGCGCGCCGGTGCTGATCGGCCTGTTGCAACGTTACGCCATCGACAATGCGCACTTCAGCGAACACCCGTTCAAGCGCGCGGCTGCCACCGGTAAACGGATTGCCGTGGTTGGCGCCGGGCCTGCCGGTTTGTCCTGTGCGCACCGCAGCGCCATGCTGGGTCACGACGTGGTGATTTTCGAGGCGCGGGAAAAGGCCGGAGGCCTCAACGAATACGGGATCGCCAAGTACAAGCTGGTGGATGACTTTGCCCAGCGCGAGCTGGATTTCCTGCTGGAAATCGGCGGCATCGAAATCCGCCATGGGCAAAAACTCGGCGAAAACCTGAGCCTCAGCGAACTGCATCAGCAGTTCGACGCGGTATTCCTCGGTCTTGGCCTGGCTGCCAGCAAACAGTTGGGGCTGGCCGACGAAGACGCCCCAGGTCTGCTGGCCGCCACCGATTACATCCGCGAATTGCGCCAGGCCGACGACCTGAGCCAGTTGCCACTGGCCGATCATTGCATCGTCCTCGGCGCCGGCAACACGGCAATCGACATGGCCGTGCAAATGGCCCGCCTCGGTGCGCATGACGTGAATCTGGTGTATCGCCGGGGGCTTGAGGACATGGGCGCGACCGGTCATGAACAGGATATCGCCAAGGCCAATCAGGTACGGCTGATGACCTGGGCGCAACCGCAGGACGTCTTGCTCGACGATAAAGGCCAGGTGCGCGGCATGCGTTTCGCTCGCACGCGCATGGACAACGGTCGACTGATCGGCACAGGGGAAACCTTCGAACTGGCCGCCGACGCGATCTTCAAAGCCATCGGCCAACACTTCGACGACAGTGCGCTGAGTGATCCGCTGGCCCGTGAGCTGAAACGCCAGGGCGGGCGGATTCAGGTCGACGAACACATGCGTACCAGCGTCCCCGGCGTCTATGCCGGAGGCGATTGCACCAGCCTCGATCAGGACCTCACCGTGCAGGCGGTGCAGCACGGCAAACTCGCCGCGCAAGCGATCCATGCCCAACTCATGCTCAACGTGGAGGCTGCGTAAATGGCCGATCTCTCGATTGTCTTCGCCGGTATCAAAGCCCCCAACCCGTTCTGGCTGGCCTCCGCCCCACCCACCGACAAGGCTTACAACGTGGTTCGCGCCTTCGAGGCCGGCTGGGGTGGCGTGGTCTGGAAAACCCTGGGCGAAGACCCGGCGGCGGTCAACGTCTCGTCGCGTTACTCCGCGCATTTTGGCGCTAACCGTGAAGTCATGGGCATCAACAACATTGAGCTGATTACCGATCGCTCGCTGGAAATCAATCTGCGAGAAATTACCCAGGTCAAAAAAGACTGGCCGGATCGCGCATTGATCGTTTCGTTGATGGTGCCCTGCGTCGAAGACTCCTGGAAAAACATCCTGCCGCTGGTGGAGGCAACCGGTGCCGACGGCATCGAGCTGAACTTCGGTTGCCCCCACGGCATGCCGGAACGTGGCATGGGGGCCGCTGTCGGCCAGGTGCCGGAATACGTCGAGCAGGTCACCCGCTGGTGCAAGACCTGGTGCAAGCTGCCGGTGATCGTCAAACTCACGCCGAATATCACCGACATCCGCGTCGCCGCCCGAGCAGCCCACCGAGGCGGTGCTGATGCGGTGTCGCTGATCAACACCATCAACTCGATTACCAGCATCGACCTGGATCGCATGGTCGCGCATCCGATGGTTGGCAACCGAAGCACCCACGGCGGTTACTGCGGTTCAGCCGTCAAACCGATTGCGTTGAACATGGTCGCCGAAATCGCCCGCGACCCGCAGACCCAGAGCCTGCCGATCTGTGGCATCGGCGGTATTGGCAGTTGGCGTGACGCAGCCGAGTTCATCGCCCTGGGCAGTGGCGCGGTGCAAGTGTGCACGGCAGCAATGCTGCATGGTTTTCGGATCGTCGAGGACATGAAGGACGGTCTGTCGCGCTGGATGGACAGCCAAGGCTATTCCAGCGTGCAGGATTTTTCCGGGCGTGCGGTGGGTAATACCAC
>CAYNGZ010000513.1:0-2505 GCA_964396695.1 uncultured Pseudomonas sp.
CGATATGCTTTTTAGGAAAAACCGGAGAGGCGACAACTATCCTGACACCGGGGGCCGTCGTGCACTACTAAAGTTTCAAACTGTTTCGCGCATCGCGTATTTCATCCTGACTTGCCGCATAAACCTCGGCCTGACCTGCGTAGGAAAAAACATAGGCCTTATCGGCATCTAGCGCTGCGACTAGTGTTTGCGATAACACATGTCGCCCATTCTGGGTGACCGTACAGGTGGTCTCCAGCGCTTGCAGCCTGCTCAATGTAGCGGGATGAATTTTGTTGCAAACACTTTGATAGCCGCCCTGAAAAAAATCCTTTTGCACGGACTTGCGCATTTCCAGCAGCACACCTTGCAAATTGACTTCATGCTCAGGCTCAACCTGGGTCATGGTCAACTCCATGACCATAACCGGTGTACCGTCCTGGTCATTTTTTACCGCGCGCTGACGGGAAACCTGTGGCTTGGCGTCATCTTGCGGGACGGCTTCGACTACCCATCCATTTGGCCAGGTCACGACTGGAGCCTCTGCGCGAGCGCTGGTAACACCTGAAAACAGGCACATCAGGACGAACATCGATTTACAGAATCGGATCATTGCAATGAACACTCACGGATTGAACCGCAAAGTCTGAGCCTCACCCCGCCGTCAGGCAATAGCCGACTGTTTTGGTTTGGCGATGCCAGAGCCCTTGCGTATCATTGGTGCCATTCGCTTGCCCCACTTATTTTCTGGAGGGCCCATGAGCCTGCACGAACTGAACACGTTCCCCGGCGTTACCGCCCAACCCGACACCGCCACGCAACAATTCGTCTTCAACCACACCATGTTACGGGTCAAGGACATCACCAAGTCCCTGGATTTCTACACGCGCATCCTCGGTTTTACGCTGGTGGAAAAACGCGACTTCCCGGAAGCCGAGTTCAGCCTGTATTTTCTGGCACTGGTCGATAAAGCCCAGATCCCGGCCGACGCTGCTGCACGCACCGAGTGGATGAAATCGATTCCCGGCATTCTTGAGCTGACTCACAACCACGGCACCGAGAACGATGCAGATTTCGCCTACCACAACGGCAACACCGACCCTCGCGGTTTCGGCCATATCTGCATTTCGGTGCCGGACATTCGTGCCGCGTGCGAACGCTTCGAGGCCTTGGGCTGTGATTTCCAGAAACGCCTGAATGATGGCCGCATGAAGAGCCTGGCCTTCATCAAGGACCCTGATGCGTATTGGGTTGAAATCATTCAGCCGGCACCGCTGTAAAAAGATCGCCGACACAAAAAACCCCATGATCGCTCATGGGGTTTTGTGTTTTCAGCGTTGACGCTTATGCGGGCACAGAGGTGCGGATCAGATGATCGAACGCGCTCAGCGATGCCTTGGCACCCTCGCCTACCGCAATCACGATCTGCTTGTATGGCACAGTCGTGACATCACCGGCAGCGAACACACCCGGTATCGATGTCTCGCCACGGCTATCGACGATGATCTCGCCGCGCGGCGACAGCTCGACGATGCCTTTGAGCCAATCGGTGTTAGGCAGCAAACCGATCTGCACGAAGATCCCTTCCAGCTCGACGCTCAGTGCTTCGCCTGACTGACGATCCTTGTAACGCAAGCCGTTGACCTTTTGACCGTCGCCCGTCACTTCAGTGGTCTGGGCGCTGGTGATGACCGTCACGTTTGGCAGGCTGTGCAACTTGCGCTGCAACACGGCGTCGGCACGCAACTGCACGTCGAACTCCAGCAGAGTCACGTGAGCCACGATACCGGCCAGGTCGATGGCCGCTTCGACACCCGAGTTACCGCCACCGATCACCGCTACGCGCTTGCCCTTGAACAGCGGGCCGTCGCAGTGCGGGCAGTACGCCACGCCTTTGTTGCGATATTGCTGCTCACCCGGAACGTTCATTTCTCGCCAGCGCGCACCGGTCGCAAGGATCACGGTCCTGGCTTTCAGTGAAGCGCCGCTGGCAAACTTGATCTCGTGCAGTTCGCCGCTTTTGCCCGGCAGCAACTTGTCGGCGCGTTGCAGATTCATGATGTCGACGTCGTATTGCTTGACGTGTTCCTCCAGCGCAACGGCGAGTTTTGGCCCTTCAGTCTCCTGCACCGAGATGAAGTTTTCGATCGCCATGGTGTCCAGCACCTGACCACCAAAACGCTCGGCCGCAACGCCAGTACGAATGCCTTTACGGGCTGCGTAGATCGCCGCCGAAGCACCGGCCGGGCCACCGCCGACGACCAGTACGTCAAAAGCTTCTTTAGCGCTGATTTTCTCGGCCTGACGCTCGATACCGCTGGTGTCGATTTTGGCGAGGATTTCTTCCAGCCCCATGCGGCCCTGACCGAAATTCACGCCGTTCAGGTAAACGCTTGGCACGGCCATGATCTGACGCTCGGTGACCTCGTCCTGGAACAGCGCGCCGTCGATGGCGACGTGACGGATGTTCGGGTTCAGCACCGCCATCAGGTTCAGCGCCTGGACCACGTCCGGGCAGTTCTGGCA
>CAYNGZ010000514.1:0-2496 GCA_964396695.1 uncultured Pseudomonas sp.
GCTGAAACGCTGCGTTTGGCTACTGTCAGAAATTACAGGTGCGATCAACGGTACTCATAGACCGCCAAACAGCTAGCCTCCGCCCAACCGGCTACGCCTCCTATCCGCAGCCGATCGGACAGAGCCCTTTTACTTATCGCGAATACGCAATCAGATTCTGGTGAGATCGAGATGGATCAGGTCGCACCCTGGAGGGGATGATTGCCTTGATCGAACCGCATTATCCGAAGGGTGAAGGTGGTTGATTGCCGCACGGCCCAACGGGTCTAATACTGCGACTATTAGCTCTTGATGCTAACCACCTTATTTTTATTTTGACATTGTGCGAACTCTTCCAGCGAATGATACCAAGGCAGGATTGCTTGCTTGGTAACCTAGGCTAGTCAAGGTTTTTTTCAGCGCGTCTTCCATTGGCATTTTTCTGCGAAGCAGGCCGCTCCTATTTTCGTTACGTAAGGATATGGTTTCTTTTACGACCACCTCAAACTCCGAGGCAATGCTGTTTCCATGGGGAATACTATCAATAGCCGAAAACTCCTTGTAATGTATACCTCTCGCTAGACGCATTACGCCAACTGAAGAATGATCCAGCAATGCGTCGGGAAGTTCCCCCTCTATTTCTCGAGCTATTTTCGATGCACGGTCCTGATTCTGACCGGCCAAATAAATCACCGCGCTTTCCGCTAACCTTCCAATTCTCCCAGCCCCCACAATTTTTGCCTGCACAACCGCCGGGTTTCGGATTGCGATATCAGTAATGATTGTCGCTAGTTCAAGCATGAAACTCTTGCGCACAGTTATATTCAGACGAGAATACGACTTCAATGGCACTTTGCTTGGAATAATACGATAGTAAGAGACATTGCGTGATCCTCCACTTCTTGTTTTTTGATGGTACTCCAGCGGCGATGGACTACCTTTAACCCCCTGGGGATACACCTTGACTTTGCCGAATAAAGCTTTATGAATCGTCTCTAAACCATAAACGTATTCTTTTAGCTCATTTTCCGTCATTTCCTCTGAATGATCCGCGTCAGTTGACATCTGATGATACAGACCATTGATATTGTCCGTGTTTTCCTTTTTTGCCCTTTCAATCATGCCAAGCAGCGTGGTGAATTCCCTGCCTATCAGGCCATGTAGGTCAATTAGAGATATCGGATTGCATTTGACCATATTGAAAAAATTCAAACCATCCACGGGTCCTGCAGGATCCGGATTCAACCACCGCTGCCACCCCGCCACGTAATACCGGAACCCATAATAATAAAGCCTCGTCGCATCCCGCTCCTTCCCCGAATAGCGCACGGTTTTATAACTCGCCTCGACTTCCCCTCTGCCGGCAAACCACGCGGTGGTGCCAAAGGGGTGATAACGCTCCTGGCTGATCACTTCGCCCGCGCTGTCGAGTTCCAGGGTGCAGGAGCCCAGGTGATCACTCAGGCTGCAGCGGTATTGATCGTTGGCCGTGTCCTTGGGCGGCGCGGACTCCCAGTGCAACACCCGCACGCTGCTGCGTCCGGCCTGCACGCTGATCACCTGCAACACTTCGCCGGTGCCGCTGTGGGTACGGATCTCCAGGTTCGGCAGATAACGCACTTCGGAGATCAGCGTCCGGACATGGGTGTGCGTCGAGCGGACTTTGCGCACGCGCATGCCGTCGGCACCGTAGACATAGCGCTCGCTATCGTCAGGACCGGAGTCGCGCTGTACCGGTCGGACTTCGCGCAACTGGTTGCGCAGATCCCAGCTCAGCGATTGCCCCGGTTGCAGCTTGAGCAGATTGCCGTTGGCGTCGAAGCCGTGGCGGAAGTCTTCCTCCCCCGGCTCCACGCCCTCGCGCACCGGTAGACAACGGTTGCTGTGCGCCGCAGCGACCAGGCGATGGCCGTGGCTTTGCGGGCCGACATGAGTCAGTTCCAACAGGTTGTTACCCGCGTCATAGCGATAGGTCTGGCGGTAATTGGCGCACGGTGCAGGATCGTCGACAGTCGAAAACTGCGGCCCTTTACCGGGACCACCCGCCTCCCAACCGGTGGCTTCGATCAACTGGTAGCGGCTGTCGTAGCGGTAATGATTGATCGGTTCGATGCGCTGGTTGGCGAAGTACCGAATCGGCAGGGCGGCGTCTTCGATGCTCAGCACGTTGCCCACCGGGTCGTAGGCATAGCGCAGGTCTTGCAGGGTTTCATTACCGCGCCGGGCCTGAAGCCGGGTCAGACGACCATCCTCGGCAGCGTAATCCAGCGTGGTGATCACCCCGTTGCCAGCGACCTCCCGTTCGGTCTGGCCGTGGGCGTTGTACTGGATGGCGCTGACCAGGGTGGTCGGCGCGGTGTCCTTCTCCAGTTGCAGACGAACCTCGCGCAACTGGCCAGCGACGGTCTGGCTGAAAAACTGTTGGTTGCCTTTGGCATCGGTCTGGACGCTCGCCTCACCCAGCGCATTGAACCGTGAGCGGGTGGTTGCCCCGGTGCCGGGTTCCAGCAGCTTCTC
>CAYNGZ010000515.1:0-2492 GCA_964396695.1 uncultured Pseudomonas sp.
CTCAGCCGTGAGGTCTACGAGCGCGCCATCCGACGGGCCGGTTTCAGCCACTTCGAATGGGTTGTCCCGATGATCCCGCAAAAGCATCTGGACGAGTTTGGCGAAGAGTACTGGTACGACTTCCAGCGCAATTGCGATCAGGTCGGGCTGGTGTGCCAGAAGTGAATGTCCTGGGGGCTCTTCAGACCGGGGTAATGCGATAAGCGCAACGGCGGGCATTCATCAGAATGTGCTCCACGCGCTCGACCCTGGCGTGCAGAACCTGCTCGAACACATTCAGTTCGGCACGGCAAAAACCCTGGCACGCAGCCGCCGCCGCGCAGATCGGACAATGGTTCTCGATAAACACGAAGGCCCCGTCCGGTTGCTCGCTCCACTCGGCCATATAGCCTTCACGGGCACGTAAGGCTGCGAGGCGTTCGACCCGTTCCTGAAGGGTCTCGGCACCGGCCAGTTCTTGCAGGTACAAGGCGCGACTCTGCTGCTCGCGAACATCGATCAGACGATCGATGGCCTCGGGTCCGAAGGTCTCGCGCACGGTCTGCAAGAGCTGCACGGTCAGTTCCGAATGGGTATCGGGAAACCGCGCATGGCCGGCCGCCGTCAGGTGCCAGACCTGCGACGGGCGCCCCACGCCCCGGGCCTCGGACCGGGCTTGCACCAGGCCGCTGGCGGCCAGCTTGACGAACTGCTGGCGCGCCGCTTCCCCCGTGGTGCCCAGCGCGCGTCCAGCATCGGACGCCAGCTGCGGGCCGTGGGTCTTGAGCATGTGAAGCAGTCGGTCGGCAGGCGACATCGACGCTTCATCCTGGTTTTCCAAGTAATTTCTTGACAAACAATGGACCCCACGGCTTCAATATTTAAAGAATTTACTTGGTAAATCTAACCCAAGCCTTGAAATCAGGCAATTGACTCTCGCAATCCGCCAGGTCGCGAGTCACAGCAGGAGGTTGTATGTCTACGGAAGAAAGCAGCTGGAGCGATTTACTCTCCGGAAAAAACGCCGCGCGATCCATCGCTCTGTCAGGGGGCGTTGCGCTGCACGCCATCAATATCTATATCGCCACGACGATCCTGCCCTCGGTGGTCAAGGAGATCGGCGGGCTCGACCTGTATGCCTGGAACACCACACTGTTCGTCGTCGCCTCGATCCTCGGCTCCGCGCTCACGGCCAAAGTCCTGCAACGCACAGGGCCACGTGTCGCTTATGCGACAGCCGCGCTGTTTTTCCTTACCGGCAGCCTCATCTGTGCACTGGCGCCGAACATGCCGGTGATGCTGGTCGGCCGCTCGGTTCAAGGCCTGGGCGGCGGTTTGATGTTCGCGCTGTGCTACTCGATGATCCAGCTGGTATTCGAAGAACGCCTCTGGCCTCGGGCCATGGCCCTGGTCTCGGGCATGTGGGGTGTCGCAACGCTGATCGGCCCGGCCATCGCCGGCATTTTTGCTGAAATGGATGCCTGGCGTTTGGCCTTTGGCTCACTGGTTCCTGTGACGCTCGCCTACATCGCGCTGACCAGCCGTGTACTGCCCAAGCGTGACAGGAATCAACCACCGGCGGGCCGCTTGCCCGTGCCGCAGCTGATCTTGCTGGCCGCAGCCGTTCTGTCCGTGTGCGCCGGCAGCGCTTCGTCGCTGCCCACCTGGAACCTGCTCGGCATAGGCCTCTGCCTGCTGCTGGTGTTCTTCCTGGTTCGTCATGAGTCCAGCACCCTGACGCGCCTGCTGCCCAAGGACGCCTTGCGACTCAATACCCCGCTCTGTGCGCTGTACGCCACCATGGGCCTGTTGGTGATCGGCATGACCAGCGAGATCTTCGTGCCCTACTTCCTGCAAACCCTGCACGGGCAAACGCCACTGATTTCCGGCTACCTGGCGGCCCTCATGGCGGCGGGCTGGACGTTGTCCGAAGTGATGAGCTCCGGCTGGCGCGAGCGTGGCGTTCGTCGTGCAATCATCAGCGGCCCGATGTTCGTGCTGGTCGGGCTGATCATCCTGGCTGTCGCCACACCGTTCAACAGTGGCGGCGACTGGGCGCTGCTCGCCCCGATCTGCATCGCCCTGACGCTCGTCGGGTTCGGCATCGGCCTCGGCTGGCCACACCTGCTGACCCGGGTCCTGCAAGTGGCCTCGGCCGAAGACCAGGACTCAGCCGCGTCCTCCATCACCACCGTCCAACTGTTCGCCACCGCACTCGGCGCGGCACTGGCCGGCATGATCGCCAACATGGCCGGGCTCAACGACCCTTCCAACGCCGAAGGCACCGCCAACGCTGCGCGCTGGCTGTTCGCGCTGTTCACCATTGCGCCGATCCTGGCGCTGGTGACTGCCGTCCGTTCGGCGCGGATTCGGCCGAGCCTTGCGGCGGCTTGAAGCGGCTCTGGCGACATAAAAAAACCCCGGTATTGGCCGGGGTTCTTTTTTGTATTCGGAAAGCAAAATCTATGGTCACCCCCGTTTTTGCAATACTGATTAATGGGTGAAGTGGTTGG
>CAYNGZ010000516.1:0-2489 GCA_964396695.1 uncultured Pseudomonas sp.
TCGCCCAGCACCTTCGGTACCTTGGCCATGAAGTGGTCATGGCGCAGGGCGGCTTCGTCGTCCTTGCGCTGGCTGTTGATGAACTCGACCAGCTCCAGGCTGGTCATCGTGACGGCTGTTGTCGTGAGGCTTTGCTTGTCCATCGCTGTGCTCCGCTTACTGAGATTTCTTCGACAGAAGCTCGTCGGCTTCACGAAGCAATGCCTCTGCGTGCTTCCTCTGCTTTGCGGCCTGTTCTTGACGCTGTTGCTCGACGAGAAAATCGTGCTGTTCCTTCGATAGCAACTGCGCTTCCAGAAGGTCAAACGGGGTCATGAATTCCTTAACGTCGCCGTGATAGCCGGTCGAGTAGTGATCCAACGAGACCGATGCGTCGTCATTGCACGCATCAACGCAATCGAACACGCACCAATCGTTCGACTCGAAGACGATGACCTTGCCGCCGCCGTAACGCGTGTCATAGACGCCGCGAACGACCTGGCCGACTAAATCAAATTCGTTGGTTAGCTTCTTCACCGATCTCTCCTGGCTGGACTGCACCGTTTCAGTGGCGGCCTTGTTCCGTAATCGGCGGTATCCGGAGGCTTAACCGCCGCTTCGGAGGCGCTGCCCGACTCGCGGGTTTTGCTGAAGCGTTGAGATAACTATACACGGAATGTGTGTAAAAGCAAACAAAACGTGTGTGTCGTGAGAAAATCGCCCCGAACCCAGAACAACGGGCAAACAAAAGCCCGCACTGGGCGGGCTAGATCAGGAGAGCGAGATGGTTACGGAAACCGATGGCGCGCTAACTTGGGCAGCCACGCTCGCGCGGGCACGGCGCGAACGTGATGACTTTGCGACGAGAACCCTTGGTGGCATCTTCCTGACCGATGGCACCAAAGTCTTGAGCATGGAGCAAGGCGCGGCATTGCTCGCAGCCTACGACGAACTGATTGCAGCCCTTAAACGTCGAGCCGAAATGGCTGAAGCTGATCCAACAACCGAGCTTCTTCTGCTTGGGTCGATACCCATTGCCGATTCAGATGCTCCGCCAATTCAGGATCGCGGTATGGAGAGGAGCGAAGATTTGCCTAGTGGATGGACGAGGGTCCCTGGCTATGAACGACTGCCAATGGATGAACAGACGCTACGTATCCGTCGTGTGACTCACCATCAAGGACGGATATGGGTATTGGCCTCTGTACAAGAAAGCGGTACTCGGGAAGATTCACCTCCTCGTACCTCAACGCGAGTTGGTCCATCCTTACTATTCGGCTTGGGATTCGCTGTCCTGTGGCTGGATGTAAAAGCCATTCTGCAACGATCCACCAGTAGCCTTCGTGCCATATGGCTTCGAGCAGTTGCCGCTCTAACAAATCGCCAATGAAGGCATAGACTTTTTCAGCTTTCATGCCCAGAAACACAAAAGCCCCGCTATCTCCCGCGGGGCTTTTGCTGATCCTTGACGGCCCTGATCTAGGTTCGCACCCTGCTGGCTCCCAGATGATTGGAGTCGTTCCAGCAGGTCCGCCAGAATCTGCCCGGATGGAATCGAACCATCATCTGCCGGGTGCGAACCGGGCGCTCTGTCCATTGAGCTACGAGCAGACTGACTTGCAAGGGCTTTTGGTGTAGCGGCTCGCAACCGCCAATTCCCCAGTTCGTCTGCTGACAATGGTACGACAAACGTAATACGTTCGTCAAACAATCATGGTGACCCCGTAGAAAAGCGTGGCTTTCACCTCATTGGTCCATGAAGGCATACAAAGACCCTCACGTTGTCGTTGTGCATGCACGCATAGATCGGCCACATAACGATGATGACAGAAATGACGATGGCGACGGACACAATTAGCGCAGCAATAGCGATAGGTGACTTCATCATAGGACTCCTAATCCGGCTCCCATAGTGCGCTGTTTGCGATGGCTACCACGCAGTGCATATGTTCGACCTCGGCCACCGGGATTCGAATACGGTTGAATGCTTCATTGACTGAATGCAGATGCACCAGGCCATCGCGCACGAAAAGCAGTTCCTTGACCATGACGCGGCCATCCTTGGCCTTGACCAGCACTTCATCGCCTGGCGATGGGGTATGGCCCGGTTCAACGATGACGAATTGACCGTTCTTGATGCGCGGCTTCATGGAGTCACCAACGCAGCGGATTGCATAGGCGCCGGGATCGCGGGGCGCGTAGCGCACATGTCCATCACCAAAACCGACAGGCGCATCAACCTCAACCCAATAGCCGTCATCACCAAGTTGAGCCGTCCCGACGACTGGGACTCCTGAAGTCGGGCCTAGTTTCGGAGCTGGCTCGGTATTTTGATCTGGGTAGTCAAGTGGCGTATTTATCAGGCCACGTTTCGGCCCTGTGCCCGTTGCCAGCCAGTCTGGGAGCACCTTCAATATGCCGGCAATTTGCCGCACCGCGCGCTCTGGTACCTCACGAGATTTCCAGTTTCCAAGCTTTTGCCCAGAGACCTCCTAACCGTTTTCAGTTAT
>CAYNGZ010000517.1:0-2479 GCA_964396695.1 uncultured Pseudomonas sp.
AAAGCTGGGTGCGATTAAAAATAGATTTTTGAATTAACCGCTCAGGACACTAGTGTATGGCTATTCATCCAGTCCTTGGTGAGCAGCAGGAATTTTGTCGTTCTGCCAAATGGAAGGTTGTTATTGTCGCGGTACTGCTCTCCAAGAGCCTTCCATCCATCATATGAAGTCTGGTCTTCGCCCTTGTACGCGTAGGAGGTGTAGGGTGGAGTATTACGGATAAACTTGACTGATACGTCACGGCCGGTGGCAATCTTCAACTCTTTGACCATCGGCAGAAAATGCTCTGGGTAAATCGACTGGATTCTTGATTCGGGAACATCATCGTGCACAAATGCAAAAATGAATATCGGTCGCTTTTCCACGGGGATAGTAGCCAGACTTCTAGGGTGAACGGATTGATCGGAGGGCCAGGGTGTTTCGTCCTTTACGACGGTTGCGTAGGTCGTTTGAATGGCCATCGGCATTAACAATATAGAAAGTATAAGTTTGAATATTTGTGGCATGTAACAATCTCAAATTCATTAATGTTAGTATTGATGTTTGTGTTTCTGGTGGGGTGTGTGAAAGCACTGCGGATATTAATAATGCTTATTAAATGGTTTGTATTGGTGAGTTATGTATCAGCAGGTGTGGAATGCTGAGTTCACTGAAGAATGAATAAGAATTTTTTCTCTGACTTTTGGGTCAGTAAACCTGTCGGGTTTTGGCCGAAATCAGTCATGTGACAGATGGTCGTCCAGGGGGCTGTTTATCGGTATCTTTACGGTATACTGCGCGGCCTTCGGCCGGTTCGCCCGGCCATAATTCGTACATTCAAGCCACGCATTTCGCGTGGCTTGTTGTTTTTTGACGCGCCTGCGGGCGCCCAGAGAGAAGAGGCACGACGATGAGTGCACTGGTTGGCGTGATCATGGGCTCCAAGTCCGATTGGTCCACCCTTAGCCACACCGCCGATATGCTGGAAAAGCTCGGCATTCCTTACGAGGTGAAAGTGGTTTCTGCCCACCGCACCCCGGACCTGCTGTTCCAGTACGCCGAAGAGGCCGAGGCCCGTGGCATCGAGGTGATCATCGCCGGTGCCGGTGGCGCGGCCCACTTGCCAGGCATGTGTGCGGCCAAGACCCACCTGCCGGTGCTGGGTGTGCCGGTGCAGTCGTCGATGCTCTCGGGCGTCGATTCGCTGCTGTCGATCGTGCAGATGCCGGCAGGCATCCCGGTCGCTACCCTGGCCATCGGCAAGGCTGGGGCGATCAACGCCGCGCTGCTGTCGGCGAGTATCCTGGGCGCCAAGCACCCGCAATTCCACGCGGTGCTGAAAACTTTCCGCGCCGAGCAGACAGACAGCGTCCTGGACAATCCAGACCCACGCATCGCCTGAGGTTGTTGACGATGAAGATCGGTGTAATCGGTGGCGGCCAGTTGGGTCGCATGTTGGCCCTGGCGGGTACGCCGCTGGGAATGAACTTCGCTTTCCTGGACCCGGCGCCGGATGCCTGCGCAGCCGCACTGGGTGAACACCTGCGGGCCGATTACGGCGATCAGGACCACCTGCGTCAGTTGGCCGATGAAGTCGACCTGGTGACCTTCGAGTTCGAAAGCGTTCCGGCCGAAACAGTGGCCTTCCTGTCGCAATTCGTCCCGGTCTACCCGAGCGCCGAAGCGTTGCGCATCGCCCGCGATCGCTGGTTCGAAAAGAGCATGTTCAAGGACCTGGGCATTCCGACCCCGGCTTTCGCCGATATCCAGTCGCAAGCCGATCTGGACGCTGCAGTAGCCACCATCGGCCTGCCCGCCGTGCTGAAAACCCGCACGCTGGGCTACGACGGCAAGGGCCAGAAAGTCCTGCGCACGCCGGCTGATGTGGTTGGCACCTTCGCCGAACTGGGCAGCGTGGCCTGCTTGCTGGAAGGCTTCGTGCCGTTCACCGGTGAAGTGTCGCTGATCGCCGTGCGCGCTCGCGATGGCGAAACGAAGTTCTACCCGCTGGTTCACAACACCCACGACAGCGGCATTCTCAAGCTGTCCGTGGCCAGCACCGACCACCCGTTGCAAGCCTTGGCCGAGGATTACTCCAGCCGCGTGCTCAAGCAGCTGGACTACGTCGGCGTGATGGCGTTCGAGTTCTTTGAAGTCGATGGTGGCCTCAAAGCCAACGAAATCGCCCCGCGCGTACACAACTCCGGTCACTGGACCACCGAAGGCGCCGAGTGCAGCCAGTTCGAAAACCACCTGCGCGCCGTTGCCGGCCTGCCGCTGGGTTCGACCGCCAAAGTCGGCGAGAGCGCGATGCTCAACTTCATTGGCGTTGTGCCGCCGGTCGAGAAGGTCATCGCCATCGCCGATTGCCATTTGCACCACTATGGCAAGGCGTTCAAGGTCGGCCGCAAGGTCGGTCACGCCAACCTGCGCTGTGCTGACAGGGCGACGCTAGAGCAGCAGATTCTCAAGGTCGAAGCGCTGATCGCCGAATAGTTTC
>CAYNGZ010000518.1:0-2472 GCA_964396695.1 uncultured Pseudomonas sp.
TGTGCGCACAAACCGCCCAAGGGGAGACCGGAGGGCGCGTAAACCGGGTGGAGGGAATGGAAGGGCCTGAAGAGTCGGCCATACGTTTGCCATTTCCTACCATGCTGAAGGCCAGCCTGTGGGCGGTTCCTCATGAAGAATGCGGATTAGTATGGATTGGACCCGACGCAGGTCGCAGTTTGGGGAGGCTCTGCGCAAGGTCATTTTTCTTTAATGACGGCGTTGGCACCCAACGGTCCCGCCTCGTCGGCGCGATTGGGTGGATCCTGGTGCTCGGGTTCGCCCTCTCGACCGCCGTTACCACAAACGCCTCCGCCAGCACCAAAACACTCACTGCCGGGGCCACGCTCAATCTGACCGAGGACTTGGTGCTCTCCAGCCGGGACACGCTCCAGATCAACGGCACCCCTGAGAAACACTGCACCATCACCGCCAGCGGCGGGGTCCGAATCGTTTCGGATAGCTCCTGGGCTGGCAGCGTAAGGATCAGCTATTGCGACTTCAAACAGGTGGGCACTGCGACCAGCGAGGCGCTCAAGCTCCGTGCCACCGGCTCCAATTTTATCCACATCGCACATTGCACCTTCGACGCCTGCGGCCAGGTGCGCCTCAGCACTGCGGGTGCCGGCACGTTCGACTTCCGTGCCAACACCATTCTCGAGACCTGCCTCGTCACCGTGAATCACTTGCGCGGAGATTGCCGGCCGAGTTTTCTGGGTGAATGCCACGGGCCGGGAAAGAAAGTTTTCGCCGGCAACCACGTTAACAAGGCTCTCTGCGAATTCAACGGTGACAACCTGCTCGTCGGCGGTGACCGGGACGAGGACAGCAATTTCCTCATCGGCATGCGCTGCGGCTTGACCCTGGCCGGCAGGCGGATTCGAGTGGCCCACAACTACATTCACACTCTTTACGAAAACGGCTGGAGCCAGGTCGCCAATATCGAGGCCGGACAACCCGCTCACGCCCTCATCGAGGACAACATTCTGCACATGGGCGAATGGGTTGTCCGTTCCCTGACCGGTGAACTGCGCAACAACGTGATCCTGGACATGAACGGTCACAACTGGGTCATCGGCCCCAAAGCCAATGCGAAAATCCACCACAACATCTTCGCCCGCTACGTCACCTGGGACAAAAACAAGAACGGCGGCATCTCAGTGGTTTATGCGGGTGATGGCATCGAAGTTTATAACAACACATTCGACGGCGGCGGCAAGGAGAAGTCGTTCGACGTGCCGGTGATCGAGGTTCCGGCTACCGAAGAAGGGATCTCCGCCTCCGGCCAGAAGGTGCTGGTCGAACGCAGGCTGGCCAGCCTGCGCAACAACGTCTTCTACAATTTTTTCATTCGCTACCCGGCGGTGAACGTGAGCACCTACGGCAGGGAAAAATTTAGCGCGACGAGCAAGCCGGCGCGAATGGGCTACGCCGATTACAACTGCTTCTATAATCCCGACTCGCCCATCCGGCAGAATTACGCCATCTCGGTAACGGGCAAGACCGAACGCAAGGACGCAGGTTTCGCCCTCCACGATCTGCCGCGCGGTGGAGCGGTGGACGCCCAAGTGGACCCGAAATTCGCAGGGCCTATTCTCACCGAGTTTCCCTGGCCAGATACGGAGACCAAAGCCGGCAAGATTCCTGTCAGCAAGATGCTGGAGGTGTATCGCCGGGCTTACACTCCCGCGCTGGGCAGCCCGCTCATCGCTGCCGGTGACCCCGCCGATGGACCGGGCGCTAACATCGGAGCCGTGGACCCCGGCCAGCCCGCCAAGGGAGCGCACCCTCAATGACCATCTTTCCGTCAACTAGGATTGCCAACCAGCGCAAGAGATTCGGCCAGGGCATCGCTCGCAGAGGCTGGCCCAGATTTTTAGAGAGCGCGATCAGCGTTCAAACCTGATTCGCACGGTTAGGTGTGTCGCTTGCGCTTCCTGCAGGCTCCCAAGACGAGAAAGCGCGGTGATGATACGCTGGCCTCTGTGTTCGTTAGACGAGCCGGGCTAAGGTTTATCCACGGTCACCAGCACTCGAAAACCAGTGATCGCCAAAGACTCGGTCGGCCTGCGAACGGCAGAACGGCAGTTCAGGGCGGTTGCCGCATTCGCCGAGTAAGCACCACCGCGCACGACATGGTTTTTCGGGTCGCCATCCTTCGGGCCGGTGGGGTCCGTCGCGTCCGTCTTCGGTGACTCGTCATAGTAGTCGCGTGTGAACTCGCGAATGTTGCCGTGCCAGCCGACCTTGTCCAGGTCGGCAATGGTGTTGCCGCTGTGGCAGCGGTGGTCGTTCCAGCACGGCACGCATACTCCCACTGGGCTTCGGTGGGAAGCTGAACCTCACGCCCGAGCTGTCTGCCCAGCTTCCCGCAATTGTAACTTTCCACCTGATTATTCGCAAACCTTGATTAACAAAATGGTCGGGGCGGTGAGATTTGAACTCACGACCTTCTGAACCCCATTCAGACGC
>CAYNGZ010000519.1:0-2467 GCA_964396695.1 uncultured Pseudomonas sp.
GCGCTCTCTTCCTTTGCGCGCTCCATCAATGATGTGATCCGGCTCGCCGCAACGATCGGCGCCACCGAGTCACCCGCTGCCTGGGCCTGTAACCGCGCCAAGTGGATGGTGGTCATCAGTCGGCGCTGAATGTCCTTCGACTCGGCCTGGTTTCTGTGTCCAGAATAGACGAGGAGGTCCAAGGCGGTGCGGCAAGAGTTTTGCAGTCCGCTCAACAGCCATTCGCAGTCGGCGCCCCAACCGGCTCGCCGCGGGGACTGGAGGTGCAAGTCGATAGTCGCGAAGGTTTGCGAGATCTCCTCGGCCAGCCGCTCAGCGCTTGCAACAGCCGCGGTGGCCAGGCGTTGGAGAAGATCTCGGTGCAGGTCTGGGCGATCGAGAGTCGTTGAAGTCATTGTAAATAAACCCTAGTTGCATAATACTTCGAAATATACCTGCACCCGCAGGAGCCGTCTAACATCGATGGCGACGAGACCGCTGTTCCCCTGAAAAAAAGATTTGCCTGGATCCCCCGAGTTCGACACGCGCGGTCCGATTTTGACGCGTTTTTGGCCTGAGACGTCTTTCGAATCAAGTACTTAGTGCTCACGGCCCGCGCAGCGATGTAGTGACACGAAATTTTCGGTTCCCCCTTGTTTCACAGGTTCGTGGAACTTAAAGTGGTGACATGTTCGTCAAGATCACTACTTCGGGGAGCCGCCAGTACGTCAAGCTCGTGGAGTCCTACCGCGACGAGCGCGGCGTTTCGCGCCAGCGCGTGATCGCCACGCTTGGCCGCCTGGAAGCCGTGCTCGCCGGCGAGAACAACGCGCTGATCAACGGCCTGCTGCGCGCCGCGGGCAAACCGACGATGGACGAAGGTACCGGAGAGGCGGCTTTTGCGCCGGCGCGCTCGGTCGGCGACACGTGGATGCTCACCGCACTGTGGCAAGAATTGGGATTCGGCGATGCCTTTCGCCGCGTGCTGCGGCCGCATCGGCAGTTCGACGCCGAACGGCTGCTGCGGGTGATGGTCTTCAATCGCTTGTGCGATCCGGAATCGAAGCTTGGCATTGCTCGCTGGCTGGAGGGCACACTGGTACCGGGCGTGCCCGCTGAGACGGTCACACACCAGCGCCTGCTGCGCACGATGGACACCGTAGTCGAGCAGGCCAATGCGCTGGACGAGGCGTTTGCGGGCTTGCTGCGGCCGCTGATTGATCAGGAACTGTCCATCGTCTTCTACGACCTGACGACGATCCGCACTGAAGGGCATTCACAGACCGAGGGGGACTTGCGCAGCTTTGGATTGGCCAAGGAGGGCGACATCGCGCGCCAGGTAATGCTCGGCGTGGTGCAGACGGCCGAGGGGCTGCCGATCTACCACGAGGTGTTCGCCGGCAACGCCGCCGAAACTCACACGCTGGTGCCGACCATTAAGAAGGTACTCGCGCGCTACCCGATCCGGCGCGTGGTGCTGGTGGCCGATCGAGGCTTGCTGTCGCTGGATAACCTTGAGGCCATCCGAGCCATCGAGGTCAACGGTCGACCGCTGGAATTCATTCTTGCGGTGCCGGCACGGCGCTACAGCGACTTCGACGAGATCCTTGCCGAATTCCATACGGGCTCGTGTACGGTCGCCACGGAGGAGATCATCAGCGAATTCGAGTGGCAGGGACACCGGTTGATCGTCGCGCACTGTCCTGAAAGCGCCAGCGAACTTGGCCAGCGGCGCGACGCGCAGATCGCCGAACTCGAGACCGAAGCGGCACGCTTGACCGGAAAGCTCGATGGGCAAGACGGCGGCCAACGCCACAAAGGGCGCAAGCTGTCGGACAGTGGGGCGAAGGCGCGCTTCTACCAGGCCGTGTGTGAGGCCAGACTCGCCTCGATCATCAAGGTCGATCTGAAGTCGGACCTGTTTGCCTACGAGATCGACGAACGTGCCCTGACACGGGCGCGCATGATGGACGGCAAGCTGATCCTGGTGACCAACGTATCGGATCTGGAGCCGGTGGAAGTTGTATCGCGCTACAAGGCGCTGGCTGATATTGAACGTGGCTTCCGCGTGCTGAAGTCCGAGATCGATATCGCACCAGTCTTCCATCGACTGCCCAACCGGATTCGCGCGCACTCAATGATTTGTTTCCTGGCGCTGGTGCTTTACCGGGTGCTGCGCATGCGACTGAAAGCGCGTGAGTATGCTTGCTCGCCCGAGCGCGCGCTGGAAATTGCCCGTCGCATCCAACTGCATCAGGTCACCTTGCATCGCCAACATTCAACTCAGGGGCTCACGACGCTGAGCCCCGAACAAAAGGAATTGTTCGACATCGTCAACCTGCCCGTCCCGACGCTTCGCGCCTTGTAGTGACAAAAACGGTACCCCCGTTCTAACAAAATCAAGCACTTACGCAATAATCTGTCGAACCCGGGGGGGAAAGTCAAAAGCGTCAGGCTGGTCAATCCGCAGTCCGTGGATATCCTTTTG
>CAYNGZ010000520.1:0-2446 GCA_964396695.1 uncultured Pseudomonas sp.
GCACGTACGGATCTGGGCGGGGGGCGGCAGGTAACTGCCGTCCCTACCGCGACCAACGCAATCAATCCTCGGTCACCTTCGTCGGTGATCCCGATAATTCGTTGAGCATGCGCCGGGTCAAGTCTGGCGCGCACGCCTCCATGAACCACGCCGCGGGCTTCGGCAGTGGCTGGCCGTAGCGCAAATCCTGAAACTGCCAGGTCAGCGCCGCCGCGCCGCCGGCCACAACAGCCAGCAATGCAGCGATGCCGATCAGGCGCAACACCGCGGCATTCACAACAACGCCCTGCGCACGCCTTCCACCAGTACTGCGTCCGGATAAGCAAAGCCGGCGTTCTCATGGTGGATGATGGCCTTCACGAAGCCCTGCATCACCGTCGGTTTGACCAGGTCGATTTCAGCACCGGGCGCGGTGCCAGTGTTTGCCTCGACGGCGCGCACGTAAGCGCCGGCGCATCCGGCACCAGGATGTGCAGCGTGATCATATGGTTCAGATCATAGGGTTGGCCGTCCTTGGTGACCGTCACCGTCAGCAAGTCGTCGGCGAACTCTGTTTCCACATCGGCACGGTTGTCGATCTGGTTCACTGTGTAGCCCCAGCCATCATTGATCGGTGGAAACGGCACCAACCATTGACGTTACCGCTCGAATCAATCGACTGAAGCATTGGCCAAGCGAAGCGCAGCCGTACGGCCGACAGCTCGGTGTTGCTGATAGCGCGAACCCAGGGTGTGCCGCTGCGCAGTTCAATGCCGAGGGTGGTTTCGTTCTCTACCGAGGGAATGCCCTGGATATAGTCCTGCTCGACCGAGCCGCTGCGGAACTCCCACTTCACGTTCGGGAAGTTCATGTTGCCCTACAGACGCGATCTACCTCTGATCAGAATCGAGGTGACTGGTGAACTGAAGGTTTTGATTGATCGAATCATGTCCCGGAAGTCAGGACACAAGGTCCGCTCGACGCGGTTGATCGTTACGGAGGACGGCACACCTATGACGGTGGCGATGTTGCGCAGAAGATTTGATATGGCCAGGGAGGCTGCTGGTGTTTCAAAGCCAGAGTTTCAAATGCGCGATTTGCGCGCAAAGGCCGGTACGGACAAGGCTGAATCGAGTGGCGACATCATGCAGGCCAAGGATCAACTTGGGCATACCACCGTTGTTATGACAGAGCAGTACATCCGCAACCGCAAGGGTAAAAAAGTTTCGCCAACGAAGTGAATTGCGGACCAACTCCAAAATTGCGGACCAGAAACGAACAAGGGTTTGCTTAGCTTTCGCTCGCAAACCCTTGATAAATATGGTGCCCGAAGCCGGAATCGAACCGGCACGCCCTTACGAGCGGGGGATTTTAAGTCCCATGCGTCTACCAGTTTCGCCATTCGGGCGGTAGCGCGGTAAAGCGTTCAAGAATGATCGAAATAACAATCAGTCTTTTTGATCCTGATGCGACAGGGGAAGAAATATATACAGCCCTTCCCCTCTAAGCAAGTTCGCTGACGTCAAATTCGAGACAAAATCTTGCTGTGCGTCGCAAATAAAAAAGCTCCGTAAATCAGTGATCTACGGAGCTATTTATAGTGGAGGCCGAGGTCGGAATCGAACCGGCGTAGGCGGATTTGCAATCCGCTGCATAACCATTTTGCTACTCGGCCCCAAACGTCCGATGCCTTAAAAACAACATCAAACGCATACAAACTGGAGATGGAATCTAGATCGCTATCTATTTCCAACCCTTTGATATCTAAAGGGTTTTTCTCGTACCTGAATCAGGAATGGACGCAATTCTGGACGTGTTCGCGGGGCATGTCAAGGACAGGAAGAAAAAAATTCTATAGCACGCTACCGAATACTTTCCACACCCCACTGACGGCATTCAGAAGCAATGTGTCCATGAGCATCGCGACTGGATATTTCGCCATTCGTACCTAAGCTAATTCGCTAAGGACCCGCAAGGCAACCTGAATAAAACGTCTCAACCCATGGAGTCAATATGAGCCTATCCAGAAAACTGCTTGTCGGCGTTGCCTTGAGCAGTCTGCTGCTCGGCGGCTGCACCTCAAAAGTGACAGAAAAGGCACAGTACTCAGGGTTTCTGCCCAACTACAACAACCTGCAGGAAGTCACCACCCCCAGTGGCGAGAAAGCCATGCGTTGGGTCACCCCGTCCTGGAACCCGAAAGCCTATGACACCGTAGCCTTCAAGCAACTGGAACTGTACCCGACCCCCAAGCCCAATGAACGGGTCAACCGTCAGACCCTGGACCAGTTGCAAACCTACATGACGGACAACGCCAAAAACGTACTGAGCCAGAAGTACCGTGTGGTGCCCAATGTTCAGTCGGCCCCTGCCGGTTCGCGAGTACTGGTCATCCGGGCCGCGATTACTGGAGTCAGCGCGTCCAACGAAGGCATGAAATGGTACGAAGTGGTTCCGGTTGCGGCCG
>CAYNGZ010000521.1:0-2435 GCA_964396695.1 uncultured Pseudomonas sp.
CGGGTGCGCGCGTGCTTCGTGGATCATGGAACACCTTGCCTGGCCTACCTGGTGGTAAGCGGTAAGCAGCCGGCGTTATTGACGTGACTGGCGTTCGTCTCGTTGGTAAAGGTCGGAGCGCAGTGGATTTTTGGCGAACAGCGTCTTCCACACGCGGGGCGTCAGTTGCTCGACCAACGACGCGGGGTGTTGGTCCACACGCTGCAGGACATCGACCAAGTAATCGTAAGGGTCAACCTCGTGCAGGCGGCAGGTCACGAGCAAGCTCTGGACGATACCGATATGCTTGGCGCCCAGTTCAGTCCAACTAAACATCCAATTTTTGCGACCCAGTGGTATTACCCGTAGCGCCCGTTCGAGGTGGTTGGTGTCGATCGGCACATCGGGATCGTCCAGGTAGACGGCGAGGCCCTCACGCCGCTCGCGGATGTAGTTCAGCGCTTTCGTGAACGGACTGCTGGGCAGGAAGCCTTTCGCCTCGAAGTATTGGTCGACCCATTTGAAGAAGCGTTCCACCGCCGGCCTGGCGTAGGCTTGGCGCCAGGCGCGTTTGGCCGCACCGCGCAGGTCCTGTTTGCGGATATGCTCCTCCGCCGCGTACAGCGTCGCGATGTGCTCCAGCGCCTTTTCGGCGTGTGCCGGCTCGATGTCCTTTGCTTCGTACACCTCCCGGCGCGCGTGCGCCCAGCACTGCGCATGTGTCAGCCCGACCTGTTTGGCATAACTGGCATAAGCGGCATAGCCGTCGCTGAGAAGCACGGCGTCGTCCGGCGGCGACAGCCCGAGCATGTCGCGCACATGCTGGCCGCAGCGGCCTGGCGAGTGCGTGAAGCAAATCTCGTCGCGCTCGCCGTAGATCGGCCAGAAATAGCTGGTCTTCATCTTGCCCGGGCTGGCCCGCCCGGCCTTGATCGGCACCTCGTCCATCGCCTTGACACGGCTATCCCGTATTGAATCGAGCTGCGCATCGTAGACCGGCTCAAGTAGCGCCACGGTCGATTGCATCAGTTGCGTCAGCCACGCACGGCTGACTTTGATCCCGGCATCGTCGAGCCGGCGGTGCTGCCGGTATAGCGGCAAGTGGTAGTCGAATTTGTCGATGACCATGCCAACGACGAAACTGACGTCGGCGCGGCTGCCCTCGATCACCCCGACCGGGGCAGGCGGGCACGAGAGCGCCTGCGTGTCTTTTCGCTTGATCAGGGGGCGCACGTATTTGAGCACGACATAGCTGCCGGGGCGCTGCGCCAGGCGGTGCGTGATCTTTTCGCCTATCACCTCGTACTGCTCTGGATTGAGCAGTTCCATGTCCGGATTGGGCACGGCAATGACTTCCACCGGCACCCGCTTGTCGTCAAAGAACAAGCTCGATTCGTCGGCGCCATCGCCAGGTGGTTTCGCCTTACGCGCGTGGCCCGCCACCACCACTTTTTTGCCAGGCAACGGCGTGCCCGCAACGGCATCGAAACCGATGCCAAGGATGCCTTGAACACCTTCTGGATCAGGGTGGCGCTTCTCGCTTTTCTGGCCGAAGATCTGGCGCTGGAACCAGGCCAGTTGGCGACGCAAATTGACGATCTCACGTTCCTGCTTGCCAACCAAATCGGCCAGTTGCGCAGGCGTCAGCGCGGGCGCGTCGGCCGGCGTAAACTGGGCGGTCTTGAGATCGGATGCCATCTGGAAATTGTATTTTATGCACCCGCGTTTGTGCTCACATTTTGCGGCGCCAACGCAGTATTTCTATAGCGCCGCCGCACGCGTTTCGGCTCTATTCCTTCGAGCAGAAGCTTCAGACCTGTCCAGTCCATTTCGCGCGTACTCACCGTGTTCCAGTCGGTCAGCAGACGGCCCTGCTCGAGTCGCTTGGCCCAAACGCACCAGCCGCTGCGGTCGAAGTACAGCACCTTTATTTGGTTGGCGCGCCGGTTGATGAAGGCGAACAGATTGCCCGATAGTGGGTCCTGCTGCATGGTGTGCTTGGCCAGCGCGTACAAGCCATCGTAAGACAGGCGCATGCTGACCGGCCGGCCGTAGACGAACACGCGGATTTGTCCTTCGGGGAAGAACATCAGCGCCTCAAGATGCTTAGCACCAGGCCTTGGCCCAAGTCGAGGCGAATTTCCAGCGCCGCACACTGCATCTTCGACTGCGTTTCGGACGCCAGCGGCATCGCGCCGACGTCGATGAAGCCAACTGCCGGCGTCGCGCCGCCGACTTCGGCCAACTGCCTGCGCCAGCGGTAGAACGTCGCCGTCGAAACCGACTCCGCCTGGCAGAACGATTTGATCCGCTGACCGCTCGACGCAAACCGCGCCAGCCGTTGGCGCCATTCCACTTCCTGATCAGATTGTTTTACGACCATCCCATTCATGACCAATCTCCATCGTTCTGAACATGAAGGAGATTGTGCCTCCGGGGACGCCGGAAGAATATAA
>CAYNGZ010000522.1:0-2418 GCA_964396695.1 uncultured Pseudomonas sp.
CAATCACCAGATGCGCGTTGGTGCCGCTATGGCCAAAGGAGTTGAGTGCCGCCATCAGTCGTTCGCCGCCACTGGCTTGCCAGTCGAGCGCCTGTCGGTTGATGTAGAACGGTGAATGTTCGAGTTCGATCAGCGGGTTGATCTGCGCAAAGCCCGGCATGGCCGGCAACGTGCGTTGGCGGATCGACAGCAGAACCTTGATCAGGCCGATGACACCGGCCCCCGCCGCCGCATGACCGAGGTTGGCTTTGGCGCTACCCAGCACGCAATAACCCTGGGCGTCGGTAAACGAGCGGAACGCCCGGATCAACGCGTTGGCCTCGACCGGGTCACCCAGTCGGGTGCCGGTGCCATGCGCCTCGACATAGCTGATCTGCGCGGGATCGACACCGAATTTCAGCCAGGTGTCGCGCAGCAATTGCTCCTGCGCGTCACCATTGGGCGCGGTAATGCCGTTGCTGGCGCCGTCCTGATTGACCCCCGACGCCTCGATGACGGCATAGATCGGGTCGCCCTCGGCCTCTGCGTCTTCCAGGCATTTGAGCACGACCATGCCCACGCCTTCGGAGATCACGGTGCCGTCGGCTGCCGCATCGAATGCATGGCATTGGCCGCTGGGGCTGAGCATGTCGATGGCTGACAGGCTGATCAGCCCGCGTTGATCCAGCAGCGCATACACCCCGCCGGCCAGTGCCATGCGGCTTTCACCGTGGCGCAGGCTTTCACAGGCCTGGTGGATTGCCACCGCTGAAGACGAGCAACCGGTGTTGACGACCATCGCCGGGCCTTTGAGGTCGAGGAAGTACGACAGGCGAGAGGCGACAATGGCCTCGGAGCTGCCGGTAAAGGAGTCGTGTTGATAGCCCCCCGGCTCGGCACCGACATAGAGGCTGACTGCCTGACCTGCCAGGGTCATCGGGTTACACCCGGCATCTTCCAGCGCCTTCCAGCTTTCTTGCAGCACCAGCCGCTGATGCGGGGTCATCGACTCCGCTTCGTGAGGGGTGAGGTTGAAAAACAGCGGATCGAAGCAGTCGCGGTCCTTGAGTATGCCGGCGCGATTGCAATAGCTTTTGCCCGGCTGTTTGTCGGCGCTGTAGGCACGGGATTCGAGATAGTCCGGCCCCAGTACCTGCACGCCGTTGCGCCCGGCCAGCAGGTTGTCCCACAGTTGCTCAATGTTATCGGCACCGGGGAACTGCCCGGCCATGCCGATCACGGCAATTCGACGGTTTTTGCTGGTCTGCGGACTTGCGCTCGGGGTTTCTTCTTCGCCCGCCAGCGCAGCCGCCATGACCGGGTTGGTCATCAAGGCGGGGGCCGCTGCTGCCTGCGGGCTATTCGTGGCCGTCGCCGCCAGCGCTCGCTCAATCTGCAAGCCATAAGACTTTTGCAGGTAACTGTGCAGTTTGCTCACCGTGGCCTGCTCGAACAGGATCGCGCTGTTGAGCTTGATCCCCAATTGATTGCCCAGCTGCTTGACGAAACCCACCCCAAGAATCGAATCCACGCCGTAATCGGAGAACGGCGTGCGCAGCGCGATGCTCTGGCCATCGGCCTTGAGGGTTTTGGCCAGGGCTTCAATGATCACATGTTGCAGTCTGTCTGCAACGTCCACAGACGCTCCGGTCCGGCTGGCAGGATGCTCGTTCAACGTAAACTCCTTGTTTTGTGCGGACGTGGCGGGCCGTTGCGGCTCAAAGGTGTGCGGAGTCAGTGCGTCACCGTGGGCGGTGATGATCTGTTGACCCAGGGCGATTCCCGGTGGGAGGTACAGATCGACCTGTTGAAAGCCGCTGCTCCACAACAACTCAAGCCAGGTCTGCTCGGCGATCAACGGCGAGCCTGGGATTCGCAGCGCG
Organism: uncultured Pseudomonas sp.; assembly: GCA_964396695.1. GTDB lineage: Bacteria > Pseudomonadota > Gammaproteobacteria > Pseudomonadales > Pseudomonadaceae > Aquipseudomonas. The sequence continues at coordinate 1,863 of CAYNGZ010000522.1, forward strand.
GGATCCTCATACAACCACCAGCCATCTAGCAGGCCGAAGGTGACGGTCGCGGCGGTGGTTTTGCGGTTCAGTTCGTTCAGCGCCAGCAAGCCGCCGCTGCGCAATAGCGACCGGACATGCGCCAGGGTTCTGCGCATGTTGGCGGTGGCGTGCAGCACGTTGGTGGCGACGACAATGTCATACGCCTCACTGCCGTCAGCGGGCTGGCTGATGTCGAGAATTTGCGTGGTGAAGTAAGGCCGGCCCGCAGCGAAGCTGGTTTCCCCGTGCTGTAAAAATGCCCGGGAGAGATCGCTGTAGCAATATTCGCCGATATGCCCGGCCAGCGGTTCCAGCGCGGCCAGCAGCGCGGCGGTGGTCCCGCCGGTGCCCGCGCCGATTTCCAGGATGCGCACCGGGCGCACCGGCTCGGCCAAAACCCGCTGCCGAACATGTGCAATCACCTGCGAAGCCAGTTGCTCGTTGAAGAAGTCCGACAAGGTGTTGTGCTTGTAGATGCCCTCGACCTTGCCCATCGAGCCGTCGTCGATCGCGCCGGCGTAGACCAGCGTGCCCT
>CAYNGZ010000523.1:0-2406 GCA_964396695.1 uncultured Pseudomonas sp.
CGGCATCGGAGGCGACAGCAGCGGCCAGCGCCAACTGCGCTGACCACTCGGCGACCTGGCCGGCTTCCTGAGCGTACTGGAACGCCGCCTTAGCGTAGGGGCGTGCCACGGTAGTGAGTTCAGCCATGGTCTCTCGTCCGTATTACAGCTGCGCAGCCAGCTGGTTCAGCATGGCGGCGTGCTTGTCGGCGTTAACTTCGGCCTGCAGGATCTTCTCGGCACCGGCAACGGCCAGCGCAGCCACTTGGGCACGCAGGGCGTCTTTGGCACGCACCAGATCCTGTTCGATTTCAGCCTGAGCACCAGCCTTCACACGATCAGCTTCCACCTGGGCTGCGCCCTTGGCATCGTCAACGATCTGTGCGGCGCGCTTGTTGGCCTGTTCGACCAGGGCGGCGGCCTGCTGCTTGGCAGCCTTCAGCTCATCGGCAACCTGGGCATGTGCTGCTTCCAGATCACGCTGAGCCTTGTCGGCGGCGTTCAAGCCTTCAGCAATTTTTTTCTGCCGTTCAGCCAGTGCGGTCGTCAAAGGCGGCCACACGAACTTCATGCAGAACCAGACGAAGATCGCAAATGCGATTGCCTGGCCGATCAACGTGAGATTGATATCCACGTCAACACCTCATGTACTGGGTTCGCTTAACGGGCCCGAAAAACCGGGCCCGCACCGGTATTAATGAATGAACGGGTTGGCGAACAGCAGGAACAGGGCGATAGCCACACCGATCATGGTCACGGCGTCGAGCAGACCGGCGACGATGAACATCTTCACCTGCAGCATGGGAGCCATTTCCGGCTGACGGGCAGCGCCTTCCAGGAACTTGCCGCCGAGCAGACCGAAGCCGATAGCGGTGCCCAGGGCACCCATGCCGATCAGCAGAGCAACGGCGATCAGGTTCAAGCCGGTGATGTATTCCATCTTGGTTTCCTCTCGTTATTTAACGGTTAAAGGTGGTTAGTAAAAAGAACTCAGTGATGCTCGGAGGCCATGCTGAGATACACGATCGTCAGCATCATGAAGATGAAGGCCTGCAGAGTAATAATCAGGATGTGGAAGATCGCCCAGGGCACCGACAGCACGAACTGCAGGTAGAACGGCAGAATGGCGATCAGGATGAAGATCAGTTCGCCGGCGTACATATTGCCGAACAGTCGCAGGCCGAGGGACACGGGCTTGGCCAGCAGGGACACGCCTTCCAGCAGCAGGTTGAACCAGGACAGCCAGATGGTGTTGAAGGGGTTCAGGGTCAGTTCCTTGGCGAAGCCGACCGGGCCCTTCATCTTGAAGCTGTAGAACAGGATCAGCAGGAACACGGAGATGGACATGCCGAGGGTGACGTTGATGTCGGTGGTCGGCACGACCTTCATGTGGCCCACGCCGAACAGCGAGAACAGCGACGGCAGGAAGTCGACCGGCACCAGGTCCATGGTGTTCATCAGGAAGATCCAGACGAACACGGTCAGGGCCAGCGGCGCAATCAGGGTGGACTTGCCGTGGTAGGTGTCGCGCACGCTCTGGTCGGCGAACTCAACCACGACTTCAATGGCGTTCTGCAGCTTGCCCGGCACGCCGGCGGTCACGCTCTTGGCGACCAGGCGGAACAGCAGGGCGAAAATCAGGCCGAGGCCGATGGACCAGGCCATGGAGTCGACGTGAATGCCCATGAAACCCATGGCGTGGGCTTCTTCGGCATTGTGCGCCATGGTCCAGGTGTCCTGGGTCAGGACCTGGCCGTCTTCGAGCTTGTAACCTGCCGGCAGCTTGCCATAGGTCAGATTGGTCAGGTGGTGCTTGATATATTCGGTGGAATTGCCAGCCATAGTATCTACCAATCAACGCTCGCGACGGGCGGCCATCAAAGGCACGACCCAGGCGACGAGCTGTTCCAAAATGAATCCGGTAAACAACCAACCGATCTGCACGGACTTCACACGCGCAAACACGATGGCAAAGAGGAGGACGGTGATGAAAAACTTGCCGGCCTCGCCCTTGTAAAAACCTTGCACAATTTGCTGTGCGGATGTGGCGCCCGCATGACGGAAGGCGCGCAGGACGAAATAGAGATTGCCTGCGATGGCGATTCCGGCACCCAAACCTGCTGACAGCCCCGACATTGGTGAGGACGCAAAGGCCACGCCCGCTACACACACACCCAGGATCGATTGCCACATCAAGAGGCGCAGGGGTACGGTGCGGTCCACCAAGGGACTGGGCTGACTCATCACGTTCCAGGCTGAAACAACAGGACTGGCGAAAAAATAACCAGTTGAATTTGAGCGGGGCGGATTATAAAGATTCGGGCCTGTAGCCGCAACCGCGAAGACCCACCGCCCTTGGCCTTTTTTCATGGCAAATCCGCCGCTTGCGGGTGGGGTCCACACAAGATGTGGTAGTCCTTCGGAAGG
>CAYNGZ010000524.1:0-2334 GCA_964396695.1 uncultured Pseudomonas sp.
CATGTTCCTTACGCGACAGCGCGGCCTCGAAGAGGGGGCGGCCCCTCCTACGGTGTAGCCACCTTCCCTTGTCGGTCGTCCGTTTCACGGATCGTTTGCAGCTGATACTGCGGATCGGATTTGATCTGCTGCTCGGTAAAAGGCAACACACTCCATTGTTTTTTCGAGAACGCTTGCGTCTGATCCCGAGAATGCTTCGATGCGGGATCGCTGGAGATTGAAAACGCCAACAGCCCTTGCGCGTGTGGCCCCTTGTCGTCGAACGTCACCACGTTCAGGTAACTGGTGCCACTGACCACTTCGCGTTTGCCGCCCTCGAGCGGCACACTCTGAATAGCGTTGTACACGCCAAGACTCGCCGGCCCGCCATGGATCGGTATCTGTTGCCCGCCGCTGCTGACCACCTGGATATCGCCCCAGCGGCTCTGTGCAGTGAGCCCTGCTTTATCCGTCTGTTCGACCGACGCCAGCATGGCCTGACGTACGGCCTGCGCCACTTCCGGTTGCTCGATGTTCAGTCCACGAGGGGTATGCAGCGGGTTTTTCGGATCGAACCCGACGCGCCAGACATTGGGTACTTGCGCCAAATGCTCCATGAGATTCTGGAAATGAACAAAGCCCAGCCCACTGTCCAGATTGGCGCTGCGGTCCCAGGCCTTGAGGCTGACACACAACGGCATCAACGCCGCCGTATCGGCGCCCAGATCAGCCGCACAAAACTGCAGCAAATCCGGCATGACCTGACCGGCCTGATACACCTGATCGTCCATGACCATTCGTTGCAAATCCACAGCCGTCACCGGGCCGGTTTCGGCCAGCGTGCTCAGGTAATCCAGCGCGAAACGGGCCCGCTGGCCCAACGGTTGCCCGGCCTGACTGATCAAGGGTGAGTAACCGGCCAGCGGCTGTGCCGGGTTGACCATCCAGGCCGAATCGTTGGCGTGTTGCACGAAGTCGCTGCGCAACAATTGCGGCATCCTGTCTGCCGCATAAATCCCTTTTTGCGCCGCCTTGTCATCGATATCCCAGGCGCAGGCACTGTTGGAACCGTCGAGTACGATCATCGTGCGACCGGCACGCGGATCGCTGCATTTTTTCAGTTTCTGGTCGCTGACATTCGGCACCACGGACAGGTTCATGTATAGCGCCTGCCCCTGGTCATCGACCGCCAGGGTATTGACCCACGGAATACCTTGAATCCTCTGCACCGACGCCTGCAACTCCTTGAGGCTGCGGGCCTGGTTCATCGCGTACCACTGCTGTAACACGCGATCATTGTCCAGGTTGGCATCGCGCAAGCTGTAGGCAAACCGATGATCCCAGTCCAGCTTGCCGGGCCATTGCACCACCGGACCGAATACCGAGCTGTACACCACATGGGAAACCGGTGTGATCTGACCATCGGCCTGTTTGACCTTGACCGTGATCGTTTGCCGGCTCATTGGCCAGGATTGGCCGTCGAGCACGTAACGGGTCGGGTCTTTCGGATCAAGTTGCAAGCGATACAGCGTGAAATGCTTTGACGTGTCGACGGTATGGGTCCAGGCCAGATGCTGACTGAAACCGATATTGATCATCGGCAGGCCCGGCAATGCAGCGCCCATCACATCGAGTTTGCCCGGGATGGTCAGGTGCATCTGATAAAACCGCATGCCACCGATCCAGGGAAAATGCGGGTTGGCCAACAACATGCCGCGACCATTGAACGAACGCTCGCGACCAATGGCGACGGCATTGCTGCCTCGATCCAGAGCAAAACGCTGTAATCGAGTGGCCGCGACTTCGAATGCCTGCGGGGCAGCTGATAGTTGCGTAACAGCGTTGGGTGGCGTGGCGCCGGCCAACGCTTCGGCAAACTGCCCAACCCCGCCTTCGACCAACAGGCGCCGGGTCAGCTTGACCAGGTCCAGCGCGGTAATCGGCCTTACCCAGTCGGCCCGGCACTGCTCTGGCAGACCTTGAGGTGTGCGTTCAGCCAGCCAGCGGTTGTAGCCGGCCACGTAACCTTCGATCAGTTGGCGCACCTGCGGGGTTTGCGCCTGCCAGAAACCGAACACCGCCTGAGGCGTATTCAGCCAGTTGAAAAACAGATCGCTGGCCTGGTTCTCACGCTCTTCAAGCGTGAACTGCGCAGGGCCGAAATAGCGTGAGCGCTCACCGTTGACGGTGACAACTTCATTGGCCAACAGGCACAGGTTGTCCTGCGCGTAGGCATAACCGATTCCATACCCCAGCCCCCGCTCGTCCTGGGCACGGATATGTGGCACGCCGAACGTGGTACGCCCGTTCTCGGTCGTCCCCTCATCCGCCTGAACCTTCGCCTGAACGCGAAGG
>CAYNGZ010000525.1:0-2321 GCA_964396695.1 uncultured Pseudomonas sp.
GACGGCGGATAGGCAACTCAAAATGGGGTAGGGGAGAGCCCTCTAGCTTTCGGGAAATTGCCAGGAGGGTTTTACCCATAACCTGTATTGCGCGCTTGTGCAAGCTGCCAGTGTGCCCACGTTGTATGGTCTGATTGATTTAGGATTATGTATACTTCTTATCGTCTCTTCCAGCATTGAAGACATGGAAATGCATGGATTGTGAGGTCTCAGTAACTGCTACTGACTTTTCCGTGCAAGGACTTGAAGCTGTATTCATGCCGCTTGCTCGCTGATACCCGATGAAAGTGTTTGTAATTCCAGGGCTTCCAGATCGACAAAGCGCCAGTAGTGCTTCAGGCTAAAGATGATTTCTTCCATCGTCAGACGCCCTTTGCACACGACCCGTGACGTGTAGAACAAGACGAAACTCGCCATGAGACGCAACACCAGATGCCCGTAGTAGGCGTCTTCACTCTGGACCTGACACGCCTCGGTCGCCAACAGATGCTTCAAGATCCGAAACACAAACTCGATCCAGGTGCGCCGCCGCCACCGCCGGATCAACTGCGGTGCGCTCCGCGTGGTCTCCAGACACAGCAGATAGAAGCGGTCTTGGCCCGGCTCATCCACGATGACGATGGTCACCTCGCCATACGTCGGACTCGTCGCCCGTAGCCGCACGTAGGAGACGCCGGGCTCCCACGGGGACTGGCGCCACTGCCACCCCTCGCCCTCGATGAGGTCCTGTCCCTTGAGTTGTCGCCCATCGGCCAAGAGAAAAGTGTAGGACTGTTTGCCCTCCACCAGGAGGGTGCCCTGATGCTGAGTGCTTACATACTGCATCAGCTTCGAGTCACTGAACCAACTATCGGCTACCACCATCGGGGCTGGCAACGCCACACCACGCCGCCCAAACGCCGCCACACATGCGTCGAGCATCACGCGTGCCCAATGCAGTTTGTCCCGGCATGGCGCCCCAGGCCCGACGGGATCAGGCCGGCGAATGGCAAAGTCGACTGGGATGACCAGGCGACCATCACCAATGACCACGAGTAGTAAGAGCCCGTCAATGCCTGACACCACGCGCTTGTGCTGGCCGCTCCACCAACTCCCGACCAACCCCAGATGCTTCCCATACTTTTTGAAGACTGAGTCATCCCACACCCACGTCCACTGCCAACGACTCTGCGTCGCCGGGCTCTTGTGCGCCACATGGCGCCAGAGCGGCTCCAACACATCCAGCCCCAAGCGCCGCAGCCGTTTGAGCCAGGAGCGTTTGGGCAAGGCCCCGAGCAGCCGTGCGGGCCACTGCTTGTCCCACCCCCGCACACGACACAACTCTGAAGGGGTCCGACAGCCAAAGAGTGGGGGAAACATGACCCCAACCATCTTGCCCAGCAGCTTCTGTTGGCTGCGTAAGCGGCCTTCGATCTCCACCACCAGGTTGGCTGGCAGGCCGAGGTCCTCCAGGGCCTGGTGGAGAGCCTCGGCAGCCTGCTGCGCTTGGCGCCGGTCGCGCTCCAGGCGTTCATGGACCTGGAGGCGACGGCGCTGCCTGGCTTTGGCGTGCTTTTTGGCGTATCGTGTGCTAGGGGACATGGTGCGCTCCTTCTGACCGTCATGCTGACAAGGCACGGTTTGAAGGACACTATGGCCCCTAAGGAATTAGATTTCAAAAACTTTCATGGGCCTCCTACGGTTTCTCTGCGTCGTTGGCTCACCTAACAGAGACACGGAAGAGTCAGATGCGAGCCCTGGCGATTAGCGAGAAGGTCGGCGGTGACACCCATCCAAATGTCGCATTCACCTTGAATAAACTTGCTGATCTCTATCGGGCGGAGGGCCGCAGCGCCGAGGCCGACGCAATGTTAAACCGCATCAAGGCAATTCAGCAGCCGGTGCCCACCCCACTGCCTCCTTTGCCCGCTAGCGAGGTTACGGCTTTCTTTGCCCGAGAGCTTCCCGGTATCCGTTCGCGCCTGCAAGCGGCGCCAGCGATAGAAGTAGCCAGGAGCTACCTGAACGAAGCCTACGGTGTCAAGCTGATCCAATCGGTCGTGCCCCAAGGAGCGCGAATGATCACAATGCTATTCGGCAAGCCGCACTCTGTTACGAAGGAAAACATAGAATCTTATGTCAAAGGTTATTCGGATGTCCTTGCGATTATTGGTGAAGTGATCGAGCAGCGCAGGTCACGACAGTTGCGCGGCGGTAATTTCATGATGACCGTCGTCGGCCCGGGTTGCCAGCAGGAGGGGTTCAGAGATGGCGCCGTCTCAACCACGCAAAGTGACTACAAGATAAGGCTGGAGAACGGGTGGCCGAAAAAATTCGAGGGC
>CAYNGZ010000526.1:0-2297 GCA_964396695.1 uncultured Pseudomonas sp.
CATTGGGATAGGGAGTTGTCTGTATAAAAGATAATATATTGTCCATTAATCGGATTTATCAGCATTATTTGGCCATATGTTGTCCATTATTTTTTGTCACCCAACCCCACTGCTACACTTGCCAGCATTCCCCCCAGAGGTCGAATCATGGCGCTTACTCATGTCCTTTACTCGCCCGGCGAGATCGCGTTGCAGATCGCCGAAAACGCCAAGAGGCTGAGGCTGAGCAAGAATTTTTCACGTCGAGCGCTCGCCTTGAAATCAGGCGTGCCTGAGTCGAATATCAAACGCTTTGAAACCACCGGGAAGATTTCCCTCGACGGCTTGTTGTTGATCGCTATTTGCCTTGGGGTGGAAGAGCCCCTGACCGGTCTGTTCATGGCGCCACCGTCCCTGAGTCTTCAGGAACTTAAAAACTACGGTAGATCTCGAGGTCGACCATGAAACCTGTCACCGCACTCAGCGTCAGGCTTCAGGGGGCACGCGTTGGCGAACTGGTCGCGATTCCTCGCCAGGGTCTGTTTTTCTCCTATGACCCGGGCTGGTTGGCGAGTGGGTTCAACCTTGCGCCGTTACACATGGACTTCTCGGTCAATCCCCAGAGGGCGGCCGATCCGCTGTTGTTCAGCGGCTTGCATGGCGCCTTTAGCGATTCGTTGCCGGATGGCTGGGGATTGCTGCTCATGGACCGATTCTTTCGCAGCGAATTGGGTGTTGAGCGCAGCGCTATCGGACCGCTGGATCGTCTGGCTTACATGGGTAATCGGAGTATGGGCGCGCTGGAGTACGTGCCGATGTTCGAAACGATAGAGACCTCGGAAGACCTTGATCTGGCGGCCCTCTATGAAGCATCGCAGACGATACTTTCCGGCAGCACTGACGAGGTCATCACGTCCTTGCGTCTGGCCGGCGGTTCACCCGGCGGGGCACGACCCAAGGCGGTAATCGGGTTGTCCGCGGACAAGCGTCGTGCAGTGTCATCATTCGGTCAAATGCCCGAGGGATACGAGCATTGGCTGATCAAGTTCCGCAACGAAGACGAACACCGGGACAGCGGTGCCATCGAACAGGTTTATGCGCTGATGGCGCGCAAAGCAGGCGTTGAGATATCCGAATCGGAGCTGTTTGAAGTCGAAACCGCCAAGGGTATCGAGCGGTTTTTCGCGACCAGACGTTTTGACCGTGAATCAGATGCCAAGCGCCACATGCTGACTGCGTCGGCCATTCTATACGCAGACTTTCGTGCGCCCAGCCTTGATTACGCGGATCTGCTGCGGGCGACCTGGGCGATGACCAAGGATGCGGTCGAGGTCGAGAAAATGGCCAGATTGATGGTCTTCAACGCGCTGGCCCACAATCGTGACGACCACGCTAAAAACTTCTCGTTCTTTGGTGGGCAGGCCGGGTGGAAAATGGCACCGGCTTACGACCTGACGTTTTCCAGTACGGGCGGGCGAGGCAATGAGCACACCACGGCATTCGCAGGTCGAGGCAACCCCTCGCGCAAGGCAATCGTTGAGGTCTGCAAGGCCTTCAGTTTCCTCAAGCCTGCGCACTACATCGAGCAGACGCTGGATGCCTTTACCGGCTGGACTGCCCATTGCGCCGAGCGGGACGTCGACAAGGCGCAAAGCCGGAAACTGCTGACGGCGCTCGAGTCGGTATGGAGCGCGTTCTAGGGCCTTACTCCTGCCCGATCGACTCCAGAAACTCCGACCGTTCGTCGCTCTTGCTCGCCAGGCAATCGTTCAGGTCCATGGTGTAGGTCTTGCTGCCCACGGCTGCGGGGAACGCTGCAATCGCGCAATCGGCATCCCGCGACTTCATCCAGAGTTGCTCGGCGGTCTGGAGTTTGCCGGTGATGTCTGCCAATTGCGCCTTGTTGTTCGCATATTGGGTTTTCATGCGCTCCAGTAACCCCTGGAAATTGTCCTTGAGCAGTTGTTCGGCGGTGTTTTTGCTATAGGTCGAGCACTCCAGGGTCTGGACGTCGTTTTCGACCGCATCGCACGGGTTCTTGTCGGCTTCTTCAGCCGCCTGTACGCCGGTCGCTATCAGTGCCAAAGCCAGGAAGATCGATTTCATTGCGTTGCCGCCCCTTATTCAGTAATGCGGCGAATTCTGGCCCAACTATTCGGGAAAGAACAGGAGGGTAAAGGGCCTGCGGTGAGACCCTTTGTCGCGTATTGACGCTTTCGGCAATTCCCCTGTCGTTTTTGCACCCGGCTGCTCCGGTCCTCAAGCATATGCTGACCCCAAAGCGCCGGCAGACGATTCGGCGCATGAATCGCTAACAA
>CAYNGZ010000527.1:0-2296 GCA_964396695.1 uncultured Pseudomonas sp.
ATTTCAGTTGCCTTGCAGCGTGGATTATTGCTCTGCCTGCTGGGATGATTCGTCAATCTGCGCCCAGGCCGAGGCCAGGTTCGCGAGCAGCCGGTCGACTTCGTCGAGCATGGCGCCGTCGCTGTGCAGGTTGGCCAGCATCAGGCGCCGCACCATGTACTCGTACAGCGACTCGAGGTTGGCGGAAATCTCGCCACCCGCCTCGTGGTCCAGCACCGCACGCAGGCCGTTGTCGACAATATCGATGGCCTTCGAGATGGCATTGCCGCGCGCCACGATCTCGCCGTTGTCCATGTGGAACTTCGCCCGCGCGATGGCGGCGCGCGCGCCGTCATAGAGCATCGTGATCAGCTTGTGCGGGCTGGCGCTCATGGCACCGGTCTGGACGCCCACCTGGGCGTAGGTATTGATGGCTTGGCGGGCGAACATGATCGGCTCCGGATAAGGCGGTTACTTGCTCGAGTTGGACAGCGCCGTGAACTGCTGCGTCAGGTAGCTGCTGGTCCGGTTCATCTGGCTGACCATCATGTCGAGCTGGGTGAACTGGGCCTTGTAGCGGTCCATGGTGGCGGTGATGCGGTCCTGCGTGCTGTTGTAGTTCTTTTCCAGGTCCTTCAACGTCTTCGTGATGCCATCCTGGGCATTCTTGAGCGTGCCGTTCGTCGTGGTCAGCCCGTCGACATAGTCGGTCACGCGCTTGCCGATGCCGCCGGCGTCCGTGGTGCTCGAGAACATGGCGGTGACAGCGCCAAGGTTGGTATTGAGCGCCTTGGTCAGCTTGGTATCGTCGACGGACATGGTGCCTTCCTTGGCGTCGAACTTGATGCCGATGTCCGCCAGCGTGATGGTGCCGCCATTGCCGTCTGGCATGGTGCCGCCAAGCATCGAGCGCAGGCGCTGCTGGATCGACCGCAGCGTGCTGTCGCCAGTCAGCGCGGCGGACGTGTTCGCCGACGTGTCGAAGGCCGTCAGTGTCTTGGCCGTGCTCTGGATATTGTTGTACGCGGTGACGAACGCCTGGATCGACGACTTGATGGAATCGTTGTCGCGCGTGACCGTCAGCGACGTGGTACCGGTCTTGGTCAGGTTCATCGTCACGCCCTGGGCGGCGTCGACCACGGTATTGCTCTGGCTGACGATATCGATCCCGTTGACTTTCAGCGTGGCATTTGCCGGCGGAATCTTTTGCTCCATGGCGTTGCCGGTAGCGGTCGGTGCGGGGTCGAAGGCAACCAGGTTGTTCAGATCGGTGTTCGTGGACGACACGCGCATGGTGGCCTGCGTGCCGGTCTTGTCCGAGGTCAGGACTAGGCGGTAAGGCGTGCTGCTGCCATCATTGATGATGCTTGCCGTCACGCCGATACCGGCCTTGTTGACCGCGTCGCGGATATCCTGCAGCGACGCGTTGGCTGCGATCGTCACCTTCTTCGTGCTTGTGGGCGTGGCCGTCGAATCGGTCGCCAGCGCTTCGCCGAAATCGAAGACGATATCGCCGCCGCTACCGGCAATGGCCGTCTTCTGGTCTGCGACCTGGCCACTGACCAGCGACTGGGCCGTCGCGAGGGTGCCAACGGTGATGCTGTAGTTGCCAGGGACGGCGTTGGAGGCTGTCGACACGGACATCACATCCGTCGAGCCCACCGATGCCTTGACCACGCCAAAGGTTGTGGCGTCAGCGAGCTTCTTGGCAGCAGCCTGGTAGGCGCTCACCACGCTCTGCACCTGGCCGTAGGCCGACAGCCTGGCCTGGTAGCTCTTGGCCTGCGTGTTGATGGCATCGAGCGGAGCCTGCTCGGCAGTCTGCAACTGGGAAAGCAGGGTATTCAGGTCCAGATTGGAGCCAACGCCGAGGGAGGAGATCGATGCCATTTTTTTGTTACCTCTTCTTCAACTGATGTTGCTTCGCGTGGTGGCCGCGCTTACACGGCCTGGCTGACGAACAGCCCTTGCAGCTTGTCGATGGCGCGCGCAATCCGCATGACTTCTACGGTGGGCATCTGCCGGATCAGTTCGCCAGTTTCCTTGTCGACTACCTTGGTGATGACACGGTGAGTGCTGTCATCAATTTCGAAGCGCAGACTGATTGACGTGGACTTCAGAGCATCGACCAGTTCACCAACGGCTGCTGACGTCTCGGCGGGTGCGCCGGAAAATTGCGTACGGTTGGCGTCGGGCTGGCCGGCACCAGTGGAAGCCTGGGTGACTGCCGCCATCGGCGTTGCAACGGCGCCTTTGGGCGCTTCGGATGGGCGTCGCCCTGCGGTCCGGGGCACTTTCGGGGGAAACCGCCTGGGCT
>CAYNGZ010000528.1:0-2289 GCA_964396695.1 uncultured Pseudomonas sp.
GGGACTGATCGGTGGCCAGCGGGAACACGTAGTTCAGGTTCACGTACTGTTTCTCCAGTAGGTATTCTACGTTGGAAGCGTAGAACGCACCTTTGACCTGTTCGGTGAACTGGTAGCGACCGCCCAATACGTTGATCGACTTCAGGCCACCGCTGTCACGACCTTCGGCGCTCTTGCGCGATTCGGCGGTGAAACGGCCAGCGTTCAGCTCCAGGCCTTTGATCTCCTTGGAGGTGATCAAGGTGCCGGTGTAGCTTTCAGGCAACAGACGGGCGTTGTCGTAGTTCAGCACCGGCAGCTCCGGCATCTGGTCGCCGTAGGTCAGCACGGTGTTGGACAGACGGAATTTTACCGCCGCGCCAGCCTTGGCCAGGTCATCGGCGGCTTCGCCGCTGTCGCCTTGTTTGAAGAAGTCGATACCACCGGCGCCGCTACGACCCTTGCCACCATCGAGGCGCAGGGCGTACAGACCGAAGGCATCGACGCCGACACCGACGGTGCCTTGGGTGAAACCCGAGGAGAAGGTGCCAATGGCAGCCTGGCCCCATTCGGCTTTGTCGTCGTCGCCATGTTTGTAATCGCGATTGATGTAGGCATTGCGCAACAGCACTTTCAGGCTGCTGTCTTCAACAAAACCCTTGGACGCTGCCTGGTCGTTAGCCATGGCTTGAGTGGCGCTAAATATCCCCAGAGCGATCAGACCGATCCGCTTGTTCAACATGTTATTTTCCTTATTGCGGGTTGATACGCGCTGTGACCGCTGGCTGAAATGGCTGCTATGGCGCTCTTTTTTCATTCCAAAACAAAAGGCCCGCCCACGCAAAAGCGAGGCAGGCCCTTATTGTTTTTTGGGGTCGTGGCGGTTGGCCACAGGCGTTGGGGGCGGATCCTAGCCGCGCCCCTAAGCATGTGTCAATTTCGTGAATCTTCTGTAATTAGGCGAAAATCGTCTAAGAACTTACTGGTCAGCAATCGCCAACTGCACCGTGTGACTGTCCACGAACTGCTCGAAATGGGTGACTTTGCCGTTCGCCAGCGTCCACAGATGCGCGACTCGGGCGTTCATCGGACGGCCCGTTGCCTTGTAGATTCCGCTGTAGTTTCCGTAGGCAAATACCTTGTCACCCTGCGCGACATAGCTCTCGACCTTGAACTGAAAATCTTCCCATTCAGTGCCCAGACGCTTGAAGACGTTTTCGACGATGGCGTCAAAACCGACGTACGTCCCCGCATACGGAAACCCCGCCGCTTCGGTCCATTGCGCATCGGCGGCCAACGCTTGCGCGGTGTTACGCGCGTTTTCCTGGGAGTTGGCACCTTCGTAGGTGCTTTTGATCAGGCTCAGGTTATCCATGGGTCGCTCCGCGTAGTCGATGAGGTTAGTGAGCACAACCGTCCAGGCCACAGGCCTGAACCGGAGAAGTGGACTCGCTCGCCGGGGTGCCGACCGATTGGCTCAACCAGGCCGCAAACGCTTCAGGCTTGCCGAGCCATGGGCCGATGTCGACCAGAGTGAATTGACCGTCCTGTTCCAGCACCAGTGTCGGGAAACCCTGGCCGCCAACCTGCGCCAACAAGGCGCGACTTTTCTTGATGTGATCCTGGGTTTCGTTCGCCAATGCGTCCTTGAACTCGCGCTTGAAGGATTCTGTTTCCAGGCCAATCGACACGGCGAGTTCCAGCAACACCGCCTCATCGGCAATTCGCCGACCTTCCACGTAGTGCGCGCTCTGCAAACGCCCCAGCAGTTCCAGCCCACGTCCGGCGAGCTGTTCAGCGGCCAGCACGGCCGCAATCGGTGGTGCGGAATCAAACACGGCAGTGTGATCACGCAGCAAGCCTTCGAAATACGCCTCGCCAAACGGTTGCCCGGTGTACTCGGCAATGCGTCGGTCGTGAGGCATCACATAGTTGCGCAGTTGAGGCGAAACCATCTGGCGGTTGGCGCCGGTCATCATGCCGCCGCCATGGGCGATCATCGGCAAAACAGCCTGTGCTGCCTGCACCAATGGCTTGACACCGTAGCACCAGCCGCACAATGGATCGTAGATGTAATGAAGGGTCGCGGTAGACATGGAAAGCTCCAGCAAAGTCGTAGGAATTCGATGCCGGCAGACTATTCCTCTGACCGAGAGAGAAAAACGCCGTAATGGCTTTTAGTCTGTTTCGCAGATCGGTCGAATGGCCTGCTTGGCCACTGAAGGCTGGAACAATCCGGAACCCGCCTTTTTTAAGAATCGAGTAGGAGGCGGGATTGCTCCCGCCGTCCTCTCACACCACCGTACGTAC
>CAYNGZ010000529.1:0-2269 GCA_964396695.1 uncultured Pseudomonas sp.
ACAAGTTCAATTCTTCGAGCGGGCGATTGCTGGTCATGATGGTGGAGCGGTTTTCGTAGCGGCGCATGATGACTTCGAGCAGGTATTCGCCGGAGTTTTTGGGCAGTTGCTTGAGGCCCATGTCGTCGATGATGACCAGATCAGGTTTCAAGTATTTGCGCACGGTGCGCTCCTGCTGGCTGAAGGCTTCGTCTTTCATGAAGTCGCGGACCAGATCGAAGATGGAGCGGTAGAGCACCAGGAAGTTCTGGCGGATGGCTTCGTAGCCCAGGGCCTGGGCCAGATGCGTTTTGCCGACACCGGGCGGGCCGAGCAAGAGCACGTCTTTGCCTTCGCGGATAAAGTTGCAGGTGGCCAGGTCGAAGATCTCTTTTTTGTGGATGGAGGGATTGAAGCTCCAGTCGAAGTCTTCCAGTGGTTTGAGGCCGTGGAAGTCGGCGGCTTTGGTGCGCCGTTGCATCTGTCGCTGCTGGCGCACATTCAGTTCGTCCTGGCAGATGAGTTCCAAAAACTCGGCGTGGCCCAGGCGATTGGCGGTGGCTTCCTGAAGCCGGACGCTTAAAGTCTGGCACAGGCCGGACAGGCGGAGTTGTTTCAGTGTGGTTTCAAGGCTGGCGGTGTTCATGAGGTTGTGAGGAGTTGAGGTTTTCGGTGTTCGAAGCAAAGCAGTCGGGAACACAGTCCCGGTAAGTGTCCAGGTTGCGGATCAGCGGATGGGTTTCCAGAAAGTCCAGTTGCGACGCCGGGCTGGCGGCTTCGAGCAGTGTGCGCAAGTCGCGCAAACGCCAGGCGCCGTGGTGCAGCGCCTTCTGCGCAGCGTTCTCCAGCGCCTTGACCGGATGCTTTTCGGCCAGCGACAGCAGACCCTGCAGCACGCGCACGCCGATGGGGCCGCGGTTTTGGATCATCGCTTCGGCCCAACTGCCGGTCTGTGGGCCGATCAAGCGCGCCCGGTCCAGCAGATAATCCAGGCCGTGCTGGACGAGCCGGCGATAAGGCGAATGAAGATGGTTGGGATCGGTGGCGAACTTCCCTGGCTCGACTCGCACGTGAACCGCGACCACTTCGCGGCGCTGGTTCAACACCCGAACCAATCGCGAGTCCCAGCGCGCCCACACCCGGCGGCCGACATATTCGGGCGGCACTGAGTAAAATGCCCGTTGCAACTCGATGTAGCCGTCGGAGTGGACGGTGCGCGGCGCTTCGTCGAACACCGGAAACAAGCTTGTCGCCAGCACCAACAGTTTTGGCCGTTCCACTTCGTTGAACAACTTGCCAACCTGCTGGCGAATGGTGCCATGAATGCGCGTGTCGGCCACCGCGCTTTCCCATTCCAGCAAAAACTGATTTTGCTCGACCAGACTGGCGAACGTCCGCCCCTTGAGCGCGTTGTTCTGCGCATACTTCACGCCCGACTCGATCTTGCCCTTGTGATGCGGCATCGCCGGGCGGGTCGGCAAAATCACCGTGCCATAATGCTGGCAAAACTCCTCCACCTTGGCGTTGAGCTCTGGATCGAACCAATCGGCCCGCGTGACGGCCGCGCGCAGGTTGTCGATCACCAGCGTTTTGGGAACCCCGCCAAAATAGCGAAACGCATTTTCCAGGCACCGAATGAAGCTCTCGGTCGTCTGCTGCCACACGGCCTCGCTGTAGCCCTTGCGCGAATGGCTCAGCACGATCCGAAACAGATGCGGCCGTCGGCGCCTGCCATTTTCAACCACCCACGCTCCCTGTCCAAAATCCACCTGCGCTTCCAGTGCCGGCTCCACTTCCATCCGGCAAAACGGCGCCTGTGCTGCCGCCTGCAACCCGCGCACAAACCGCTTCACCGAGTCGTAACTGCCGGCAAACTGATGCTCGCTGACCAGGTCCTGGTAAAGCCGCTGCGCCGTCAAACCGGCCCGCAATCCTCGTTCGATGAACTCACGCCACGGCTCACACTGACTGCGACTGCGCAACAGCAAGCCGGCGGGCAGTTCGGGGACCACTTCGGCCGCTGTAGACCCGGCGGGCACTTTGGCCGGTTTTGAATCAACCTCCCGGTGAACGTATTTGGAAACGGTCTCCCGCCGAATCTGCAGCTCCTGGGCGATCCGCCGGAACGACCACCCGTGCTTCCACAGCGTAACTATCGATTGTTGCAGGCTCACGTTGAGTTGGTTCATCGCGCCCTTGTGCGACATCCATCGTACAAAACGCAATGCATCCCTCAAGGTGGCCGCTTTTCAAGTGCCCCTCCCTAGCCGGTTTTGACTGCCCGCTGACA
>CAYNGZ010000530.1:0-2253 GCA_964396695.1 uncultured Pseudomonas sp.
ACAGGCTACGCCCCTGCCACACCACCCGGCATGCGGGTCCGCACCGGGCGGTTCGAGAAGTTGAGGTCATGAGAGACGGGGTACGCCAAGGCGATCGAAGTAGGCGATGGTCAGCACCCGTTTGATGTCACCATCGCTGTTTCGCCACCAGCAGCGCGAATTGGCGGCCACCCGCTGAGCCACAAGGGAAGAAGCACCGAGTTTCAGCAGTTCCCGGTACATCGTGGTGCCACGTTTCCAGTGCTTGAGTTGAATCGCCCGGAGTCGATGCCGTAGCCACTCATCCAGACTGCGCCAGATACCTGGTGTTTGCGCCAACCCAAAGTAGGCTTTCCAACCCAAGAGATAAGGCCGCACGCGTTCCACGACCTCAGCCATGCTCCGCCCGCCCGAGCGCCAGGTCAGTTGTCGCACCCGTTGCTTGAACGTCGCCAATGGCTTGGCGGCGACTTTCCGCCTGACCTCACCCTTGGCGGCAGACCAGAAGCTAAAGCCAAGAAACTTGCGCCCCATGACGCCAGCCACCGCGCTCTTGGTCTCATTGACCGTCAGACGCAGTTTGCCGTAGCACCGGCGCAGCAGCGCCATCCCCCGTTCGCCCGCCTTCCGACTGCGGACATACACATTGCAGTCGTCGGCATACCGTGCGAAGCAATGCCCGCGCCGCTCCAATTCCTTATCCACTTCGTCAAGCAGCACGTTGGCCAGCAAGGGCGATAGTGGCCCGCCCTGCGGCGTGCCTTGATACCGCTCCTGCACCACGCCATCGCTCATGATCCCGCTGTTCAGGTACGCCCGAATCAACCGGATGATTCCAGCGTCGTCGATACGTTTCCGTAAGCGGTCGATGAGAATGTCGTGATTGACCCGGTCAAAGAACTTCTCCAGATCAACGTCCACCACGACCCGCCGACCAGACTGGACATACGACTGTGCGGCCAAGACCGCGTCGTGCGCCCGTCGCCCCGGCCGGAAGCCGTAGCTGTGCTCACTAAAAGCAGGGTCGAGAATCGGTTGCAGCACTTGCAGCAGCGCTTGCTGAATCAGTCGATCCGTCACCGTCGGAATGCCAAGCTCGCGCTCGCCTCCGTCTGGCTTCGGGATCGTTACCCGTCGTACCGGACTGGGCCGGTACGTCCCCAACAACAGTTGCTCTCGAATGGTCGGCCACGTGGTCACCAACTGACGCGCGGTCTGATCAATATCCAGACCATCCACACCCGCCGCTCCCTTGTTGGCCCGCACACGCTTGAACGCTCGTTGCAGGTTCTCCCTCGTCAGCACCGCCATCAGCAGCGCTGACCCTGTGCTCCCGGTTTCATGTCGCGGGCCGCCCGCTTCGTCGCTGACGGGACCATGCGCGGCTTCACCGCACACTACGCCCGCCCGCCCCGCTGATGCGGGCATCTGACGCCTTGCACGCTGCATCGACATGGCCTTGAACACTTCTCCTCGTTTGGCCCTTCGCCCCATGCCGGCGGCTATTACGGCCTCTGCTGACTTCTCGCTCCGGCTCATCACCGTCGGCCTTTCGGCCATGAGGCGAGATCTCCCCAGGTAAGAACGCACTCCTTCACTGCACAACCGCCGGATCTACGCCACCTCGCCTTGATCACGAGAGCTTCGTGGTTTTCGGCCCGCTCGCCCTGCTTGGCAGCGCCTTCTATCCGGTTCTTGTTCATCGGCTCGCAGCTTCGCTCCGCGCTTCCTTCCCACACTCAGTCACCTTCATGCAGTTGCGCTTCACTTCGTTCGTCGTGACCAACTTACGGTAGGACTTTCACCTACAAGAGTGCGCCCATGCTGGGCGCACCAAAAAAAAGCCCTGCAGAGCAGGGCTTTTATCTTGTGCAACCGAAATCAGTTGGTCGTGCCGATGACTTCGATGTCGACGCGGCGATCGGGCTGCAGGCAGTCGATGAGCTTCTTGCTCTTCGGACCCTTGCACTGATCGGGCTTGGTAACGGGCTGCTTCTTGCCCTTGCCTTCGGTGTAAACACGGTTGGGTTCGATGCCCTTGCCGACCAGGAAGGTCTTGACGGCAGCGGCTCGCTTCTCGGACAGCGCCTGGTTGTATTTGTCGGAACCCAAGCGGTCGGCATGACCAACGGCAATGATGACTTCGAGCTTCATGCCCTTGAGGTCACCGACCAGTTTGGTGAGCTTCTGCTCGCCTTCAGGGCGCAGCACGGCCTTGTTGAAGTCGAACAGCGCGTCAGCCGAAAGCGTCACCTTCTTGGCGGCGGGCTTGGG
>CAYNGZ010000531.1:0-2230 GCA_964396695.1 uncultured Pseudomonas sp.
CAGAATCGAGCCTTGTCCCTCCTCCTCCCTTCAAGTACCAGCATACAAGCGAGCTCGCGATGAGGTCATAACATTCAACATCATCGTTGACGGTTACACCGCTATCGCGAGCAGACGGAACGCCGCCCGGCTGCCCCCACATTGATGGGGGGGTTGTTTACTCTTCTTCTTTGACCGGCGCCGGTGGCGGGCGCAGACCGATTTCCGCTGTCAGCTTGAGCTCCTTGCCATTGCGCATGACCTGAACGCTGACCTTGTCGGTCGGCTTGATCCGCGCCACCTGGTTCATCGAGCGGCGGCCATCGCCGGCCGGTTCGCCGTCAATGCTGAGGATCACATCACCCAATTGCATGCCGGCTTTTTGCGCCGGGCCGTCGCGGAAAATCCCCGCAACCACAATCCCCGGACGCCCGGACAGACCATACGACTCCGCCAGTTCCTGACTCAACGGCTGCACTTCAATCCCGAGCCAGCCGCGAATCACCTGGCCGTGCTCGATGATCGACTTCATCACTTCCATCGCCAGCTTGATCGGAATCGCGAAGCCGATGCCTTGTGAACCGCCGGACTTGGAAAAAATTGCCGTGTTGATACCGGTCAGATTGCCGTTGGCGTCTACCAGCGCACCGCCGGAGTTACCCGGGTTGATCGCAGCGTCGGTCTGGATGAAGTCTTCGTAGTTGTTCAAGCCCAGTTGATTACGCCCGGTGGCGCTGATGATGCCCATGGTCACGGTCTGGCCGACACCAAACGGGTTGCCGATAGCCAGTGCAACGTCGCCGACGCGGATGTTTTCCGAGCGGCCTACGGTGATTGCCGGCAAGTTCTTCAAATCGATTTTCAGCACTGCGAGGTCGGTTTCGGGGTCGCTGCCGATCACGCGAGCCAGGGTTTCACGGCCATCCTTGAGTGCGACAACAATCTGGTCGGCGCCGGTGGTGACGTGGTTGTTGGTCAGTAAATAACCTTCGGGGCTCATGATCACCCCGGAACCGAGACTCGACTCCATGCGCTTCTGCTTGGGCGCGTTGTCGCCAAAGAATCGCCGGAATTGTGGGTCTT
The DNA here is from genome assembly GCA_964396695.1 of uncultured Pseudomonas sp. Taxonomy (GTDB): domain Bacteria; phylum Pseudomonadota; class Gammaproteobacteria; order Pseudomonadales; family Pseudomonadaceae; genus Aquipseudomonas. The sequence goes on from CAYNGZ010000531.1 coordinate 1,063, forward strand.
CAAACAGCGGATGGCTGGTTTTGTTGACCACTTTGGTGGTGTAGAGGTTGACTACCGCCGGTGCGGCGATGACCACGGCGTCGGCGTAGGACACCGGGCCCTGTTGGGTCTGAGTGGTTTGCGGGGCTTGTTTCAGGTTCACATCCAGGCTTGGCAGTCCGACCCATTGCGGGTAACGCTGGATAATCAACAACGCGATAAGCACGCCGGCCAGCAGCGGCCAGCCAAAAAAACGCAGACCCTTGAGCATTGAACAAATCCTGGGAGGTTACGGAGAGCCATCGACGGCTCATAATGTCGCGCATTATACGAGGCCGCGCGCGCCTCTGAACGGGATATTTAGGAGTCTTTCATGGCCGTCGCCCTGAGCACCCTGGTAGAAGAAGCGGACCGTTACCTCGCCAGTTCGCGAATTGCCGACTATTGCCCCAACGGCCTGCAAGTCGAAGGCCGGCCGCAGGTCATGCGCATCGTCAGTGGCGTCACTGCCAGCCAGGCATTGCTCGATGCAGCGGTCGAAGCCGAGGCCGACCTGGTGCTGGTGCACCATGGCTACTTCTGGAAAGGCGAAAACCCCTGCATCACCGGCATGAAGCAGCGTAGGCTCAAAACCCTGCTCAAGCACGATATCAGCCTCCTGGCCTATCACTTGCCGCTGGATTTGCATCCGGACGTGGGCAACAACGTACAACTGGCTCGCCAACTGGACATCACCGTCGAAGGCCCGCTGGACCCGGAAAACCTCAAAGTGGTCGGACTGGTCGGTTCCCTCGCCGAACCCATGACCGCGCGCGACTTTGCCCGTCATGTGCAAGAGGTCATGGGCCGTGAGCCGCTGCTGATCGAAGGCAGCGAGATGGTCCGGCGCGTCGGCTGGTGCACGGGCGGTGGTCAGGGTTATATCGATCAGGCGGTGCTGGCGGGTGTCGACTTGTACCTGAGTGGTGAAGCGTCCGAGCAAACCTTCCACAGTGCCCGGGAAAACGACATCAGTTTCATCGCTGCCGGCCATCACGCCACCGAACGCTACGGCGTGCAGGCGTTGGGGGAGTATCTGGCGCGGCGGTTTGCCCTTGAACACATCTTCATCGACTGCCCGAATCCGATCTGACTTTCCGCAGCTTCTACACAGGGCGACAACCCAAACGCGGCGGCATATTCATATGCC
>CAYNGZ010000532.1:0-2226 GCA_964396695.1 uncultured Pseudomonas sp.
AAATCAATAAGTTATTTTTTGTTCCATAAGAGCTGCCGAAGGCTGCGATCTTTTCTGCCGTTAAACCGTGGGCATAAAAAAACGGCGGCACGGGGCGCCGTTTTTTCATGTCGCAGCGAACACCTTAGTAGTAGGCGTTTTCTTTCTGCGTGTGGTCGGTCACGTCACGCACACCCTTGAGTTCGGGAATACGCTCGAGCAGCGTGCGCTCGATGCCTTCCTTCAAGGTCACGTCGGCCTGGCCGCAACCCTGGCAACCGCCACCGAACTTCAATACAGCAATGCCGTCGTCAACGACATCGATCAGGCTGACCTGACCGCCGTGGCTGGCCAGCCCCGGGTTGATTTCGGTTTGCAGGTAGTAGTTGATGCGCTCGTTGACCGGGCTGTCGGCGTTGACCATCGGTACTTTGGCGTTTGGCGCCTTGATGGTCAGCTGGCCGCCCATGCGATCCGTGGCGTAGTCGACCACGGCGTCATCCAGGAACGCTTCGCTGAACGAGTCGATATACGCGGTGAAGCTTTTGAGCCCCAGCGCGGTGTCTTCAGGTTTTTCTTCGCCCGGCTTGCAATACGCGATACAGGTTTCGGCGTATTGAGTGCCAGGCTGGGTGATAAAGACCCGAATGCCGATCCCCGGAGTGTTCTGTTTGGAGAGCAGATCAGCCAGATAATCGTGGGCGGCGTCGGTAATGGTAATGGCGGTCATGGAAGTTCCTCGCAGGCTTGCGCGCAGTTTACGCCAATCATCGCGCCGGACAAAGTCCCAGTATTTTTGTCGGGAAAGAACCGGTCGCCGCTAGCGGCGACCCGTCAGTCGATCACAGGTTTTCGTAGCGATTCATGTCCAGTACGCCCTCTTCCACCGGATCGGTTTCGTGGATGTAGCGGCTCAAGTCGTGGAAATACTGCCAGAACTGCGGGTGGCTGCGACGAATGCCCCAGCGTTCGACGATTTTCTCGAAGCCCTGGGCATCTCTGGCATTCTCCATGGCAGCGACAAACGCCGGCACTTGTTCAGCGGGAATGTTGAACATGAAGTTCGGGTAGCTGCTGAGCACGCCGGGATATATGGTCAAGGTGTCCAGCCCCGGCTGATAGCGCAAAGCCTCACCGAGCAGGAACGCCACATTACTGTGGGCACGGTTGCGCAGCAGGCTGTATACCTCGCGCTTGCCACTGCGGCTTTCGATGCGCAGCATCGTCGCTTCCGGCAGTTGATCGATCACCTTGAGCCCGGCTGCCGGGCGCGCGGTCAGGCGACTCAGCGCCTGCTCGGCGTTCTGCAAGGCCGGGTCGATATTGGGCCGTGAGCAATAGGCGCTGTCGCAGCGGTTGATCGGGTCGGGCCTGGCGTTCAGGTCACCGTAACGCATCAGCAATTGCTGGGCGAAGTCACGCTTCGGGTCTTTCTCGTCGAGTTTCAGCGCCGTCGGCTTGTCGTTGTCGATGCTTTCGTAATCCAGCCACATCTTGAATTTGCCGCTGCTCTGATACCAGTCATCCAGGTAGCCATCGCGCGAATCGGCCGGCATCAAGCGCAGGAAATTCTGCTCGGCGCCGTTGCGAATCAAGTCGAAATACAGCCGGGTTTGCGCTTGATGGGAGACATTGCCGAACACGTCGAAGTTGACCGCCAACTGATAGTAGGTGCGTTCCAGCAGCGGGAAATCGAACAGCCACATGGTCTGTGGCACCTCGCCGATCAGGCCTTTGGTCACCGAGGCGCTGTCGAAATGCCGGAAAATACTCAACAAGGCATTATCGTTGCCGGCCCACAAGGTCGACCAACTCGGTGCCGGCACATCGGCGTAGGTGTCACGACGCAAGGCTTCATAGTCGTTACGCTTGTCGCGATAGGCATGCCACAGGCTCAACACGCTGCCGACGTCGTCATTCTGGCCGGGCATGGCCAGCAACGGCGTCGCCTTGCCGCGGTATATCGGGTCAGTGATGTACAAGTCGTGCTCTGGCGCCTGGAAGAAGGCCCAGAAGTTGTCACGGATCACGTCGGTCGCGATCTGCCCACGGCAAACCGGGCCGCGGATAAAGGTGCGCACGAAGTACTCGGCGTTATCGAGCATGAACTGATAACGCGCCTGGGCGGGAATCGCCTGGAAGGTTTCGAACGGATTGGCGCGACGCTCCGGGCCATAACCCGGCAAGGCGTGGACCTGCCAGTTTCCCGTGTACAAAGGGGGTTTTATCCGGGCCATTTTGGGCGGG
>CAYNGZ010000533.1:0-2218 GCA_964396695.1 uncultured Pseudomonas sp.
TGTAGAACACTGAGGACTTCGCGTTGGCCGCCACCGCGCTTACCAGCCCCACGCGGCGGGCTCCTGCAGCGAAGGCAGCCTTGACAACCGCCAGATTGGCCTCCAGATCGACGGCGCGGAACGCCGCTTGACTGCCAGCGTCTTTGATCGTGGTGCCGAGCGCCAGATACACTTCGTCCGCCTGCACCAGCGGGGGCAAACGGCTGAAATCGACGATGTGGACGTGAAGCTTCGAGTGACGGACACTCAATGGCCGACGGGCCAGAGCGTGCACCTCCGAGACCTTCCGGTCCGCCAGCAAGGCCTGAAGTATCAGACCGCCCACCAGCCCGGTGGCGCCAGCCAGCAGCACTTTCCGTTGATCGACAAGCGTGGACAAGGTTGGCTTCTCCTCAATTCAGGCGCATGGCATGACGGACGCTCCCGGCCGTCTGCCCGGTCCAATCCTGGAATGCGCGATAGAAGGAATTGGGATCCTCAAAGCCAAGCAGGAAGGCAATCTCTTCGCCCGACATCGTAGTGTTTTCCAGGTAGTGGCGGCCAAGGTTCTCGCGGGTAGCATTCACCAAGGCGCGAAAGTTCTCTCCCTCGCATTCAAGGCGACGCTGCAGCGTTCGTTTGCTCAACCCCAGGCGCTCGGCAGTCTTCTCGATGGTGGCCGCGTTGCCAGGCAGCAGTTCCAGCAGGACGGCACGCACGCGTTCCGCCGTCGTCGCCGACGCATCGAGCTCGCTGAGCCGGCGGCGCAGGTCGGGTTCGAACACACGCCACATGCCTTCATTGACCGTGAGAAAAGGACGCAAGGCATCTGCGGCGGTGAAGGTGATACTTGGGCTCGTCCCGTGTCGCACGGGCGCGCCGAAAAAGGACTCGTAACGGCGGGTGTAGTCGCTGGGCGGGAGTTCCGGTAGCGCCACGCGAAACGCCTTGACAGGCTCGCGAGTTGCGAGCCGGGCCAATCGCAAGAAAAACGCAATCTCGGCCACTTGCAACGAATACGGCACATCGGTCTGCACCGACTGCCAGCGAGGCGATACCGTCAGTTCACCCGCCTTGCCTACATCCACCTCCAGGCTCATGGGAGCCACGAGTTGCTTGTACCTGGACAAGCGCTGCACCGCCTGCATCAGGTTGGTACTGCACAGGGCCGCGAACAGTGGAGGACTAAACAACTCGGCCGAGACAGTCTCGACGATGCGCAAGGGGAACATGGCGTCACCGGCCTCCGCCTCCATACTCCGCCAAAGACGGAAATACTCGTCAGTGGTGAGCCTGGGGGCATGACGGGAAAACAGGTCTTCAGGAAGCCCCGCGCGGCGTAACACATGCTCGGGACGCAGGCCAAGGTCCTTCAGCAAGGCCTGCCATCCGATGTCCAGGTAAAAAAACTGATTGCGTGACATTAAGTCTCCCGCCCGTAGTGATGGTTCAAAGGGCAACTAAAGGCAGAACCAACTTTAGACAGCTCTACGTCAATTCAGCCTGCAACAGGTGCCATTAACCATTCAATTCGCGCCAATCGCACGATTCAGGTGCCAAGTTTTCGCTGGGAAAAAAGCATCCAGTCAGGCACCTGAAGATGTTGCACGCGGACCGCACCTTCGTAGGGGGGCATTGATGCAAACAGCCTTGATACCGCTGCCATCCTTCCTGCCAAGGGAATGATTCCAGTAGGCGAAAGTATGTATTCCGTTGGCTCGCTACGAACGCAGCCTGCCAATCGCCCGCCGATACTTTTCAACTCGCTCCAGATCTTCCCAGGACGGCTGTGCGATGCGGGACAGGTCACTGTTCTCTTCAAGGTCAGCCAGCTTGACCACCCGGCCTATCGGGTTCTGCGCCGCTCGTTCGACGAACAGTTCGTAGGACTCTCCCGGCCGCTTGGTGACCGACTCAATGGCCGCCAACACCGTTTCGCTGAAGCCTTCTTTACGCAGATCATCGAGGCTGATGCCAGAGTCCTCGACCACGTCGTGCAGAACCGCCACGATCCGTTCTTCCAGCGTGCTGACCTTCAGCATCACTTTCAGCGGGTGCAGGATGTACGGCGAACCGCCCTTGTCGACCTGCCCCTCGTGAGCGGCAGCAGCAATGGCGATGGCACGTTCCAGTGTTTGAGTCATCTCGGTTTTCCCTGGCTTGAAAGCCGTAGCGGTTGGTCACATTGATGTCGAGCTTGAGCCAACCCGCGACGAACTTCCACTCCCCCACCCGCGTA
>CAYNGZ010000534.1:0-2218 GCA_964396695.1 uncultured Pseudomonas sp.
CGTGCCCTGCGCGGCAGTTGGGTTTAGTCTGTCCTCGACTGCGGTGACTATGATTGTGACCAATAAGATGTGGCTGTTGATGATGGTCCGGAAATCATTTACGTGCGCGACTGATTCGTTGCAGTAAACTTAAGCGCCGCTCAATCGAGCGGCGTTTTGGTATCTGGAAATCGGTAGTCACGAATAACGTTACGGGCAGCGCTGGGTCGTGCTGTCCTCAAACTAAGGTTGAAGATGATGCGGAGCAAGGTGACAGGTGCGCAGCGTTGGGTCGTGAAGATTGGCAGCGCTTTGCTGACGGCTGACGGCAAGGGTCTGGATCGCGCGGCAATGGGTGTCTGGGTTGAGCAGATGGTCGCGCTGCATGAGGCGGGTGTCGAGCTGGTGCTGGTGTCCTCGGGCGCGGTAGCGGCAGGTATGAGTCGCCTTGGCTGGACTGAACGATATAGTGCGATGAATGGGTTGCAGGCGGCTGCCGCCATCGGTCAGATGGGGTTGGTGCAGGCCTGGGAGTCGAGCTTTGCCGAGCATGGCCGGCACACGGCGCAGATTCTCCTGACTCACGATGACTTGTCCGACCGCAAGCGTTACCTCAACGCCCGCAGTACCTTGCGTGCGCTGGTTGAGCTCAAGGTCGTTCCGGTGATCAACGAGAACGATACGGTGGTCACCGACGAAATCCGTTTTGGCGACAACGACACGCTGGCGGCGCTGGTGGCCAACCTGGTCGAGGCTGATCTGTTGGTGATTCTCACCGATCGTGACGGCATGTTTGACGCCGATCCGCGCAACAATCCTGATGCCAGGCTGATTTACGAAGCGCGTGCTGATGATCCGGCGCTGGATGCGGTTGCGGGTGGCACCGGCGGCGCGTTGGGGCGTGGCGGTATGCAGACCAAATTGCGTGCGGCGCGTCTGGCTGCACGCTCGGGGGCTCACACGATCATCGTGGGTGGGCGTCTGGAGCGTGTGCTGGATCGCTTGAAGTCCGGCGAGCGCATTGGCACCTTGCTGTCGCCTGAGCGCGGCTTGCTGGCGGCGCGCAAGCAGTGGCTGGCCGGGCACTTGCAGACTCGCGGCACGCTGGTGCTGGATGAGGGGGCGGTCGCGGCATTGTCGCAGGGTAATAAAAGTTTGCTGCCGGTTGGCGTAAAGCTGGTTCAGGGTAGCTTCCGTCGCGGTGAAATGGTGGTGTGCGTGGCGCCGGATGGTCGTGAGATCGCTCGTGGGCTGGCCAACTACAGCGCGCTTGAGGCGCAAAAAATCATCGGTCAGTCGTCTGAGGCGATTGTCGGATTGCTGGGTTACATGGCGGAGCCGGAACTGGTTCACCGCGATAACCTGATTCTGGTTTAAGGAAGGCGCAAATGCGAATGGCAAAAGGATTGTTGGGGGTGTTGCTGGCGATGCCGCTGCTGGCTTCGGCGGAAGAAATCGGTCAGGTGTCGACCGTGTTCAAGTTCGTCGGGCCGAATGATCGCATTGTCATCGAGGCTTTCGATGATCCGAAGGTCGATGGCGTGACCTGCTATTTGTCGCGAGCCAAGACAGGTGGTGTGAAGGGCGGTCTGGGGTTGGCCGAGGATCGGGCGGAAGCGTCTATCGCATGTCGTCAGGTTGGGCCGATCAGTTTCAAGGGTGAGCTCAAGGATGGCGAAGAGGTGTTCAAGGAGCGCACGTCCCTGGTGTTCAAGACCATGCAAGTGGTGCGCTTTCTCGACAAGAAGCGTAATACCCTGGTGTACCTGGTCTACAGCGATCGCCTGATCGAGGGCAGTCCGCAGAATGCCGTGACCGCGATCCCGATTTTACCTTGGGCGCACGCCCAATAATCTGACGCAAATCGAAATGTGGGAGCGGGCTTGCTCGCGAAGGCGGTGTAACAGTCAATAGTGATGTTGAATGTTATGGTCTCTTCGCGAGCAAGCCAGCTCCCACATTTTTTGCGCTGAATTCACTGAATCACAGGCAATAAAAAACCGACCCTGAGGTCGGTTTTTTAAAAAGCGTGTCGCTTAGGCTGCAGCAGCAAGGTTCAGAGCCTTGATGTGGCCATTCAGACGACCTTTATGGCGAGCAGCTTTGTTCTTGTGGATGATGCCTTTATCGGCCATGCGGTCGATAACTGGCACGGCCAGAACGTAAGCAGCTTGCGCTTTTACAGCGTCTTTTGCGTCGATGGCTTTCACTACATTCTTGATGTAGGTACGAACCATGG
>CAYNGZ010000535.1:0-2204 GCA_964396695.1 uncultured Pseudomonas sp.
TCGAAACGGTGCAGGACCTGAACCGCTATCGCAAGGAACTGAACGCGAGCCTGCAGGCCGGCGGCGGCCAGCAACCGGCCTGACCCCGGAATCTTCCTCGCTGACGGAAAAGCCCCATCGGATCGATGGGGCTTTTTTCATTGGTGCCCGGCATTTTCATCGGCGCAGCCGTCGGCAAAACTCCATTCTTTCCCAATCTCGCTGACACGATCGCGGTATCACGATGATTGCGTGAAAGGGTAAATGCCCCCCCGATACGCCGCTTCACTCAAAGCGGTCAAGATGCTACCGGCAAGTTCGCCACAGCAGGTGGTAACGGGCTACCACGTCGCCTGAGTGGCCGGCTCCACTGCCTCCATAGCCGCTTCCTGCCTGGGTTTTCACGTTTTCACGAAATCTTTGAAATCACCAAAAAGAAAAAATAAATCACAAATCACGATTAATGTGGTAACGAATTAATATTAATAATGCTTGATATTCAAAACATTAGATGATTTAGTCCAGTCATTTTGTACGAGCCTGAAATATACGATAAGATAATCACGCCTCCCGCTCTGGCGAGGCCTTACCGCAGTGCCCATAACCCGAATGGGTGAGCCACCCGCGCCAAACCAGGGAGCCCATTCCATATATCCCCCTCCAAAACATGGAAGGTCCGGATGTGGCCGGTTATTCAGTCGCCTGGCATTTTAATTAGTCGGCCCTGCGGAATACCGAAGAGTAAGGCGCAGTAAGGCTTAGCAAGAATTTCGCTGCGTGCCGAACTCCCAGATCGAATATGAATCTGATTCGAATCCTGGGAGATTTGAGGAACTTGCCGATGAGCACACCGGACTTCTTTCGCAGCCGCCTGGACGGGATGATTGATCTTCGGCATCCGCTGGCAGTGCTGGCGAGCCGGATGCCTTGGAACAGCATTGAGGCAGCCTTGGCGCCAGTGCTTGCGCGCAAGGCGAAGGATGGCAGCAACGTGGTCGGCGAGGACTTGTTCGGACCGATGTTGGCGGTGGCCGGTGCAGGCATCAGTGCCGCAGGCCGGCCTCGCCTTCCGATCCGGCTGATGGTGGGGCTGCTCTACCTCAAGCATGCCTTCAACGAGAGCGACGAGTCGGTGTGCGAGCGCTGGGCGGAGAACGTGTACTGGCAGTACTTCTGCGGCGAGGAGTACTTCCAGATGCGGCTGCCGTGTGACCCGACCAACCTCGTGCGTTTCCGACAGGCCCTGGGTGAGGCTGGCGTCGAGGAACTGCTGGCCACCACGATTGCTGCCGCCGTGCACATGAACGTGATCAAACCGGCTGAGTTCGAACGGGTCATCGTCGACACCACGGTGCAAGAGAAGGCCATTGCCTATCCGACCGACAGCCGTCTGCTGGAGGTAGCGCGGGCCAAGGTGGTGCAACTGGCCAAACGCGCCGGCATCCAGCTCAAGCAGACATTTGTCAGGGAAGGCAAGTCGTTGCGATTTCGTGCGGGTGGTTATGCGCATGCCAAGCAGTTCAAACGGCTGAGAACCGTACTCAAGCGCCAGCGCACCGTGCTCGGCCGCGTACTACGGGACATCGAACGCAAGATGACGGCGCTTGCCGAGGACCAGCAAGAGCGTCTGCGTCCCTGGCTCGAACGCGCCCGACGCATTGCGCAGCAACGTGCCAAGGACAAGAACAAGCTCTACGCTCTGCACGCTCCCGAGGTGGAATGTGTCGCCAAGGGCAAGGCCCGTCAGCCCTACGAGTTCGGCGTGAAGGTGAGCCTGGCGATCACCGCCAATCAGGGACTCATCGTCGGTGCGCGCAGCTTCCCTGGCAATCCCTATGACGGCCACACGCTGCACTCCCAACTGGAGCAGACCACCATCCTGCTGCAGGACTTGCCCGGATCGCCCAGACCCCACACTGCCATCGTTGACCTCGGTTATCGCGGGGTCGATGCCGAAGTGGCGCCAGTGAAGATGATTCATCGCGGCAGGATCAAAACCATGAATCGTCGTCAGCGCAGAATGCTCAAACGTCGCCAGGCGGTCGAGCCGGTCATCGGTCATGTCAAAGCGGACCACGGCATGCGCCGGAACTGGTTGAAGGGCGAAAGCGGCGACGCCGTCCACCCGATCCTCTGTGCTGCAGGCTTCAATCTCCGTTGGCTGCTGCGGGCCATTGCCCGCCTGGGCATCCGCGGGCTTTTTTTCGTCTTGACTCTGCTCACAG
>CAYNGZ010000536.1:0-2204 GCA_964396695.1 uncultured Pseudomonas sp.
CATGTTCCTTACGCGACAGCGCGGCCTCGAAGAGGGGGCGGCCCCTCCTACAGGTAATGTGTCGGGCAGGGTGATTCATATGGGCGCAAAAAAAGGTGACCACCGCGTTAACGATAGCCACCCTTTTGAACGGTGAATTTATTTACCGTAGACGTCGAACTTGAAGTACTTGTCCTGCACTTGCTTGTACTTGCCGTTGGCACGGATTTCGGTGATGGCGGTGTTGAACTTGTTCGCCAGCTCCGTATCGCCTTTGCGCACCGCAATACCGGCACCACCGCCGAAGTACTTGGCGTCTTCGTATTCCGGGCCAACGAACGCAAAGCCTTTGCCGGCGTCGGTTTTCAGGAAGCCATCGTCGAGATTGACCGAGTCCGCCAGCATCGCGTCGAGGCGGCCGGAGGTCATGTCCAGGTTGGCCTCCTGCTGGGAGCCGTAGCGCACCAGGTTGATCCCGGCCGGCACCAGCACTTCAGTGGCGAAGCGGTCGTGGGTACTGGCGCGCAGCACACCGACTTTCTTGCCTTTGAGTTCGGTCAACGGATCCTTGATGTCGGTGCCTTCCTTCATCACGAAGCGTGCCGGGGTGTGGTAGTACTTGATGGTGAAGTCGACGTTTTTCTTGCGGTCGTCGGTGATGGTCATGGACGACAGGATCGCGTCGATTTTCTTGACCTTGAGCGCCGGGATCAGGCCATCGAACTCTTGCTCGACCCAGGTACATTTGACTTTCATCTGCTCACACAACGCGTCGCCGATGTCCACGTCAAAACCGCTGAGTTTGCCTTCAGGCGTCTTGAACGAGAACGGTGGGTAGCCGGCCTCGATCCCCAGACGGATCGCTTTGGCATCATCGGCTACGGCCGACAGGGACAACACGGACAGTGCCAGCGCACCGAACATCACTCGCTTCTTCATTTATAACTCCAGTGTACGGAGACTCTTATTGGCAGCATTCGATTAGTAGCTTGTGGCGGGTAAAAATCGAAGTGGCCGGCAGTCTAGAGCTGCACTCAGGATGTAAATTGTGTTGATGCGACAAATAGTTATAAAAAATCAGCCAAGGTGTTTCCCGCAGCAATAGCCTGCGTCAGCGCCGGGCAACGGCCTTCAGAAACGCCCTGTTTTCAGCCAAGATGCCGGCTGTTCCGACAGATAAAAACCGACCGTACACCTGAGAGCAGAGCCATGCCCGAGCAATCGACCTCGTTGAACCTGATCCAGCACCACCCCGCCGAAGGCCCGGGCGCGATTGACGATTGGGCCGAATCCCGGGGGCTGACGCTGAAGGTGTTTCGCGCCGATCTTGGTCAGTTACCGCCCGCGGGCGCTGCGCCGGTGATCATCCTGGGCGGGCCTTACGAGGCCAATGCAGGTCCGCAGTGGCTGGCCGAGGAGCGTCGGTGGCTGGCCGCAAGCATCGCGCAGGGTGCGCCGGTGTTCGCGATTTGCCTGGGCGCGCAGTTGCTGGCCCTGAGCCTGGGTGGGAACGTACGGCGAATGGCCCGGACTGAAACCGGCTGGACCACGATCACATTCGCCGATGGGCACGCATTGAAAGTGCTGGAATGGCATGAGGATGCAATTGATCTGCCGCCGGACGCACGGTTACTGGCCAGCAGCGCCCAGTGTGAACAGCAGATGTACGCCGTCGGCTCGACGCGGGTCGGATTGCAGTTTCATCCGGAATGGAACGCCGAGTCGGTCGCGCTACTCAACGCCCACTTCGGCGAAGAGTCGCCCCTGCCCCGGGATCAGGACGACAGTGCCGCTTACCGCCAGGTGTACGACTGGTTGCAGGCGACGCTCGATGAGTGGCGTGCAGCCACGTCCAAGGTTTGACACTCCCCGTAGCAGCTGGCGAAGCCTGCGTTCGGCTGCGGAGCAGTCGTAAAATCGGGCTCTACGGTCATTCAGGAAAACCGTGGAGTCATTATTTACGAGTGCTACGCCCTCGAACGCAGGCTTCGCCAGCTGCTACAGGAGCTCGTCACGGCTACCATTCAGTTGGTCAGCATCAAAGGATTAGCACTCGCATCCGATTGCCGTACTGGCTACCTGTTCAACGGCACGGCTCAACTCAAAGCCTTCATCCAGCCACCCCGTCACTCCGCCGATCATTTCCTTGACCGGGTATTCCAGCGCCGCGAGCTTCACCGCCGCCTTGTTCGCGCCGTTGCAGTGCGGGCCGGCGCAATACACCA
>CAYNGZ010000537.1:0-2193 GCA_964396695.1 uncultured Pseudomonas sp.
CACCTGAAACGGCTGGAGAATTCGGCAAGGTTGCTGCACTTGGAGAACCTGCCTCGTCGCGCCGAGATGAAGGCAATCATCCTCGATCTGCTGCGGCGTAACGAGGCATCGACCGACAGCTATATCAGGCCCCTGGCCTACAAGAAGGCGCTGCTGCCTGGCGTTGGTTTTGGCGTCAAGCTCTCCGGGGTCAGCACGGGCCTGGTGATCAATACTCTGGCCATGGGCGCCTACATGCCTGCCGGCGGTATTCGCTGCGCCATCTCGAGTTGGCGGCGTATTCCTGATGTTTCGCTTCCCGCACGGGCCAAAATCACCGGCAGCTATGCCAACTCGGCGTTGGCCATGGAGTCGGCGCAACGCAATGGGTTTGACGATGCGTTGATGTTGAATGTGCACGGCAATCTGGCCGAGTCGACGACCTCCAATGTCTTCGTCGTGAAAGACGGTTGTCTTATCACGCCACCGTTGAGTGCCCATATTCTCGAGGGCATTACCCGTGATTCGGTGATGACCCTGGCCAGAGAAGAATTGGGGTTGAAAGTCGTCGAGCGAGACATCTCGTTTTCCGAGCTGTTTTCAGTCGATGAGTGTTTCCTGGCCGGTACCGGCGTCGAGATCGTACCCGTGACGCAAATCGATCATTACGTGCTGCAAGAGAGCGGTGTGGGTGAAACAAGCGCTGCGATCAGGAGACTCTACCTGGAGACGGTAAGAGGTCTGAACAGTAAATACGCCCATTGGTTGAGCCCGATATCCAATTGATCGCTCCGGAGAGTCATGACTATGGACAGTAAATTCTTGAATTTAGGTGTTGGCGATTGGCGCGATGTGATGATTCACACCTTGGGGCCCAGCGGGACCAGCAGTGAAGCGGCCGCCGGCTTCTTCAGTGAATGGTTCGGGCGTCGATATCCAGGTTCACGCGTACAGGTCAATCTCAGCGACTCTTACGAGCATGCCCGCTCCAGCATGGACGAGCACATTCCAAGGGTGATGATCGTGGCCAATGCCTACCCGCAGATTCATAACTTCTATATGGACCCGCGGTTAAACCTGGTGGCGACCTTCGTGTTCGATACGCCGTTGTACGGATTGGCGAGCAAGGGGCCGCTAACGACCGCAAGGCTGACGGTCGCCACCCATCCCGCACCGCTTCTCCTGATCAAGGAACTTTTGCCTCAGGATCTGGAGGTCGACTCCGTGATCCTCGCACTGTCCACCAGCGCCGCTGCGGCAGCAGCCGCGAGAGGCGAGGTCGATGTGGCGCTGACCACGGAAGTGGCGGCCAACATCCACGGCTTGAATTTTGTCTCGAGCACCCGGCCGATCCGGATGCTCTGGTCGGTCTTCGCGCTGACCCGCTGGAGCGCACTGCCGACTGAAGCCAGTTTGTACTGCAGTTGAGCGCAAGGCCCTGCCTGACCCCATTCGCAGGCAGGGTGACCATTGGACTATTTCGAATACACGTTGAGGTCATGATGCCTGTCTTGAAGCTTCACACACTCGATTCGACCCCGGAAAAAAGTAAAGAGCTGCTGCAGAGCTCCATCGACAACTTTGGCTGGATCCCCAATCAGAGTGCCTACATGTCGGAGTCACCTTCCTTACTGGGTGCCTACCAGCGAGCGCATGATCTGTTTATTGACAGTTCGTTGAGCGAAGAAGAAAAGGCGCTGGTGTGGATGACCACCGGTGTGGAAAACCGCTGTGACTACACGGTCCAGGCCCATGCCTTCATTGCCCTGGCCAAGGGCGTGGATGAGCGCGTGGTCGACGCCATCGCCCATGAGCCAACCCGTCTCGATGCGCGGCTGATGGCGTTGCGCAGTTTTACCCTGGAGGTGATTCATTGTCGTGGTCGCCTGAGCAAATCAGCCATTGATGCGGTCTTGCGGGCGGGCTTCAGCAAACAAAACATGCTGGATGTGATTCTCGGGGTTTCACAGAAAAACATGTCGACCATCCTGAACGGCATTGCCGGCACCGAAATCGACGAGCGTTTCAAATGGGATGCCTTTCAAGGGTTCAAGCAGACGGCCGAGGCGTGAACGATGCTTCATCTGGACAGCGACTCGATCAAAGGACTGTTGAGTTTCGAGCTGTGCCTGCGGCTCAGCGAGGAAGCCTTCACATTGCATTCTTCCGGCCAGGTGGAGCAGCCGTTGCGCACGATCGTCAGGGGAGGCGAGA
>CAYNGZ010000538.1:0-2182 GCA_964396695.1 uncultured Pseudomonas sp.
CCATGATCTCGTTGACCTTGGCGAAGTGGCTCAGGTCGGTGAGGAAGATGTTCAGTTTGACAATGTCCTTGAACGAGCCGCCAGCCGCTTCAGCCACGGCTTTGAGGTTCTCGAACACCTGGACGGTCTGGGCTTCGAAGCCTTCGACCAGTTCCATGGTTTTTGGATCGAGTGGAATTTGACCGGACATGTAGACGGTGTTGCCAGCCTTGATCGCCTGGGAGTAAGTACCGATGGCGGCCGGGGCCTTGTCGCTGGTGATAACAGTCTTGGTCATCTATGACTCCTTGTAATGGCTGGGCTATTAAGGACGAGCTAGGCACGCATGCGGGTGATGCGAATCACCCCGGTCAAGGCGCGCAGTTTCTTGATCACGCGGGCCAGGTGTACACGGTCGTGCACGCTGACCACCAGTTGGACCACGCTGATACGACCGTCGCGTTCGTCCATGCTGATTTTTTCGATGTTGCCGTCGGCGGCGTTGACGCTGCTGGCCAGCAGGGCAATCAGGCCGCGCTGGTGTTCCAGCTCGACGCGCAGTTCGACATTGAATTCGCCGGTGACATCCTTGGCCCACGAGAGCTGGATGCATTTTTCCGGGTTGTGGCGGATTTCGCTGATGTTGCGGCAGTTGTCCAGGTGCACGACCATGCCTTTGCCGGCAGACAGGTGGCCGACAATCGGGTCGCCCGGGATCGGCGTGCAGCACTTGGCGTAACTGAGCACCAGACCTTCGGTCCCGCGAATCGCCAGAGGGCCTTCCGGGCTTGGCAGCTGTTCGCCTTCGCCGAGCAGGCGGCGCGCCACGACGTAGGCCATGCGGTTGCCCAGGCCGATGTCTTCGAGCAGGTCCTCGACCAGTTCGAGGCGGTATTCGTTGAGCATCGCCTTGATGCGCTCGGCCGGGACTTTCTCCAGCGAGCTGTCGAAACCGTTGAGCACCTTGTTCAGCAGGCGTTCGCCCAGGCTGATGGATTCGGACCGGCGTTGCAGTTTCAGCGCGTGACGAATGTGCGTGCGGGCCTTGCCGGTGACCACGAAGTTGAGCCACGCCGGGTTCGGCCGTGCCCCCGGGGCGCTGACGATCTCGACGGTCGAGCCGCTTTGCAGCGGTTCGGACAGCGGCGCCAGGCGACGGTTGATCCGGCAGGCGATGCAGCTGTTGCCGACGTCGGTGTGTACCGCGTAAGCGAAGTCGACCGCCGTGGAGCCTTTTGGCAGCTCCATGATCCGGCCTTTGGGCGTGAACACGTAGACCTCGTCCGGGAACAGGTCGATCTTCACGCTTTCGATGAATTCCAGCGAGTTGCCGGCGCGTTGCTGCATTTCCAGCACGCCTTTGACCCACTGACGGGCGCGGGCGTGAGTGCCTTTCGGCTGCTCGTCGCCGCTGGATTTGTACAGCCAGTGGGCGGCGATGCCGTTGTTGGCCATCTCTTCCATTTCACGGGTGCGGATCTGGATTTCGATCGGTACGCCGTGCATGCCGAAGAGCGTGGTGTGCAGCGACTGATAGCCGTTGGCCTTGGGAATCGCGATGTAATCCTTGAAGCGACCCGGCAGTGGTTTATATAAGTTATGCACGGCACCCAGCACGCGGTAGCAGGTATCGACCTTGTCGACGATGATCCGGAACGCGTAGACGTCCATGATCTCGTTGAAGGCCCGACGCTTGCCGCGCATTTTCTTGTAGATGCCGTAGAGGTGTTTCTGGCGACCGCTGACCTCGCCCTGAATGCCGTCGATGGCCAGGCAGTGGCTGAGGGATTCCTCGATCTTGTTGACGATTTCCTTGCGGTTGCCCCGGGCGCGCTTGACCGCCTGGTAGATCCGCGCGGAACGCATCGGGTGCATGGCCTTGAAGCCCAGGTCTTCGAATTCTACGCGGATGGCGTGCATGCCCAGCCGGTTGGCGATGGGTGCATAGATTTCCAGGGTTTCCTTGGCGATCCGCCGGCGTTTTTCACCGGACAGGACTTCCAGCGTGCGCATGTTGTGCAAGCGGTCGGCCAGTTTCACCAGGATCACGCGAATGTCGCGTGCCATGGCCATGGCCATTTTCTGGAAGTTTTCGGCCTGGGCTTCGGCTTTGGTCTCGAAGTTCATCTGGGTCAGTTTGCTGACCCCGTCGACCAGTTCGGCCACGGTTTCGCCAAACTGCGCAGAGAGCGCTTCCTTGGCA
>CAYNGZ010000539.1:0-2155 GCA_964396695.1 uncultured Pseudomonas sp.
TTTGACAGTAACGATCCGGCTTACTTTGCGGTGTTTATTCAGTTGCTTAAAGCAAAACTGGTTGCCATCGGGAAAGGCAATGTAAAAATCAGCATTGCGGCCATTGCCGACCCGGTCAAGTTGGCCAAGTCCAACATCCCGCTGCTGATCCAGGCGGGGCTCGAAGGCATCAACTTGATGTGTTACGACTTCTTTGGCACGCCTTGGGCTCCGAAGATTCAGCACCATTGCAACCTGTATCGCAGTGATCCCAATGATATTACCGAGAACTCGGTGCACTCAGCGGTGCAGTACCTGTTGGGATTGGGTGTGCCGTCGAAAATGATTTTTATCGGCTACGCCGGTTATAGTCGAAATGCTCAGCAAGCGGTGTTGACGAGTGTGTCGCCGCTGGTGGGGACTTACAGCCAGAAACCGGGAGCGAATACGACGCCCGGATGTTTTGAACCGGGCATTACCGAGTGGCCCGGCATGATGAAACATTACCTGGATCTTGAAACAAAGGCCTCGATGAACGGTTTTGACTTTTACACCGACACAGTCGCGGATGCGGATTTTCTCTACAACCCAACGACCAAAGTGTTCATGTCCTTTGATACGTCCCGTACCGTCAAGGCCAAAGGCGAGTATGTCCTTCAATGGTTGCTGGGCGGCCTGTTCAGCTGGATGGGGGACCATGACAACGGCATGTTGAACAACGCCGCCTGTGAAGGGGTGGGTCGTCCTCTTAAAGGTCCACCTGTTATTGACATGACGCCTTTCTACTACAAAGGCGCAACTACTTTACTGCCATAACGCTAACAATCAGCTCCCCGAAACGAAAAATGCCCCTGTGCGCGCAATGCGTTCACAGGGGCATTTTCTATTCCGTTCAGAAAGCCGCGAAATCAGCCCGCCGCCGCATCCGCCCTGAACATCCCGCGAATCCCGCGTACCGCCTGACGAATCCGGTCCTGGTTTTCGATCAGTGCGAAGCGCACGTGATCGTCGCCGTACTCACCAAACCCAACCCCCGGCGACACACAAACCTTGGCTTCGGCCAGCAGTTTCTTGGCGAACTCCAGCGAGCCAAGGTGCGCGTAGGCTTCGGGAATCTTGGCCCAGACGTACATCGAGGCTTTCGGGTTTTCGACCATCCAGCCCAGCTCATGCAGGCCTTTGACCAGCACGTTGCGACGTTGCCGGTACTGCTCGGCGATGTCTCTGACGCACTGCTGATCACCTTCCAGCGCAGCGATGGCCGCCACTTGCAGCGGGGTGAAGGTGCCGTAGTCATGGTAGCTCTTGATCCGCGCCAGCGCGCTGACCAGTTCCGGGTTGCCGACCATGAAACCGATCCGCCAGCCGGCCATGTTGTAGCTCTTGGACAGGGTGAAAAATTCCACCGCAATGTCCTTGGCGCCCGGCACTTGCATGATCGACGGGGCTTTCCAGCCGTCGTAGACAATGTCGGCGTAGGCCAGGTCATGCACCGCCAGCACGTCGTACTGTTTGGCGAGGGCGATCACGCGCTCGAAGAAATCCAGCTCGACGCACTGCGCGGTCGGGTTGGACGGGAAGCCGAGAATCATCATTTTCGGCTTCGGGATCGAGCCGCGAATGGCCCGTTCCAGCTCGGCGAAAAAGTCCACGCCCGGAATCAGCGGCACCGAGCGCACTTGTGCGCCGGCAATCACTGCGCCGTAGATGTGGATCGGGTAGCTCGGGTTCGGCACCAGCACGGTGTCGCCCTGGTCGAGGGTGGCGAGCATCAAGTGCGCCAGGCCTTCCTTGGAGCCGATGGTGACGATGGCTTCGCTTTCCGGGTCGATATCGACCTCGTAACGGTCCTTGTACCAGTTGGAAATCGCCCGACGCAGACGCGGAATGCCCTTGGACGTGGAATAACCGTGGGTGTCTTCGCGCTGGGCAACGGTCACCAGTTTTTCGACGATGTGCGGCGGCGTGGCGCCGTCAGGGTTGCCCATGCTCAAGTCGATGATGTCTTCGCCACGACGACGGGCGGCCATCTTCAGCTCGGCAGTGATGTTGAAAACGTAAGGGGGGAGTCGATCTATGCGCGCAAAGCGGCGCGGCGAACCTTGTTCGGCCATTGTTGCCTCGAATAACGTAAGCGCCCGGAACCGTCCGAGCGACGCTGGCCACTGCAGTGGCC
>CAYNGZ010000540.1:0-2136 GCA_964396695.1 uncultured Pseudomonas sp.
GCCCATGTTCCTTGCGCGACAGCGCGGCCTCGAAGAGGGGGCGGCCCCTCCTACCCTCCGACATGCGCAACCTTTAGTTACAATTTGGTGATAATCTCGGTTTTTCCCCGCTCAGACCTGCCTGCCGATGCCAACCCAAGCCCCGTTGTTGTTGCGCCATCACCGCCCGTTCATTGCCTTCTGGCTGGCACGGATATTCACCGCCAGCGGTTTCCAGATGCTCACCGTCGCCATCGGCTGGAACCTCTATCAACTCACCGGCAACGTGCTGGACCTGGGGCTGGTCGGGCTGGTGGAGTTCGCGCCACGGGTGTTGTTCATGCTCCACACCGGGCATGTGGCCGACCGTTATGACCGGCGCAAGGTCGCGGCCCTCTGCCAGTCCTTGCAGGCGCTGATTGCCCTTGCGCTGGCCATTGGCAGCGCCACGGACCACGTCACCCGCGAGATGATCTTCATCCTGGCGTTCCTGCTCGGCGCCGCCCGTTCATTCGAAATGCCGACCACCCAGGCGCTGCTGCCGACCATCGTCCCCAGTGCGCTGTTTCCGCGAGCCGTGGCGGCCTCCCAATCGGCTCAGCAATCGGCGACCATCGTCGCGCCGGCGCTGGGCGGTTTGCTGTATGCCTTCGGCAGCGTCTGGGTGTATGGCCCGACGGTCATTCTGTACCTCATCGCCTGCACCCTGATGCTCAACCTGCCCGCACGGCAAACCCCGCTGAACAAGGGCAAGGCGACCCTGGATTCGTTGCTGGCCGGGATTCGTTTCATTCGCAGTCGCCCGGACATACTGGGTGCGATCTCACTGGACTTGTTCGCGGTATTGCTCGGCGGTGCCACGGCGCTGCTGCCGGTGTTTGCCAAGGACATCCTGCTGACCGGACCCTGGGGCCTGGGTCTGTTGCGCTCGGCACCGGCGGTCGGTGCCTTGCTGATGTCGTTATGGCTGGCGCGGTTTGCCGTGGAACGCAATGTCGGACGCGTGATGTTCACGGCCGTCGGGGTATTCGGCGTCGCGACTATCGCCTTCGGTCTGTCGACCTCGTTCTGGTTCTCGTTGGCAGTGCTGGTGGTGCTCGGCGCGGCAGACATGATCAGCATGGTGATCCGCGCGTCCTTCGTGCAACTGGAAACCCCGGACGAAATGCGCGGTCGGGTCAGCGCCGTGAACGGTTTGTTCATCGGTGCCTCGAACCAGTTGGGCGAGTTCGAATCCGGCCTCACCGCCCACTGGTTCGGTACCGTACCGGCGGTGGTCATGGGCGGGATCGGTACGCTGCTGGTCACCGGGACCTGGATCAAACTGTTCCCGACCCTGGCCCAACGCGACCGCATGCATGTCCCGGTGGAAGAGGAAGAGAACGCCTCGGCGGTGCTCGCTAAACCAGCAAATCCGCTGCCACCGCAACCCTGACGGCCCTGCCACATAGCTGTTCAACCAGCATCAACGCAAACGCCAGGGCAGCGCTCGAACCCTGGGCGGTGATGCAGTTGCCATCGACGACCACAGGTTGGTCGACGAACGTGCAGCCAAACAACTGCTGACTGACCGTCGGCAGGCAGGTCATGCGCCGCTGACGCAATACGCCAAAGGTTTGCAGAGCCAGCGCCGGCGACTCGGCGATACCGGCGAACAGGCGTCCGGCGGCGGACTGATCCGTGACCAGCTGTGACAAGGGTTGATGAGCCGCCAGGTGCTGAGCGCCCACGGCGCCACCCGGCAAGACGATCAGATCGAAGGGTTGCGCCAACACATCGACCAGCATCGCGTCGGCGGTCAGGCGAGTACCACGGGCACAGGTGAGCATGCGCCGTGATTCGATGCTCGCCACCACCACTTCGACTTTCGCGCGGCGCAACACATCGATCAGTGTCACGCCTTGCAGGTCATCGATACCTTCGGCAAGGGTAATCAGGGCTCTAAAGGTCATGGTCTGCATCCACAGGCTGATCTTTAAAGCGTAGTCAGCTTTGCCGACAGGTGTTCGAGCGGTGCGGTTACCCCATGAAAAGCTACTTGATGTACAGCTGCGCCGACATCGTATTGCCCGGCGCATTGATCGAGGTATTGCTGAAGGTGAACGTCCCTTCCTGCCTACCTGCCAGATCAAAGGTGTAGAGGTTGCCGACGATCTT
>CAYNGZ010000541.1:0-2134 GCA_964396695.1 uncultured Pseudomonas sp.
TCGCCGGCACCCTGACCGCCAGCCTCGGGATTCTGATTTTCAGCGTACTGTTGTGGCTGGTGATTGCCCGGCAGATCAAACGCCTGATTACCCGCCCGATCCATGAGCTCGAAGAATTGTCCCGGCAGGTCACTCGCGAAGAAAACTACGCGCTGCGTGCCTCTCGCGGTAACCGCGATGAAATCGGCAGCCTCGCCGAAGCCTTCAACACCATGCTCTCGCGCATCGAAGCCCGCGAACAGCAACTCAAGCGTGCGCGGGACGATTCCCAGGCCGCCTACGACCAGGCCCAGGGCCTGGCCGAAGAAACCCGTCATACCAACCGCAAGCTGGAGCTGGAAGTCCAGGTGCGGAGCAAGATCGAGAAAAAACTCACCGGCTTTCAAAACTACCTCAACAGCATCATCGACTCGATGCCTTCGGCGCTGATCGCCCTTGATGAACAACTCTACGTGACCCAATGGAACCAGGAGGCCAGCGCACTCTCCGGCACGCGCCTGGACGAAGCATTGAACCAGCCCATCTTCCTGGCCTTTGAACCGCTCAAACCTTTCCTGCCACAGCTCAAGGAAACCGTCGAACAGCACAGTGTGGTCAAGATCGAGCGCGTCACCTGGGTCAAGGACGACGAACCCAAGCAATACGCGTTGACCTTTTATCCGTTGATGGGCGGTGCCGGACGCGGCGTCGTGATCCGGATCGACGACATCACCCAACGCCTGTCCCTGGAAGAAATGATGGTGCAGTCGGAGAAAATGCTCTCGGTCGGCGGCCTCGCGGCGGGTATGGCCCACGAAATCAACAACCCCTTGGGCGCCATTCTGCACAACGTGCAAAACATTCGTCGGCGCTTGTCTGCCGACCTGCCCAAGAACATCGAAACCGCTGAACAGGTCGGCATCGAGCTGGACAGTGTCAATCGCTACCTGCAAAACCGTGAAGTACCGCAACTGCTCGACGGCATTCAACAGGCCGGCGCCCGGGCGGCGAAGATCGTTACCCACATGCTCAGTTTCAGCCGTCGCAGCAACCGCCAAATGGCCCCGTGCGACCTGCCGGCACTGATCGATCAAGCGGTGGAAATCGCCGGTAATGACTTCGACCTGGCCATTGGTTTCGACTTCAAGGGCCAGGCCATCACTCGTCAGTTCGACCCGCAACTGGGACCCGTGCCCGGCACCGCCAACGAGCTCGAACAAGTGCTGCTGAACCTGCTGAAAAACGCGGCTCAGGCCATTCACCAGCGTGAAGACGACCGTGAGCCCGGGCGGATCATTCTGCGCACCCGGCTGAATCCGCCATGGGCAGAAATCCAGGTGGAGGATAACGGTGTCGGCATGAGCGAGAACGTGCGCAAACGCACCTTCGAACCGTTCTTCACCACCAAGGAAATCGGCCAGGGCACCGGTCTCGGACTGTCGGTGTCGTACTTCATCATCACCAACAACCACAAGGGTCAGATGGAAGTGCAATCGACCCTCGGCCAAGGCACGTGCATCACCTTGCGACTGCCATTGGCGGGCACCACCCCGCTCGCCTCTCACGAACTCAAACAACTGGAGCGCTAAGCATGGGTTTTCGCTTGTCGAAGATTTACACCCGCACCGGCGACAAAGGTGAAACCGGGCTTGGCGACGGTCGCCGCGTCCCCAAGGACCATCCACGCATCGAGGCCATCGGCGAAGTCGATACGCTGAACAGTCAGCTGGGGTTGCTGCTGGCCGGGTTGGCACTGGACAGTGGCGAACACCCCGGATTGAACGAAGTGATCGAGGTTTTAGCGCCTTGCCAGCATCGGTTGTTCGACCTCGGTGGCGAACTGGCAATGCCGGTGTATCAGGCTCTGAATGCGGCGGAAGTCGAACGCCTGGAGGCGGCGATCGATGCCTGGAACGAAGAGCTGGGGCCGCTGAAGAATTTCATTTTGCCCGGCGGTTCAGCCTTGATTGCCCAAGCCCACGTCTGCCGCAGCCTGGCGCGCAGCGCCGAGCGACGCTGTCAGCAATTGAACGCGCTGGAGCCGTTGGCCGGAGTTGGCCTGGCGTACATCAATCGCTTGTCGGACCTGCTGTTTGTCGCGGCCCGACTGATTGCCAAGCGCCAAGGGGTTGCCGAGATTTTGTGGCAGGCGGCG
>CAYNGZ010000542.1:0-2124 GCA_964396695.1 uncultured Pseudomonas sp.
CAGTAGGTTACGCCTTCACGCCGATTGCCTTTCTTGAGGAGGCCGCACCAGGCGGCGGTAAGTTCACCTTCGACTTCGAGCCGTCAGGCATCAATGATCGCGGCGAGGTCGCCTTCACCGCGGACTTGACCACGGGGGGCGAAGGCGTCTTTGTCTGGCGTCGGGGCCAGATCTTGCAGATTGCGCGTTCTGGCCAAGCGGCGCCGGGCGGTAGCACCTTCGGGCCTGCTGAGTTGGGCCGACTTGGCCTCAACAAAGATGGTGACGTGGCTCTTCCCTTCACCCTGGAGCCCCTTACTTTCCCCCGTGGGCTTAACTCTAGCGTCTATCGCTTCTCGCACAACCACCAGACGCTGAGTGCAGTGATAGTGCCCAATGTCACCCTAGCGCCGGGGGGCGGAATCTTCGAGGGCGTAGACTTCAACACCAGCCTCAACAACCGAGGAGACATTGTGTTCTCCGGGATCGTGACGGGCGCTGATATTGATCCCGCCACACCACCAGGCTTTATGGGAATGGGGACGGGCCTCTTCCTAGCCGACAAGCACGGCGCCATCTTCAGCGTGGTAAGACCAGGCGGTCCGGCTCCTGGGGGTGACACATTCGATGCGGCCATCAATGGGTGGATTAACGAGCGCGGCGATATCGCCTTCGGCGGTCACGTGGCAGGCGAGGAGTGTACCTGAATCCACGGATAAGCACTAGCCAAACTGTAAGTGAGTGAGTCGTTGCAGGGCAAACCGCCAGATCCCTTGATAGCGATAACCATCCGAGATGACTAAGAAGACTTGGCGCGCCGTATGCACGAGCTTGCCCGCGAGGTTGAGCAAGTGGTGGCGAATCGTCTTGATGGTCGTGCGGTGGTAGGTGGGTGGCAGCACCAGGCGTTTGAACCACGCCACGAGGTTGAAGGCGATTTGGCCGATGAGGAGGTAGGCCCAGTTGGCGTGGAACTTTTGCGTCGGCAGCTTCTCCAACCCGAAGCCGCTCTTATGTTCCTTGATCGCGTTCTCCATTGTGGCGTGCTGCAAGTGCCAGACTACAAGCTCATGCGCCGACTGGTTTTGCACATTGGTCACGGTGGCGTGGTATTTCCAGTACAACTCTCCCGCCTTGGTCTCGGCCACCTCCCGTTTGATAATGTAGCGGTAGGGGTGAGACCAACCCGTGGGCTGATAGCGCAGTTCGGTCACCTCCGCCAAGTCATACTCGGGCAAGGGGTGCCAACACCGCTCGGGCAGCGCGGTGATCATCGCTAGTAAGGGCTCGGTTTGATCGGCCGTAATAGTAAAAGTAAACCCCTCGGCTTCGCACCACTCCACGACCTCATGGCTATAAAAGCCGCTGTCCGCCCGCAACTGCTTGCTGGCCGTCTCGGGGACCCGCTTGCGGGTTTGGCGCAAGAACCACAGCACGTTGCGCGCGGTATGCGCACTACCCCGGCGCAGATGACTGAAAAGCAACTCGCCTTCCTCTGCCCAAAACGCCAATAACGGGTGATACCCCACCTCCCCATTGTACGCTTTGGTCGAGCCTTCTTTGTGAGTCGAGGCTTGTTCATAGATACTGGAGTCCAGATCAATCGTGCAGGTAGTCGTCAGCTGGAGCGGCCGCACCCGCTCTTGCAGGCGCAGATGGACCCGTTGCAAGTCGTGGACATCCCCAATGTCGAATTTCCGGAGAAACTCTCCAGCTGTCGTGGGGGCAAGAATCGCCGCGGCGTCCAACAATTCCTGCGTCCCGGGGTCGCCACGCAATACGTCCAGATCACTCAAATGCTCACCGCCCAGGATCATATTATAGACCAGTCCCTGAATGGCTTCGCTCTCCCCATAGCCCCGCTCCCGCGTCTTGATATGGAGTTCTTCCTCCAGGACTCCCTCCACCCCCAGCCGCTGGACAAAGTCGTGAAGCAGCACAGTCCCGGCATGGCTCGTCAACTGCTCAGGGCGAAAACAGATGTTGAATTTCCCCACCTTTCCCACTACTTTCTTCCTGTTCACTCGTTGAGTGCCTCCTCTCAGCAACCTGGGACGTAACGCATCCTCAGTTTTGCCAAGATTGGAGGCACTTTTCTAGACGCTGGAGTTTTCGCCTCTGCTGTTACCCGTGGATTCAGGTAAT
>CAYNGZ010000543.1:0-2116 GCA_964396695.1 uncultured Pseudomonas sp.
GCACCGACACCAGCACCGCGATGATCATGATCGGCAAATGCTCGGTCATGCCGACAGCGGTAATGATGCTGTCGATGGAGAACACCAGGTCGAGCATCAGAATCTGACCGATTGCCGCAGCAAAACCCAATGTCACGTCGGACGTTTGCGACTTCGGATCTTCGGGAGCCGGGTCCATGCTGTGATGGATTTCAGTCGTCGCTTTCCACAACAGGAACAGACCACCTGCGATCAGGATCATGTCTTTCCACGAGAACGCCTGGTTGAACAGTTCGATCACCGGCTCAGTCAGTTGCACGATGAACGCAATGGTGCTCAGCAAGCCCAGCCGCAGGACCAGGGCCATGCTGATACCGATACGGCGCGCCTTGGCACGGTGCCGCACAGGCAGCTTGTTGGTCAGGATCGAGATGAAGATCAGGTTATCGATGCCCAGCACGATTTCCATCACGATCAA
Organism: uncultured Pseudomonas sp.; assembly: GCA_964396695.1. GTDB lineage: Bacteria > Pseudomonadota > Gammaproteobacteria > Pseudomonadales > Pseudomonadaceae > Aquipseudomonas. The sequence goes on from CAYNGZ010000543.1 coordinate 458, forward strand.
CGTAGCCAGGGCGGCCCAGGCTGTGGGGCTTGCAGCAAGTTGTAAAAGGTATTCCATGGGTCAGTCCTGACTCGGTGTTAGACGGATTAGATGTCCTGCGACGCGCTTTTTTTCTTTTCGCTGTCGTCGGCTGGTTTTTCCTTGTGACCAACGATGTTCCCGGTGGCGTCGCTCAATGCTTTCTCCGCCGCTTTATGCGTATCGTCGATCGCCTGCCTGGCGGTTTCGGCCGCTTTACCCATCAATTGGTGAGCGCTTTTCTCGGCCTGGTCACAGCCTGTCAGCAGCAGCGCAGAGAGGGCCAGCAACGAAGCGGCGGTCAGGGCGTTGAGTTTCATCATGCTTTCCTCGATAGAACGGACCCGGCCAAGGGAGTGGCCTGTCGATAGCGAGGCATTCTAGGGAGGCAAACACTTCAGGAAAATTCGTATTTTCAGCGGCTATACTTCGGTTTTTACGAATCGGCAAAACACATGCTCAATTATCGGCAACTGCATTACTTCTGGGTCGTGGCCAAAACCGGCAGCATCGCGCGCGCCTGCGAGCAACTGAACCTGACCCCGCAGACCATCAGCGGACAGATCAGCCTACTGGAGCAAACCTACGGGATAGAGTTGTTTCAGCGGGTCGGTCGGCAGCTTGAGCTGACCGAGGCCGGCCGTCAGACGTTGCCCTACGCCGAGCACATGTTTCAGCTGGGGGGTGAACTGGAGGCCATGCTCCGGGCGCAGCCCAACGAGCAGCAGATTCTGTTTCGGGTCGGTGTCGCCGACGTGGTGCCCAAATCCATCGTCTATCGGCTGATCGCGCCGACCATGGAGCTGAATGAGCCGCTGCGCATTACCTGTCGCGAGGACAAACTGGAACGCTTGCTGGCCGACCTGGCCATTCAGCGGCTGGACCTGGTGATCTCCGACAGCCCGATGCCTTCACACCTGGACATCAAGGGCTACAGCCAGAAGCTCGGTGAGTGCGGCATCAGCTTTTTCGCCACGAGCGAGTTGGCACAACGCTATGGCAAAGACTTCCCACGCGGCCTGCACGGCGCGCCCCTGCTGATTCCAGGACAGGAAACCGTGGTGCGCAGCCGCTTGCAGCGCTGGTTCGCCGAACAGCAGATTCAACCGCGCATCGTCGGCGAGTTTGATGACAGTGCCCTGATGCAGGCGTTTGGCCAATCCGGCAGCGGGATTTTTATCGGCCCGAGCGTGATTGCCGATGAGGTGAGACGCCAGTACGGCGTCGAGTTGATCGGGCAGACCGATGCAGTGACCGAGTCGTTTTACGCGATCTCGGTGGAGCGCAAGGTCAAACACCCCGGCATTGTCGCCATCACCGAAGGTGCCCGACGCGAGCTGTTTACCGCTCTTTAATGCCTCAGGCGCACACGAGCGGGGCTTTGACCTTCATCAGCAGCAACGCCAATACAATCGACACTAGGATAAAACCGGCCGCCGCAAACCCCAGACTGCCCAGACCCAGGGTGTCGATCACGTGCCCACCGACCATCGCCCCCAGGCCAATCCCCAGATTGGCCCCGGCGATATTCAGCGACGCGGGAAAGGCTGGCGCCTGAGGGGCGGCTTTCATCAAACCCACATGAATGGCCAGGAACAACCCCGCCCGGAAGCCCCCCCTCCGCCCCCCCGCCACCCATTT
>CAYNGZ010000544.1:0-2094 GCA_964396695.1 uncultured Pseudomonas sp.
AACGCCGGAAACTCAACAGCAAATTTGCGTCCCCTTTAAACAAAGTTCCAAGCCTAAATCGACCAGTTAGGGATTCCCTTTGGTTCCTGGTAACCAAGGGGCGCATAAAGGGGGAGTGTTGCTCGTAAGGGCACTTGAAGTAGCGGCTGCTGAGTGGGAATGCCACGCGGTGTTCAAGTTCATGCAAGGACGTATTACAGGCAACTAATCGCCCGTAAACTCTCGCGAATGTTTAGCCAATCTGCAACCAAGGTTCTTCAAGTCTGGATTTAACGGCTTATCGCTGCATGTGACGCTGCTCAGCCTCTGTGTTCTGCGGTTTTCGCGATGGACGATTGCTCAGTCGACACCCACCCCGAGGCTTGGCCTGGCGCTTATGCGTCATGTCGTCGGCATCTGTGTCGATTCACGTCCGCCACCGCTCTGAACCTGTCTGCATTGCCTTCTGAACTGGCCTTTTGGGCGTTGTGGCACTGTCGCCATGCGCGCCCACCGGATGCCTGCATTTCCCGTTAAGTCTTCTGAACGGTCCTTGCCTTGTTGCACGGATCTGACCGGCGGCGCCTGTGCGTTTGCCTGACGCGGAAATACGAGAGTTCCCATGAGTGTTGCCACGACCCCCTTTGCCTCGAAACAAGAAGCCCTGACCTTTCTTGAACTCAACCCGGATATCGAGATGTTCGAGTTGTTCATCCTCGACAACAACGGTGTGCCACGCGGCAAACTGCTGCACCGCGATGAGTTGCTGGCGGTGTATGAAAGCGGCCGGCCACTGCCGAGCACCATTCTCGGGCTGACGATCAATGGCGAGGACGTGGAAAACTCCGGGCTGGTCTGGGAGGTCGGCGACATCGATTGTCGCGCCTATCCGCTCGAAGGCAGTTTGCAGCGCATGCCGTGGCGACAGATCCCGACAGCGGCGGTGCAGGTCAGCATGCACCCGCAGGAGGGCATGCCGGCGACCGCAGCCGACCCGCGGCATTTGCTGGCCAAGGTCATCGACGGGCTCAAGGCTGACGGTTACTACCCGGTGATGGCGGCGGAGCTGGAGTTCTACCTGCTCGACCAGCAACGCGACAGCAATGGCCGCCCGCAACCGGCACGGGATGTTGACGGTGGACGGCCTCGGGCGACCCAGGTCTATGGTTTGCGCGAGCTGGAGCAGATCGAGCCGTTCCTCGCCGACCTCTACGCGGCCTGCAAACTCCAGGGCATCCCGGCCCGCACGGCGATTTCCGAGTATGCCCCGGGGCAGGTGGAAATCACCCTCGAACACCGCAGCGATGCGTTGCAGGCGATGGACGAAGCGGTGCGCTACAAACGCCTGGTCAAAGGTGTGGCGCACCAGCACGGGATGAGCGCGTGTTTCATGGCCAAACCCTTTGATGATCTGGCAGGCACCGGCATGCACCTGCACGTCAGCCTGGCGGACAAGGACGGCAACAACCTGTTTGCCAGTGAGGCACCGGACGGCACGCCACTGCTCAAACACGCGGTGGGCGGCATGCTCGGCACCTTGCTCGACTCCTTGCTGATGTTCTGCCCCAATGCCAACTCCTATCGGCGTTTCCAGAGCAACAGCTACGCGCCGCTGGCCGCGACCTGGGGCGTGGACAACCGCACCGTGAGCCTGCGCGTACCGGGCGGGCCGGCGCTTTCCCGACACATCGAGCACCGTGTCTGTGGCGCTGACGCCAACCCCTACCTGGCGGCCGCAGCGATTCTGGCCGGTATCCATCGCGGCATTCGCGAGCAGCGTGACCCCGGCGCACCGGTCGAAGGCAATGGTTACGCCCAGGCTACAGAGTTACTGCCAACCGACTGGCTGACCACCTTGCGCGCGCTGGAGGGTTCGGCCTGGGCGCGTGATGCGTTCGGCGGGGAGTTTATGGGCGTTTACCTGGCCGTGAAGCGCGCCGAATACCGTCAGTTCATGGGGGAGGTCGGGGAGCAGGACTGGCGCTGGTATTTGCACCAGGCGTAATGCTGAAAGCGGCAGGCTAGGGTCTGTTGACGTTTGGTGACGAACCGCGTTGCGATGCCAACGTGTGCGAGGCAAGGCGCGGGATGCCGCCAATGGTTGTTCCCTTGGCA
>CAYNGZ010000545.1:0-2081 GCA_964396695.1 uncultured Pseudomonas sp.
ACTGTGCGCAGGAAAATCCGAGTAGGCCATGACGCGCCAACTCGGCAAAACAACGGGCCAGCGATTTCGGAGTGAACACCCAGCAGTGGACATCATGATATTTTCCGTTGATCCGAGAGTCATCGGCAATGTAAAGGGAGCCTGCGAAGTCGTAGTAGCGCCGAAATGAAGATCGGGTCAGTGGACCACGCCAGGCAGCCGCAAGATCCATTTCAACGGAGTTGAGACAGAAATCCAAGATGCACAAGGCATTCGGTACACGGGCTTTGCATTGCCAAGCGTAGATGATTGCAGGCAATTCAGAAGGCTGTCGAAAGTAATCAAAACTGAATCGCTTGTCTGGAACAGCGAGACGTAACTCGCCACCGGGTCTTAAGACCGCCTGAATCTCTTGCAACCAAGTAATTACGTCAGGCACGTGCTCTATCACGTGCGATGCCACCACATAGTCAAGCCCTTTAAAGTCATCACCTGCGGCTACCTCAATGCATTCGCGAAGGGTCTTTTCGCCCCAAACTGCGTCTACATGCAGCTTTGATGCGTCAACAGTTTGGTGGTTTGACCATCTTGCTCGCAGCGATTTGAACCGCCCCGGGAATCCAGGAGGCTGGTTGGTTTAAGTTGAGGCCGATATGGGGGCCTCGCCGGCGTGTTGCCGCCAGTAGTGTGCCTCAGCTTGGGCCGGAGGGATATACCCGATGGGCTCAAGCAGTCGGATGTGGTTGAACCAGTGCACCCATTGCAGGGTGGCCAGTTCCACGGACTCCCTGGTCTTCCAGGGTGCCCGGCGGTGAATCAACTCGGCCTTGTACAGCCCGTTGATGGTCTCGGCCAGCGCGTTGTCGTAGCTGTCGCCACGGCTGCCCACAGAGGGTTGTATGCCCGCTTCGGCCAAGCGCTCCGAGTAGCGGATGGACAGGTATTGCGAGCCTCTGTCGGAGTGGTGGACCAGGGCGTTGGCTGCGGGCCTGCGCTCGTACAGTGCCTGCTCCAGCGCATCGAGCACGAAGTCGGTGTGCATGGTGCGACTGACGCGCCAGCCCACAATGCGCCTGGCAAACACGTCGATGACGAAGGCCACGTACAGCCACCCCTGCCAGGTCGAGACGTAGGTGAAGTCCGAGACCCACAGCTCATTGGGACGCTGGGCCTTGAACACCCGATTGACACGGTCCAGCGGGCGGGGGGCCGCGCTGTCAGGGATTGTGGTGCGAACGCTCTTGCCCCGGCGCGCGCCTTGCAGTCCCAGGCGCTTCATCAGCCGCTCGACGGTGCAGCGGGCCACGCGAATGCCCTCGCGGTTCATCTGCATCCAGACCTTGTCGGCGCCGTAGACCTGCCAATTGGCGTGCCAGACGCGCTGGATGTCCACCGCCAGGGTTTCATCACGCTGGGCACGCCGGCTACGCAGCTCGGGAAAGCGCTTGCGCGCGGCATGACGCCAGTAACACGATGGGGCCATCTGCAACACCTGGCAGATGGGCTCGACCCCGAACGTGTGACGGTGCAGGTCGATGAAGCGCTTCAGCTCTTCAAACGGCGGTCGAGCTCCGCCTGGGCGAAAAACGCGCTGGCGGCCTTGAGAATGTCGTTGGCCCGGCGCAGTTCCTTGTTCTCGCGTTCAAGCTGCTTGAGGCGATCGCGCTCGCTGCTGCTCAGGCCATCGCGCTGGCCCGTATCGACTTCCTCGCGCTTGACCCATTCATGCAGGGTTTGGGGTACGCAGCCAATCTTGGGCGCTATGGACTCGATGGCTGCCCACAGCGAGGGGTACTCGCCGCGGTGTTCCTGCACCATGCGTACAGCGCGTTCGCGCACTTCGGGTGAAAACTTTGATGACTTGTTCATGGCTCCATCTTCTCAAGAGTTGGAGCCTCCTGGATTCCCGGGGCGGTTCATCCCCGATCTGGGCACCAATTCACCCTGAGAGGAAATTGGACGAAGAGTTGAATCACTCAGTCAGAACTTCCGAGGTCGCACAACCACCGCAGTTGTAGCGCCGGCAGAAGCCCGCAATTGGGCAATGTTCGCCCAAACAGACTCCGCAAACCCCGGTTCCTGCCCCTGGAAATTTTGGCCAA
>CAYNGZ010000546.1:0-2024 GCA_964396695.1 uncultured Pseudomonas sp.
GCGCTGGACCAGCAACGCAAAAACAACCACCGGTATCGCGGCGAAGACGCCGCCGGCCATCAGGTTGCCATAGAGGATGTCGAACTGGGTGATCTGGCCCGCCACGGCAATTGGCAAGGTTTGCGAGCGTTGGGTGAGGATCAGCGCAAACAGGAACTCGTTCCAGGACGAGATTGCCACCAGGATGGCCGTGGCGGCCAGTCCCGGCGCCGCCAGGGGCAGGATCTGACGACGGAAGGCGCCCAGCCAACTGTCGCCGTCGACCAGTGCCGCTTCTTCGATGTCGCGGGGAATCTCGCGGAAGAAGCCGAGCATGATCCACACCACCAGTGGCATGTCGACGAACGCATGAACGAGTCCAAGTCCGAACTGGGTGTCGTACAGCCTGAACCCCAGGATCTGTTGATTGAACAGGATGTAGATCGGAATGACGGTCACGCTGGGTGGGAACATGCGCACTGTCAGCACCGTGAACAGCAACTGATAGTTCAGGTTCTTCGGCAGCCTGAATCGTGACAGACCGTAGGCGCAGAGTGAGCCGGCGATGGTCGCAATGAGCGTAGCGATCACTGCGACCATCAGGCTGTTCCAGGCGTATTGAGCGAAATTCTGGGTGACCAGGACGTTGTAGAAGTTCTGCAGCGTAAAGTTCTGGACGATCATCGTCGGCGGAAGAGCGGACAGCTCGCGCGTATTTTTGAACGACATGCTGACCAGCCAATACACCGGGAACAGGACGATCAATAGAATGAGCGCCAGGATCAGGTGCTTGACGACGAACGCAATCCGGCTCCCGCCGACCACGCTGACTCAATCCTCCTTCAGCACGCGGCGCACGTAGAACGTACCCAGAATCACCAGCACGATCTGAAACAGAAACGATAGTCCGGCGGCATAGCCAAAGTCGAACTGGATGAACGCCGTTTTGTAGATACCCATGGTCAGTGTCTCAGTCGCCGTGCCCGGTCCACCACCATTGGTCATGACGTAGATCTTGTCGAAGATGCGTGCCGCGTCGATGGTCCGCAGCAGCAAGACGACCAGTAGCGTCGGGCGCAGCAACGGCAACGTGATTGTGCGGAACACCTGCCAGGGGGATGCCCCGTCAATGGCCGCCGCCTCGAAGGGGTCCGGGGGCATGGCCTGCAACCCGGCCAGGAGCAGCAGGAAAACAAACGGAGTTGCCTGCCAGATGTCCGTGGCCATGACGCTGAACAGTGCGATGTTGCGGTCCGAAAGCCAGCGCACCGGTCCCAGTTCGACGAAACTGAGCAGATAGTTGTAAACGCCGAATTGCTCCTGGTAGCTAAAGCGCCAGGCCAATGAAACGGCAATCGGTGGCAGGACGATCGGGATCATCAACACCGAAATGACGACCCCGCGGACGCGGATGCCAGAACTGACGAGCAATGCCAGGCCGAGGCCAAGCAACATCTCCAGACTGGTGACGACCACCACCCATTCGAGCGTCTGCCGCGCAGCCGTGGCGATGAGCGGATCACGGAACGCGCGCGTGTAGTTGTCGAGCCCGGTGAAGCGCATTTGCAGCCCTTCGCCGGTGATGGTGATGTGGTTCAGACTGTACTGGACTGCGGTGATCGTCGGGTAGACGACGAAGAACGCGAGCAGCAGCACCGTGGGGAGCGGCAACAAATAATGAATGTTGCGCTCCCACCACGGTGCGCGAAGCTCGCTTTTGAGATGCGCGGTCGCTACGCCAGCGCTCCGTTGCGCACGAGGAAATCGCGCACGTCCTGATTGGCCTGCTTCAACGCCTGATCTGGCGGCGTCTGGCCGGCGATCACTTGCGAGAGGTACCTGCCGATGATGTCCTCGACACCCGAGTAGAACGGCGTGCGCGGACGCGGAACCGCCTTTTCCGCCGCGGCCAGGAGGCCGGGCAGGAACGGGAACCGGGCGACAGCTTCGGGATCGCCGAACAGGGGCGCCAGCACCGGCGGGTTGTTGTAGCCCAACAACAACCGCTTTTGTTGATCGAACCCCGTGAACCAGACCATGAAGTC
>CAYNGZ010000547.1:0-1991 GCA_964396695.1 uncultured Pseudomonas sp.
GAATGCCAAAGGTGTCACTGGCATCCTCCAGACGGCAGGCGTGAACGCTGGAGACCACCGTCGCCTCGGTCGGGCCGTAGGTGTTGATCAACCGCACATGGCCCAACCCCGCTTCGTGCCACAAACGCAGGCCTTCGACCGACATCGCCTCGCCACCGACGTGAACCTGGCGCAAGTTGCCCAGACCCGGCACCGCACCTGCCGCACATTCGCGGGCCAGCAGATACCAATAGGCCGCCGGCAAGTCGGCCAGGGTGACGTTCTGCGCGACGATCTCGGCCGCCAGTTGACCGGCATCCCACAGCTCGTCGCCACGCATGATCAGCGCCGCGCCCACGCACAGCGGCGGATAGCACTGCTCGACAAAACCGTCGAAGCTGAACGTCGCGAACTGCAAGACGCGGTCTTCGGCGCTCAGTACCGAATACTCGGCGGCGCTCTGGCAGAACTCGCGCAACGCCCCGTGAGCAATGGCCACGCCCTTGGGCTGGCCAGTGGAACCGGAGGTGTAAATGACGTACGCCAGATCGTCGGCGACCGCCGCCGTATGCGGATCGCTCTCGGGATAATCCGCACACTCGCTGGACAGGTCGCTGAAATTCAAGCGAACCAGGGAGGTCGGCAGGCCCCGTTCTTCCAGCAGCCCGGACTCGCACACCAGCAGGTCGAGACGGCTGTCGTCGATCATGTAGGCCAAACGCTCGGCCGGGTATTTCGGATCAAGCGGCACATAGGCCGCGCCGCTTTTCAGCACCGCCAACAGGCTGACAATCAATTGCGGACCACGGCGCACGGCCAGCCCGACCCGTTGACCCGGCCCGACGCCGCTTTCGAGCAAACGGTGCGCCAGACGGTTGGCCTGAGCGTTCAGTTGACCGTAGCTCAACGTCTGCTCACCGAACTGCACCGCCAAGGCGTCAGGCGTGGCCGCCGCTTGCGCAGCCACTTGCTGATGCACCAACTGCTGATTGTTCAGCGTCAGCGCGGCCGGTTGACTGAGGGCGAGCACGGCCCTGCAGCCCGGCTCATCCAGCAGTTCCAGCTCACCCAGACGCGCATCCGGCAGCGTGACCATTTGCTCCAGCAGGTGCTGAAGGTTGGCGCACAACTGCGCGACCTGTTGCGCACTGAAACGCGCGGCGTCGTAGCTGAACGCCAGACTCAGGCCGGCGCCCAGTTCGATGCCCAGGGTCAGCGGATAGTGGGTGCGTTCGTGGTTGTGCAGCTCGCCGAACACCAGACCGGCCGGTGCACCCTGCTTGAGTACCTCGTCCACCGGGAAGTTTTCGAACACCAGAAGGCTGTCGAACAACGCCGTGCCTTGCTGCCCTGCCCACCCCTGAATAGCGTACAGCGGCACATGCTCGTATTCGCGCAGGCTCAGGTTCAAGGCTTGCAGCTCACCCAACCCATGCGTCACGCGCTGATCCGGCGCGACCGTGCAAATGATCGGCAGCGTATTGATGAACAGCCCCAGCTGCTGTTCGATCCCCGGCAACGCCGCCGAGCGCCCGGCGACCGTGGCGCCGAAGGCCACGCAGTCCTGACCGGTGTAGCGTTGCAACAACACCCCCCAGGCCGCTTGCAACACCGTGTTGAGAGTGACTTTCTGCTGCCGGGCGAACGCCGCCAGACGCTGCGTCGCGGGGCCATCCAGCGCCACCCGATACTCGGCGCCGCCACTGCCGTTGACCGGCGGCCGCAGCGCTTCGGCCAACAGCGTCGGGGTTTCCAAGGGCGCCAGTGCGTTTTTCCAGAACTGCTCACCGGCACTGGCCGACTGCTGCTGCAACCAGCCCAGGTAATCGCGGTATTGCCCCAGCGGTTTGGCCGGCGCCCGACCGGCGTAATGCTGGAGCACTTCGGCGAGCAACTGCGCATTACTCCAGCCATCCATGAGAATGTGGTGACTGGTTTAGATCAGGTTCCAGGCATCAACACCCGTGCGCACCAGTTGCAGACGGAACAGCGGCGCCCGGCCCAGCCCGAAA
>CAYNGZ010000548.1:0-1973 GCA_964396695.1 uncultured Pseudomonas sp.
CCTTGCCCAGGGCGGTTTTCTGGTTCGCCGGCGGTGGCGGTACGTTGGTTGCCCGTTCCGGGGGCGGTAGCCTGACCAGTGCCGGGTTGTTTCTGGCGGGATTCTTTTGCGCCGGGTTGCTTTGGTGCGTTGCCCTGTGTTTGGCGGCGACCCAGGGCGGCAAGCTCTTGGGTGATAAACTGCTGCGCTATTCGTACCTGGCATCTGCAGCGATCTTCTGCTATTTCGCAGTCTACGTGATCGTTTCTGGCTATCAGGAGTTTATTGTCCCGGCGGCTGTTGCAGAGCTTCCGGACCTTTGACTGGGGGAATCCGGTTTGGCTTCTATACTTGCAGCCGAACCCACCTTCCGTTGCAGGAGTTGACTCATGGACGATCCAAAAAAGGGCGTGGTCGCAGAGCCGCGCTTCGAAACGGGGCATTTTCTGCTGATCGCCGGGCTTGGCGGGCGGTTTAGCACGGACACCACCGAAGGCATTCCCAAGCTCTGGGAGAAATTCGTCCCGCACCTGGGCAACGTTCCAGGGCAAATAGGCGAGGTGACCTACGGCGTTTGCTGCAACCCGGACGGTAAAGGTGGTTTCGAGTACATCGCGGGTGTCGAGATCAGCAAGCTCGATGACTTGCCGGAACTCTACCGCTGGATCGAAATTCAGCCCCAGCACTATGCGGTGTTCAAGCACGAAGGTGCGCTGGACACCTTGCCGCAAACCTTTCAGTACATCTGGAAAACCTGGTTGCCGCAGTCGGGTCATGAAGCTGCCGATGCCCCTGAGTTCGAGCGCTACAGCGACGATTTCAACCCGAAACTCAATACCGGTGTGCTGGAAATCTGGATACCGCTCAAAACCGCCTGAACGGGTTGAGAGGCGGCGCAGGTTTGCGCCGGCCGTCTCTTTACGTCTGCGCTATTTGCCTTTACCGATTCGCCGCGCTCGCAGCACGTCGATCGACAGCGAGATAAAGCCGAAAGCACTGATGGTGAACAGCATAAGAAGGCCGATCTGAACGCTACTCATGGTGTGTTTCCCTATTTGTGGTCAGAGACAGGGACAAGAAATAGTCCGAACCTTGCGCGAAAGAAAGCGGCTATACGAAGGCTTTACGGGCGTGCAGATGATCGATATGCAGTCCTTATTAATTTATGATTTGCTTCCTCTTTTTCGCTGACCGGGCCACGCCATGAACTCACCTGCTACTGTCATTCGCCAGGTCACGCCCGCTGATCTCGACCGCTGTTTCACCATCGAAATCCTGGCTTACGAAGGTGATGAAGCGGCCACTCGCGAGAAAATCGCCACGCGCATTGCCACTTGGCCGCAAGGCTTTATCGTGGCCGAGGTCGAGGGTGTCGTCGCCGGGTTTATCAATTCGGGGGCGGCGTATCAGGTGGAAATGGCGGATGAGGCTTTCAAGGAAATGGTCGGCCATGACCCGGATGGCCCGCAGGTGGTGATTATGTCGGTGGTGGTGCACCCGGACTTTCAAGGACAGGGGCTGGCGAAGCGCTTGATGACTGAATTCATTGTCCGCATGCGTGACTTGGGCAAAACCCGCATCAACCTGATGTGCAAGGAACGCCACATACCGCTGTATGCCGGGTTTGGCTTTGCCTACCTCAAGGCTTCCGCGTCCGACCACGGCGGCATGGACTGGCATGAAATGGCGCTGGATCTGTAACGGCTAGCCACTGTAGAGCACGCGTCGGCCCAAGATCAGGAGATCGCAGCCTGCGGCAGCTCCTACGAGCGAATATTGTAGGAGGGGCCGCCCCCTCTTCGAGGCCGCGCTGTCGCGTAAGGAACATGGGCCAGGGCTGGCAAGCCAGCCCTTAAAAATAATATATAAATCAATAAGTTATTTTTTGTTCCATAAGAGCTGCCGCAGGCTGCGATCTTCAGTGTCTGCAAGGACGCCAAAGATCAAAAGATCGCAGCCTGCGGCAGCTCTTATCAAACAAAAAATAACGCATT
>CAYNGZ010000549.1:0-1967 GCA_964396695.1 uncultured Pseudomonas sp.
ACGCCGCGCAGCATGGCGAGCCGTTCGGTGTCGTCGTAACGCGAATCGAGAAAGATCTGTTCCAGCATCGCGACGAGCGGTTCCGTCAGGCTGCCCAACTCGTCGCCCAGCGCATAGAGCGCCTTGCGCCGGCTCAGGTCGAACTCCTCATAGAGCCTGCCGTCCAATCCCGCTTCCAGGCGTGTGACCAACGATTGCATCTCGTCACGGCACTGGTCGGCCATATTGACGACAGCTTGCCCACGCCGGCGCTTGCTTGCGACGGGCAACGTGAAGCCCCACGGCTGGGCCCGCCCTTCGCTGGTCAGGTACTGAAAGTAGTCAGCAAAGCCGGAAAGCTGGTCGATCTTGGTCACCAGCACGTAGATCGGGAACTGGATGCCCAGCTCCTCGCGCAGCTCGGCCAGGCGCGCCCGGATCTTCGCGGCCTCGGCGATGCGCGCCTCCACGGAGTGTCCGAGCAGGTCGCTCACGCTGATCGTGACCAACGCACCGTTGATGGGCGCGCGAGCGCGGTGCTTGCGCAGCAAGCCCAGAAACCCCTTCCACTCGGCCGGGTCAACCGCCGAACCGGATTCCTGCGAGGTGTAACGGCCTGCCGTGTCGATCAGGACCGCCTCATTGGTGAACCACCAGTCCGTTTGCTCGGTTCCGAGCCGCGCGCGTGCCGCTGCTTCCATCTGCGCGGCAATGGGAAACTGCAGCCCGGCATTGAGCAACGCCGTTGTCTTGCCCGCGCCAGGCACCCCGATCATCATGTACCAGGGCAATTCATACAGGTAGCGACGCCCCTCGAACAGGCGGCCAATCCGGCTGCCGGTCCGCATTCCCTTGAGTTGCCGCAACGCAGCCTGAACGGCCGTGTTGAGCGCGGCGATCTCCTCCCTGGCTTCGCCCTCGGGGCGCTTGCCGCCAAAGTTCAGCAGGCTTTCCACAAAGGTGCTGTCCGTACGCGCACGCCGCCAGATCAGGTACAGCACATATGCAACGAACAGCAGGACAATTGCCGATATCAACGCCGTTCGGACTGAACTGGGCTCAAGCGGTCGGCTGTTCCCGATGGCGAGCAACGGGCCGGCATGCCAGATCAGCAGGCAGACTGCGGCGACACCGATGGTCGAAACCGGCCAGCCGCGCAGCAGGAATAGCGTCAGCACGATCAGCAATACGATGACCGCGACGCGCGCACCCACGCCCGCCAACGGATGCATGCCATTGAAGCCCAGCAGCGGCCCGATAAACCAGACCGCGGCCGCCACCAGCAGCACGGCCACAAGTGCGAGCGCCTGTCGCGAAACCAGCGCGGTGCCAATACGTTTCAGAAGTTCCATCCCTTGACCCTGGTTACTGCGTCACGACGATCTCGACCCGGCGATTCTTCGCCCGGGCAGCCGGCGTCCTGTTGTCGGTGAGCGGCTCGGAATCGCCCTTGCCAATCGCTTCGAGGCGGCCCTTGGCCACACCCTTGCTTGCCAGGTACTCGGTCACCGTGGCCGCGCGCTCCTCCGAGAGCGCCTGGTTCGATGGATACTTTGGCGTCCTGATCGGAATGTTGTCGCTATGGCCGATCACGGTCACCTTGCCGGTCACCTTGCTGATCTCCAATGCCACCTTGTCCAGCAGCGGAAATATCTTGCCGCTGACTTCGGCCCGGCCGCCGGCAAACATGTCGTCTCCGCGGAAGGTAACGGCACTGCGGGTTGCGTCCTCATGAACGCTGACAACGCCGCGCGCAATCTCGTCCTTGAGCAACTCAGCCAGGCGCAGCGCCCTGGGCGGCTCCGGCGGCGTGGTCTTGCCGATGGCCAGGATCTGTTGTTCGAGGTCATGGGTACGGAACAGCAACTGATACTTGTACCAGGCAAACAGACCGAACACCGCCAGGGCCAGAACCGAGACCGTGACCCAGACCGGCACCGTGCGCAACAGGCTCAGTCGCCCGCCTTCCGCGCCGCGCCAATGCGGCG
>CAYNGZ010000550.1:0-1964 GCA_964396695.1 uncultured Pseudomonas sp.
TTGCGGCAGGTGTCTGGGCGCTTTTCATAAATAGTGCACAAACGGCTCTTACGATCCAGGTACAGGCAATCGTTGTTGCTCATGCGCTGGAGGGTGAAGATCTCTGACTTCTGATTGTAGCGCTCGACGATCCCTTCCTTTTGCAGGCGCTTGGCGATGTTCTTCGGCGGGTCGCCGCGCTCGAATTCGTCGACGATGCCGATGCGGATCAGGTCCTTGATCTTGACCTCGACCGGCAGCGTGCAGCAGCTGGACACGCACGAGCCGCACATCGGGGCGGAATATTTGGCCCAGGTCTCGAGGCGGTCGATCTCGGCGGCGGCGATCAGGTTCGGCTTCATCATGTGGAATTACCAGCGTGCATCAGGGCGCGCGATCATACCGGGACGGGTGACCTTTTGAACGACCATTTGCCGGTTTTTTATGGCAACGCCGGATTCTCCGAACGATCGGCACGGCATCTGCATCTTTTCAAGGCGTACCGGCAAGGACAAAGGCTTGATTCAGGCGATTGCAAAAATCGCCGAACCCGGGCCGTTGCCTTGTGTCAGACCGACTAGGCTCAGTCAATTCCATGCTCGTCCGAGGTCCTATCGATGACTCAAGAACCACTCGTTCGCGAAGCTGAAGTGGCCGCATTTCGCGACGCCGTATTGGCCAAACTTACCTATGCCGTGGGCAAGGACCCGGATCACGCCTTTGACCATGACTGGTTCGAAGCCATTGCCCTGGCGGCACGTGATCACATGGTCGAGCACTGGATGGACCACACGCGGCAGATCTACCGCAAAGGCCAGAAGCGCGTTTACTACCTCTCGCTGGAATTCCTTATCGGCCGCCTGCTCTACGACAGCCTGAGCAACCTTGGCCTGCTCGACGTGGCCCGCGAGGCGCTGACCGAGTTGGGCGTCGACCTGGAACGCATCCGTTTGCTGGAACCGGACGCCGCGCTTGGCAACGGCGGCCTCGGTCGTTTGGCGGCGTGTTTCATGGAAAGCATGTCGACGCTAGGCATCGCCGGCCATGGCTACGGCATTCGTTATGAGCACGGGTTGTTCCGCCAGGCGGTGGTCGATGGCTGGCAGCAGGAGCAGACCGAAAACTGGCTGGATTTCGGCAACCCCTGGGAGTTCGAGCGTCCGGAAGTGATCTACCCGATCGGTTTCGGCGGCAGTGTCGAGACCGTGACCGATGCCAACGGCAAGACCAAACAGGTCTGGTCGCCTTCGGAAACCGTGCGGGCAGTGGCCTATGACACGCCGGTGGTCGGCTGGCGCGGTGCTAGCGTCAACACCTTGCGCTTGTGGCGTGCGCGAGCCATGGAGGATCTGCACCTGGAGCGTTTCAACGCCGGCGACCACTTGGGCGCGGTGGCCGAAGTGGCCCGTGCGGAAAGCATCTCCCGCGTGCTTTATCCGGCCGACAGCACCGAGGCCGGTCAGGAACTGCGGTTGCGCCAGGAGTATTTCTTCGTCGCCGCGTCCTTGCAGGATCTGCTGCGCCGTCACCGCAACATGCACACCTCGGTGCTGACCCTGGGCGATCACGCGGCGATCCAGCTCAACGACACCCACCCCTCGATCGCCGTGGCCGAGTTGATGCGGTTGCTCTTGGATGAGCACGGTCCCGATTGGGAGAGCGCCTGGAATGTGACGCGCCGGACTTTCGCCTACACCAACCATACGCTACTGCCCGAAGCGCTCGAGAAATGGCCGGTGCGATTGTTTGCTGAGCTGCTGCCGCGGCATCTCGAAATTATTTATGAGATCAATCGCCGCTTCCTCGATGAAGTCCGGGCCAGATTTCCGGGTGATGACGGCCGTGTCGGTCGCATGTCGCTGATCGATGAAACAGGTGAACGTTACGTGCGCATGGCCAATCTGGCCACAGTCGGCAGCCACTATGTAAACGGCGTTGCCCGGCTGCATTCCGATTTGCTCAAGAAGACGGTGATGCGGGACTTC
>CAYNGZ010000551.1:0-1949 GCA_964396695.1 uncultured Pseudomonas sp.
TGATCGAGCCGCGCATCCGCCGCAGTGATATGGGCTTTGATGCGACCAGCATTGAATATCGGCGCCGTAAGTCCCGCACCGAGCGCATACACACCTTCTGCGAGACCTGGAAATCCGCCGACCGCCAGTGCGCCGAAGCCGCCGCTCGCCGAGAAAACGAATTTCGGAAGCAAATTTGCTCGCGCCGCACCGAGGCTGGCGGCGGCCGCACTGACTTCCGTGTGTGCAAGCCGTAGATCCGGCCTCTGCTCCAGCACACTCGACGGGAGAAGCGTGGGGATGCTCGGCATGGTGACGGGCAGCGGCATGGAATGAGTCAATCGTTCTTCCAATCTCGCCGGGGTTTCTCCCAGCAGGACACTGAGTCGATGCATTAAGTTTTTCGCCGTGCTTGTCAGGACTGGCAGCGTACCCACCGTATTGTGCAGCAGAGACTCCTGACGAGACACATCCATGTCATTGACCAAGCCAGCTTTATAGAAGGCTTGCAGGGCTCTCAAGCGTTCACGCTGGACCTGAATATTGTCCAGCAGGATGTTGGTACGGTGCTGTATCCCGCGCAGTTCCAAATAATTCGTTGCGACCTGAGCCAGTAATCCCACTTGCACCGCGCGATGGGCCTCTTCGGTTCCCGCGGACTGCGCAATGGCAGCCTCCGCTTCAAGATGTCTGCTGCCGAACACGTCGACTTCCCACCGTGCCGCCAGTCCGCCGGTGATCACATCGGCGGTGGGCGTAATCAGCTCAATGCCCTGTTGACCCGGCACTCCAACAATTCGGTCTATTCTTTTTTCCCGGCCGCCGAAAGAGAAGAGATCAACGCTGGGGTAGAGCGCCGATTCAGTGACTATGACCATGGCCTTGGCTTCACGCACGCGTGCCTTGGCGAGCCGGAGATCATGGTTGGCGGCCAGTGCTTGGCCGATCAAGTCATTCAACACGGGGTCCCCGAACCCCTTCCACCAATCGCTGAGATTCTTGGACGCCAAGACCGGTTGAGTATCAGGGGCGTTTTGCCACTGTTCCGGAACTACTAGAGGAAGGTGGTCGCTGACACGCGTCGGCGTACAGCCGGCCAGTCCCATTAACGACAGAAACAGGACCATCGTTGAATACCAAGCGTTCATGCGACACCTCCCGAAACAGTAAGCGACTGTTCCTCTGGCGTACCGTTACGCGTTGGATACAACGGACGCGCAGGCTCTGATCTCTCCGCCTGAGGCGTCCGTTCGACCTTGAACCATGCGGCATAGAGTGCAGGAACAAAGAAGATCGTCAGCGCGGTGGCTACCGTCAGCCCGCCCATGATGGCGACCGCCTGGGGCCCGAAGAAATCGTTGCGGGAGAGCGGTATCATGGCCAGGATGGCTGCCGCCGCGGTCAACAGGATGGGCCGGAAGCGTCGCACCGTCGATTCGACAATGGCAGACCAGGTATCGCGTCCGGCCTTTTCGTCCTGTTCGATCTGATCGACGAGGATCACCGAATTGCGCATGATCATCCCGGCCAGGGCAATGATGCCGAGCAGGGCTACAAAGCCGAACGGTGCCCGGAACAGTAGCAAGGCGAATGCGGCGCCGATCACTCCCAAGGGCGCCGTGACGAACACGAGGAAAGTACGGGACAGATTCTGCAACTGCACCATCAGAAGAGTGAGCGTCGCGATCACCACCAGGGGTATCCAAATCAGAATCGACTTCTGGGCGATCCAGGCGTCCTCCTTAGCTGCGCCGGTTTCGATGAAATACCCAGCAGGTAGTTGTTCTTCGATGGACTTGAGTTGAGGGATGATTTGCGCCGCCACGTCGGGCGCCAGCTTCCCATCGATCACATCGGCTCGGACCGAGATAGCCGGAAAACGGTTGCGGCGCCAGCGTACGCCGTCCTCGTACACGGTTTCGAACTTGACGAACTGCGACAGCGGAGCCGATCGACCGTTGGCCGTCCGA
>CAYNGZ010000552.1:0-1943 GCA_964396695.1 uncultured Pseudomonas sp.
GTCTTACCCTTCTGTCCCGGCAAGCGCGCTGGGGCGACTTCTTCCTCCCGTAGGCGCTATGAGGATCAAAGGTCAGTTCATGGGATCAAGGTTTCGTTCCCCCGGGGTCGACAAATCAATGCAAAAGCTGTGCGCCTTCGCTTCGTCATGATCAAGTCGATCTGCCAACACTCGCAGCGCCAAGGCCTCTGCTTTCGCTTTGGTTCTTTCAACCGTGCACTCGTAGGCCATGACTCCAGGCAATTCAGGTACTTCCGCGAAATATCGCCCGTCGCGTTCGCGCTCACAAACTAGCGTGTACTTCATTTGCATCAGCATACCGAGGTTGCGCAAAGTCGGCAAAGGGTCTTGAACTGGCTTTCGGACCTATAGCTCAGTTCAGCTGGATATGGTCGTCTACCGCCATACAGTATTCCAAACTGGGTGCCACACAGCGGACCTTCGGTCACAGGTTTCACGATGGCTGGAGAGCTTGAGCCGGTTGAACGGCTGCTTCAGGGCGGTGTTTCAGGACGTACGAATGGCGCTTCACGGAGCCTGTCCTGAATTTTGTGTGTGAGGCATAAGATGACCAACCGGAGCATATATGCCAAGCAAAACGAAAGAGAAGAATGCGGCGATAGCCGCGATGTCGGCGGCCCTGCCGAAGATTCCCAAGGAGCTGATTGACCAGCTCGTTACGGGGCCGATGACCGGAGAAGCCGTCAACGCCGCCACGGTGGCGTTCAAGAAGGCCCTCATCGAGCGCGCGCTGGGCGCCGAACTCGGTCACCACCTGGGGCAGCCCGCCCAGGATGCCAACCACCGCAACGGCAGCAGCGCCAAGACCGTGCTGACCAGCGAGGGCGCTGTGCGCCTGGACGTGCCGCGCGATCGCAAGGGCAGCTTTGAGCCCCTGCTGATCCCCAAGCACGAGCGGCGCTTCACCGGTTTTGACGACAAGATCATCGCCATGTACGCGCGCGGCATGACCATGCGCGAGATCCAGGGCTTTCTGCGCGAGAGCTACGGCGTGGACGTGTCGCCCGAGTTCATCAGCTCCGTGACCGAAGCCGTCATGGCCGAAGTCACCGCCTGGCAGGCACGCCCGCTGGAGCCCATGTATCCGGTGGTCTTCTTCGATGCGCTACGGGTGAAGATCAAGGAGGACGCGGTGGTGCGCAACAAGGCCATCTACCTGGCCTTGGGCGTGCAGCGCGATGGAACGCGCGACATCCTGGGCCTGTGGATCGAGGGCAGCGAGGGCGCCAAATTCTGGATGAAGGTGTTCAACGACCTCAAGACGCGCGGCGTCAATGACATCCTCATTGCCGTCACCGATGGCCTCAAGGGCATGCCCGAGGCCCTGGCTGCGGTGTTCCCGGCCACCACGCTGCAAACCTGCATCGTGCACCTGATACGCAACTCGCTGGACTATGCCAGTTGGAAGGAGCGCAAGACGCTGGCGGCGGCGCTCAAGCCGATCTACACGGCGGCCAATGCCGAGGCGGCACAGGCCGAACTGGACGGTTTTGAGCAAGGCCCCTGGGGACGCAAGTTCCCCACCGTCGTGGCGGCCTGGCGGCGCGCCTGGAGCCATGTGATCCCCTTCTTTGCCTTCCCGCCGCAGATTCGGCGGGTGATCTACACGACCAATGCCATCGAGAGCGTGCATGCCAGGCTGCGCAAGATCATCAAGAGCCGAGGTCACTTCCCCAGTGACGACGCGGCCACCAAGCTGATCTGGCTGGCCCTCAAGAACATCACCTCCGAATGGGGCCGCGCGGCCAAGGACTGGAAAGAGGCGATGAATCAATTCGCGATCATCTACGATGATCGCTTCACGAAGGAAGCCGCGTAAGATGTGGCACCGACTTGCCCACCGCGCCGTGCGTTCGTCGCAAGCGACGCCCGACGCCGTGGACAAGTCTCACTGGTCCTCACACAAAAATTCGGACATCCCC
>CAYNGZ010000553.1:0-1938 GCA_964396695.1 uncultured Pseudomonas sp.
ACCCACAAATATGAAGTGATCGACGACGAGTGCGTGGGCTGCAACCTGTGCCAGATCACCTGCCCGGTGCAGGACTGCATCGAGATGGTGCCGGTCGATAATGGCAAAGCATTTCTGGACTGGAACCATGATCCGAGGAATCCCTATCATGTGGCCCCATAACTGAAGATCGTTCCCACGCTCATCGCTCATCGTTCTACACAACTCTCGATGAGCGCGGAGCATGGGAACGATCGGCGTAGAACGTGGGAGCGATCTGGTTACGGCTCCAACCCAATCCCCCGCAGAATCACGCTGGTCACGGTCTGCACCGCGCGCTCGAACTGCATGTCCGACAGCGGCTGATGGTCGTTGAGAATGTTGATCTGATGATCGAAGTCGGCGTAATGCTGGGTCGAGGCCCAGATCATGTACAGCAGGCTTGAAGGCTCCACCGGCAGGATGCGTTTGTCTTCCACCCATTGGCGAATTTTCGCTTCCTTCATCTTGGCCCAGTCGTACAGGCTGGCGTCCAGCGCTTCCCCCAGGGTCGGCGCGCCGTGGATGATCTCATTGGCCCAGACCTTCGAGCCGTAAGGCCGGCTGCGGGAATGGTTCATCTTGGCGCGGATGTAACTGCTGAGCACCACCCGCGGATCATCGAACATCTCGAAGCACAGCGCATCCTGCTTCCAGACCTCCAGCAAATCGAACAGCACCGCGCTGTACAGCTCGTTTTTGGTGCTGAAGTAGTAATGCAGATTGGAGCGCGGCAGTTGCACTTCTCTCGCGATGTCGGCCATCGCCGTGCTGCCAAAACCTTTCTCGGCGAAGACCTTCTCGGCGGCCAGCAGGATTTTCTCGACGTTGCTGCGACGAATCTCGATTTTGTGATTGCCCATAAGGGCTCCCTGGCAACTGCATGGGTCAAGACTAGCATTCGCCACCTGCGAAACGAAACGTCGTACAGCGCGCGAGGCGAAGGTAGACTGGCGCCTCTTCCAATCTGCCTGATAGGTGCTGACCGATGTTGCTCAAAAAAGCCCTGACTGTGACTGCCCTGCTCGGCTCACTGCTCGCCGCCTCCTCGGTGTTTGCCCATGCCCACCTGAAAAGTTCGACGCCGGCCGCCGACAGCAGCGTTAGCGCCCCCGCCGAATTGCGCCTGGTATTCTCCGAAGGGGTTGAAGCCAGTTTCACCAAAGTCGATATCAGCAAGGACGGCGTGGCCGTTCCCGTGAAAAGCATCGCTACCGAAAGCGCCGATAAAAAGACCCTGGTCGTCACCCCCGCCGCACCTCTGACCGCCGGTGACTATAAAGTCGAATGGCATGCAGTATCGGTCGACACTCATAAAAGCGATGGCAAATACAGCTTCAAGGTGAGTCAGTAATCGATGTCGAGCGCGCTGGTCCTGTGCCGTTTCCTGCATTTCACCGTCGTGCTGATGCTGTTCGGGGCCTGTGTCTTCAGGCCCCTGCTGTTGCAGCATGAACCGCTGACCCAAGCGCTCGCGACACTCGATCAACGCCCCACCAGGCTGACTCCACTGCCCGCCGGGTTCGCCTTGAAACGGGAAATTGCCGCATCGAGATGGTGCCAGGGTTGCGCCGATTTTGTCCAGATATTCGCTTGCGGGCGGAAGCCGCTTGGATCGTCGAGGCTGCCGACTTTAACCGCCAAATATTGCGAAAGCTTCTCGTTTTTGTCAAACAGCGGGACTCCGCATTCCGCGCAAAAAAGCCGCGCGACGCGCCGGCCCTTCGCGGAAACCGTCCAATATTCCTTTGGCCGGCCCTTTGTGATTGTCACGTCCTTAGACAGCATAACGATCACATGGGATGGCGCGCCTCCCGAGACATATTGCAATTCGCGGCATTGGACCGAAAATTCAATCTGCGTTGCTCAGGATGTCCCATAGACCAACTGGCCCATAATGCATCGCCCTGGTAGTTTTTT
>CAYNGZ010000554.1:0-484 GCA_964396695.1 uncultured Pseudomonas sp.
AACCGCGCACGCCTGCTGATCGAGATCGTCAAGGCAGTACGGGCCACGGTTTCCTCCGGATTCGCAGTTGCCGTCAAGCTGAATTCCGCCGACTTCCAGCGGGGAGGTTTCAGCGCGGATGACGCGCGCGTGGTCGTGAAGATGCTCAACGAGCTGGCCGTCGATCTGGTCGAGCTGTCGGGCGGGAGCTATGAAGCCCCCGCCATGCAGGGCGAAGTCCGCGACGGCAGCACACTCGCCCGCGAGGCCTACTTCGTGGAATTCGCACGCGACATCCGTGCCGTGGCAAAGATGCCAGTGATGGTCACAGGGGGCATCCGCCGCCAGCCAGTGGCCGAGCAGGTAGTCCGCAGCGGCATAGACATGATTGGCATCGGTACCGCCCTGGCCCTCGACCCCACCCTTCCGCGCAATTGGCTTGCCGGCAAAGACAGTGCCCCTGCGTTGCCGCCGGTCAGGTGGAAAGACAGGCCGCTGGCCGCAC
>CAYNGZ010000554.1:494-1932 GCA_964396695.1 uncultured Pseudomonas sp.
GGTGAGGGGAAAGAACGGTCGGTGGGTGCCACGGGCCAACAAGGCGGCAGCAAAGTTCCAAATGACAAAGCTAGGCCAGGGCAAGCCCACGAATCCCGGGGTGTAGCCGCTGCGCGCGCTGATCCTGCAGCAAGCCTCCAACGCATGCCGGGCTCGTCAGTATCGGCGATGGGTGGCGCAGCGCATCCCTGGCTGAAACGCAGAGCCGATTTCAATGACCGCCCAACGTACCGTCAAAATGAAGATCCGCAATCTTGCTGCAACAGGTGCAGTCCTGAGTACCGCCTTCAGTCCCGCGTGGGCCGATGGCGTATCGGATGACAGGCCGACAGAAACCACGGCCATCCACATCGCAGGCCATGAGGTTCCCGTGGTCAAAGGCGGCCTGTATGACCGCTATCGCTCCAATCCACCGCTCGCCGTCATTGAATCCGAAGCCCCGGAAGTCGACCTGACCTGGTTCAGGGAACTTGCGAAGCAGAAGGTAGACATTGGCTTTGATTCCTACTCGCCAAATTTCTACTACAAGAACAGCAGGGTGACGGTGATCTTTACCGCCGATCTGGACAAGCTGCGGGAATTGATGCCCGCCAAAGTCCTGGAGACGGTTCAGCCGCTCCAGGTCTGGCCGGGCCGAGGCCTTGTCGCACTCACCGCCTACGCCTATCACTATTGCGACAACGACAGCTACAACGAAATTGGTCTCTCGGTCATCACGACCCGGCCGGGCGGCTCCAACCTTGGACCGCTGACGTTGATGGGCCAGGCGATCTCGAACGACTTCTGGGGCTACGTACTGAAACTTCCGGTCAATACCGAGCTAGCCAGGGTGCGGGGTGTGGTTGGCTACAACCTGCCCAAGTGGCTGACCGGCATCCATTATCGAGAGACCGGCAAGTCGGTTGTCGTGGAGATCCTCGACAGCCAGACTGGCAACGTCGATGTCGCCCTCGAAACCAGCAAGCTGGATGACCTTTCCAGCAAGACCTCCATGGTGACCAACAGCTTTATCAATGTCGACCAGCATGGGCAATTGACCACTGGCTATGCGACCTCCCGCCAGCTCAGTCATGCTTCCAGCACAAGCGCCGCGACGGTAAGACTCGACCTGACCGACGGAAACCTGTCGACATTCATCAAGGCCCTGAAGCTCGGAAAGATGCTCAAGTATGAGTACGTGCCGCAATTCCAGAGCGCGCTCTACTCCCCCAAGCCGCTGTGACCGTTCTTGTGGTCGCGTTGACTCCGGCAGCTCCAGGCCGGGATTCAGGAGGAGCGAGCGCTACACCTGGCCAGCCAACCCGGCAACCGCCCGATTGAACGCACCCGGGTTGGCAATATTCATGCCGTGCAAGGCGCCGGCAATGGTCTGGCGCTCGGCGCCCCCGACCCATTCCTGATGCTTTTCAGCCGTTCTGCGGAACCTGGGCCGACTCTC
>CAYNGZ010000555.1:0-1928 GCA_964396695.1 uncultured Pseudomonas sp.
AGAATCGCCAGTTCATGATGGCAACCTGGAACTTCCCATGTCAGGAAATACCGTGCCGCTTGCAACTTGCCTTTATAGAAGCCGATATCCGCCGCATTGCCCTTGGCCAACCCTTCTTCTGCGCGGATCGCTTGTTCCAGCCAACGCCAGCCGATCACCGTGTGACCAAAAACCTTCAGATACAGCGCCGAGTTCGCCAGGCTGCTGTTGACCTTGCCTTGCCCCAGATCGGTCAGTAGGCCAATGGTCACGGTTTGCAAGCGCGCCACCAGTTTCTCCAGTGGTTCACGCAACGGGGTTAACGATTCGTATGTATGGGCGCGCTCGGCAGTATTGGCGATCAGGCGGATCAATTGCTTGAGCCCCGCACCACCGTTCTGCGCCAGCTTGCGCCCCAAGAGGTCCAGCGACTGAATGCCGTGAGTGCCTTCGTGGATCGGGTTCAGGCGGTTGTCGCGGTAGTACTGCTCTACCGGGTATTCGCGGGTGTAGCCGTGGCCGCCGAGGATCTGGATCGCCAGTTCATTGGCCTTCAGGCAGAACTCCGATGGCCAGGATTTGACGATTGGTGTCAGCAAATCGAGCAGTTCATGGGCCTGTTTGCGCGCCGCTTCGGTCTCGAGGGTGGTGGTGTCGTCGAACAGTCGCGCCGCATACAAACCGAGGTCGAACGCGCCTTCGACGTATGCCTTCTGGGTCAGCAGCATGCGTTTGACGTCGGCGTGCTGGATGATCGACACCGGCGCAGTGTTCGGGTCCTTGCTGTCCGGCAGGCGACCTTGCGGGCGCTCGCGGGCGTATTCCAGCGAGTACAAATAACCGGCGTAACCGAGCATCACCGCACCCATGCCGACGCCGATCCGTGCCTCGTTCATCATCTGGAACATGCAGCCCAGGCCTTGATGCGGCTTGCCCACCAGATAGCCGACACACTCTCCGTTGTCGCCGAAGTTCAGCGCGGTGGAGGTGGTGCCGCGCCAGCCCATCTTGTGAAACAACCCGGCCAACAGCACGTCGTTGCGCTTGCCCAGGCTGCCGTCATCGTTGACCAGGAATTTAGGCACGATAAACAGCGAAATGCCTTTCACGCCCGCAGGCGCATCCGGCAGCTTGGCCAGCACCATATGCACGATGTTTTCCGACAGTGGGTGGTCACCGCCGGAGATGAAGATCTTGTTGCCCTTGAGTCGATACGTGCCATCGGCGGCCGGTTCGGCGCGGGTGCGGATGTCCGACAGCGAAGAGCCGGCGTGAGGTTCGGTCAGGGCCATGGTGCCGAAGAAGCGGCCGTCGATCATCGGTTGCAGGAAGCGCCGTTTCTGCTCATCGGTGCCGAAGCTTTCGATCAGGTTGGCTGCGCCCATGGTCAGGAACGGATAGGACGTCGTCGCCGCGTTGGCGGACTGGAAGTGCGCAAAGCACGCTTGCGAGAGCAGGGTCGGCAACTGCATGCCGCCGGCCTCGAAACTGCGAGCTGCGTTGAGAAAGCCGGCTTCCAGAAACGCGTCCACCGCAGGTTTAACTTCCGCAATCAGGATCGCCTTGCCGTCTTCGTAGCGAGGCTCGTTCTCGTCACCCTTGCGGTTGTGCGGGGCAAAGCACTTCTCGGCAATGCTGCGCGCGGTAGCGATGGCAGCGTCGAACGTCTCGCGGTTGTGCTCGGCGAAACGCTCGCGCCGGGTCAGGCCCTCGGCATCGAGGACTTCATACAGCTCGAAAGCCAGATTACGGGAACTGAGCAACGTCTCGGACATGGCGGCCTACCATTTATTGGAATGGACCGAGTCTAGGCGCGGGGAGGGCGGGCTGAACAGGATGATTGATGCGGGTGATGGAGGGGCAAAAGATC
The DNA here is from genome assembly GCA_964396695.1 of uncultured Pseudomonas sp. GTDB lineage: Bacteria > Pseudomonadota > Gammaproteobacteria > Pseudomonadales > Pseudomonadaceae > Aquipseudomonas. Next base: position 1,850 of record CAYNGZ010000555.1, read on the forward strand.
GCAGCCTTCGGCAGCACACCAATCCCAATGTAATTGGATGGACTCGCCCACGCCGAGGCGTCAATGCGCCACGGTGGCA
>CAYNGZ010000556.1:0-1923 GCA_964396695.1 uncultured Pseudomonas sp.
CTGGCCTATGTTCCTTGCGCGACAGCGCGGCCTCGAAGAGGGGGCGGCCCCTCCTACGTGGGTAACCCTCCGGAGCTGCCGCAGGCTGCGATCTTTTGATCTTCCGGCACCTACACCCCGCGCAAACCGTTGCCCCTTCAAATAATATCTTTAGGTTATATAAGCATTCTTAAACAGTATTTTTAAGAATATCTGCGCCTCTCTACTATTGCTCTCACGCCGCAAGCAGTGCCGCCACTGCCAGGCACATCCCATTGAAGGAGCAGCACCATGAGCGCATCTCTACGTAGCGTTGACGGCCAGGATGAAGCAACCATTTTGCGCGAGATCCAGAGCGCACTGCGTGATCTGCGCTTTGGGGCGGTGGAAATCACCGTGCACAACGCCCAGGTGGTTCAGATCGAACGCAAAGAGAAATTCCGTTTGCAGAACCCGGGCAACAAGCCGAGCTGAAGCACTACTCAACTGGCAACCGCTTCCGGAAAAACCATAAGAACAGCCAACACAAAAGAATTCAGGAGCTGCACCATGTCGTCGATTCGCCGTTACGCTTTGGCCGCTCTGGCCAGTGCCATCTTTGCCGGTTCCGCGGTTGCCAAGGATTACGAACTGCTCAACGTGTCGTACGACCCGACCCGTGAGCTGTATCAGGACTACAACGCCGAGTTCATCAACTTCTGGAAGAAAGAGCATGCGGGCGACAACGTGAAGATCCAGCAATCCCACGGTGGTTCGGGCAAGCAGGGCCGGGCGGTGATTGATGGTCTGCGGGCCGACGTGGTGACCCTGGCACTGGCCGGTGATATCGATGAAATCGCCAAACTCGGCAGGACCCTGCCGGCCGACTGGCAAAAACGCCTGCCGGACGCCAGCACGCCGTATACCTCGACCATCGTGTTCCTGGTGCGCAAGGGCAACCCTAAAGGCATCAAGGACTGGGGTGACCTGACCAAAAACGGTGTTGAGGTGATCACCCCGAACCCGAAGACCTCCGGCGGTGCGCGCTGGAATTTCCTTGCAGCCTGGGCCTATGGCCTGAAAGCCAACGGCGGTAACGAAGCCAAGGCCAAAGAATACGTGCAGACCCTGTTCAAGCACGTTCCCGTGCTGGACACCGGTGCTCGCGGTTCGACCATTACCTTCGTCAACAACGGTCAGGGTGACGTGTTGCTGGCCTGGGAAAACGAAGCCTTCCTGGCGCTGAAAGAAGAGGGCGGTGCTGCCAAATTCGACATCGTCGTGCCGTCGCTGTCGATCCTCGCCGAACCGCCAGTGGCGGTCGTCGACAAGAACGCCGAGAAGAAGGGCAACGAGCAGATCGCCGAAGCCTACCTCAAGCACCTGTACAGCCCGGCCGGTCAGGAGATCGCCGCGAAAAACTTCTATCGTCCACGTGACAAGGACGTGGCCGCCAAGTACGCCAAACAGTTCCCGACCCTGGAGCTGGTGACCATCGACAAGGACTTTGGTGGCTGGAAATCCGCCCAGCCGAAATTTTTCAATGACGGCGGCGTGTTCGACCAGATCTATCAGGCGCAGTAACCTGAAATAGCTGATTAACGAGCCCCGATTTAACCGTCGGGGCTTTGCGCGTTCTCAACCAAGGACTTTTATGTCGCGTCGTATTTCCCCCGTCATACCCGGCTTCGGGCTGACGCTGGGCTACACCTTGGTGTACCTCAGTCTGATTGTGCTCATACCCCTGGCGGCGATGTTCGTGCATGCCGCCCAACTCACCTGGGATCAGTTCTGGGCAATCGTCTCGGCGCCACGGGTGCTGGCGGCGTTGAAGCTCAGTTTCGGCACCGCGCTGTACGCCGCGATCATCAACGGCATCATCGGCACGTTGCTGGCCTGGGTGCTGGTGCGCTACACCTTCCCCGGACGCAAGATCATCGATGCGATGATCGACCTGCCGTTCGC
>CAYNGZ010000557.1:0-1912 GCA_964396695.1 uncultured Pseudomonas sp.
GCGGCCCACGAACGGCGAGATAAGGAACACCCCGGCCTCGGCGCAGGCAATCGCCTGAGCGAAAGAGAACAGCAGGGTCAGGTTGGTCTGAATACCTTCGCGTTCCAGCTTCTCGGCGGCGCGGATGCCTTCCCAGGTGGAAGCAATCTTGATCAGTACGCGGTCACGGCCAATCCCGGCTTTGTCGTACAGGTCGATCAGGCGATGCGCGCGCTTGAGCATGGCATCGGTGTCGAACGACAGGCGCGCATCCACTTCAGTGGAAATACGCCCCGGAATCACTTTCAGAATCTCTTGACCAACCGCGACACCGAAACGGTCGCTGGCCAGGCCCACGTCGCCCTTGCAGTCCCTGACACAGGCGTTCAGCAAATCGGCGTAAGCAGGAATGGCCGCCGCTTTAAGCAGCAGGGAAGGGTTGGTGGTGGCATCCACCGGTTTAACGCGAGCGATTGCCTCGAAGTCGCCAGTATCGGCCACCACGGTGGTGAATTGTTTGAGTTGTTCCAGCTTGGAAGTCATGAGCGTGCTCTATCCTGTGGGTCTGTTGACATTACCCGAGCGTTGACGACCACTCAAGGGCGCAAATGCGTAACAACGGCCAGGGCGGCAACATCCTGAGAACAGGCGTTTGAAAGGCCTGGCGCTATTCGTTAAATACGATGCTGAAATGGTTTACAGGTTCAAAGGAAGTGACGGGTAGCGGCAAGAGAGAAACTGCCGATCCGAGTTGTCCTTAATGGGAGGCTTGTCAGCTAACTGGCGGGTTCAAGTGCGTATCGAGGGCAAACCTCTCTTGCCGGACGACCTCAAACAGCCCTTCAGCCAAATCTGGATTCATTATGATGTTCCAGCTATGTCGAGAGACTGCCGATGGAATCAGGATGAATGGGTGCTGCGCCAGCAGATCATCTCCGAATTTCTGTTGGCCAAGGCCAGGTGTACCCGGTACCAGCCAGTTTGGGTTTGGGACATCGTCAGGGGGCACGCGATGCACATGGGACAGATCGATGACGCGTGCGCCAGTCAGTACATGGGGGACAGCATCGAGTGCACGAAAGCCTTTATGGACGGCGACTTCAAGGATGGCCGTAGAAGGATCGGCAGAGCTGTATACCGCTTTTACTCCCTTCGAATTCCAGCGACCACCACCCAATTCTGCGCCGATCCCACTGAACCATGTAGCAGAGTGCTCCTTGCGGTCCAACCTCCAGAGGTATAGCTCCTTGCTTCCAAGCGGTAAGTCCATCAAGAATAGACTCCATATTCCATACGGGTCAGGAAATCATCGACCAGCTCAAAGCCCACCTGAGTGGTCAGTAAATCCATTGGTGCGCGCCCCTCAAGCCCAAGCGCGGGCGTTACCATCCAGTTCGCGGCTTCCTGCCGGTCACCAAAAACCTCCTCTGCTTTACTGAATATTTTGGCTAACCGCCAGGCACTGCTGCTTTGCTCGGACGTCAGCGGCTCCGGGTTCTTGATGCGGCGTTGAAGGGTGCGATCAGAAATTCCAATGATTTTGACGAAAACCTGCTTGTCTTTGAATCGATTGATGGACTGAACGAAGCTGATCACCACATCTGAAGGAAACCCTTTTTCGATCAGCTCATGAATCTCGAATGCAGTTCGCGCGCGGGGTGGCCGGCTACCAAATAATAGCTGCAGCGGCTTGGTTGGATCCTGAGATTGGTAATGATGTGTTTCGACTTGAGCTGTCATGGGAGGCTACCTCGCGCTTGCCATTTGGCGAAAGTATAGAGCCATATGGCGAAAGTGGCGAACTTTTGAGTCGGGCGAATACACCCTGACTAGACTGGTTGCTGCCGTCCAAGATCGCTCAGTTGTTGGTAACCGATTGGATAGTGCGCCAGTTAAAGCTGGCGGAGGATAGTCGATGAAAGTTCGATACTGG
>CAYNGZ010000558.1:0-1869 GCA_964396695.1 uncultured Pseudomonas sp.
TCAGGGGCTCCATGGCCGACTCGGCGTTGAGCGACATGCCGTTGCTCGCCAATACCGGGCCACCGTCGGCGCTCAACACGTGCCAGCGGTACAGCTCGCCGCGAAAACGGTTGGCCACCCGAAGCGGTTCGATCGCCGAGATGAAACCGATCGCCGAGAAACCCGGCATCAACAGAAAGTAGAAATCCTGGGACATGGAACGCACTCGGATGGCGGGCAGCGTGTGGACATTGATACGCCACTTGCAAACGACAGACAAGCGCACAGGTCGCTGCAGTGCAAGAGCTGGTCGCCACTGTGCGTTTTGCGCCCTGTTCAGCTGCGTAACGTGACATCACCGGCACGACAGATGCCAGAACCCACAATAACGACCTGCCGAGGATCCCACCATGAAACGACTGATCAGCAGCTGTGTTCTTGCACTCAGCGGTACCGTTTTCTTGAGTTCCGGCGCGATGGCTGCCGACCCCGCCGCGTGCCAGAACGTGCGCATGGGGTTGGTGAACTGGACCGACGTGATCGCCACCAGCGCCATGACCCAGGTTCTGCTCGATGGCCTCGGCTACAAGACCAAACAAACCAGTGCGTCCCAGCAAATCATCTTCGCCGGCATCCGCGACCAGCGCCTGGACCTGTTCCTCGGCTACTGGAACCCGCTGATGACCCAGACCATCACCCCGTTCATCGACGGCAAGCAGGTGACCGTCCTGGCTGAACCCAGCCTCAAAGACGCCCGCGCCACGCTGGCCGTGCCGACCTACCTGGCTGACAAGGGACTGAAAACCTTCGCTGACATCGCCAAGTTCGAAAAAGAACTGGGCGGCAAGATCTACGGCATCGAACCCGGTTCGGGCGCCAACACCCAGATCAAGGAAATGATTGCCAGGAACCAGTTTGGCCTGGGCAAATTCCAGCTGGTCGAATCCAGTGAAGCCGGCATGCTCGCGGCAGTGGATCGCGCCGTGCGGCGCAAGGAAGCCGTGGTGTTCTTCGGCTGGGCGCCGCACCCGATGAACGTCAACGTGAAAATGACCTACCTCACCGGCAGCCAGGACGCTCTGGGCCCGAACGAAGGCTCGGCCACCGTCTGGACCGTGACCGCCCCGAACTACGCCAGCCAGTGCCCGAACGTCAGCCGCTTGCTCAGCAACCTGACCTTCACCGCCGAAGACGAGAGCCGGATGATGCAACCGCTGCTCGATCACAAGGACGCCTTTGAATCGGCCAAACAATGGCTCAAGGATCACCCGCAAGACAAACAGCGCTGGCTTGAAGGCGTGACCACCTTCGACGGCAAACCGGCCGCCGACAACCTGCAACTGACCAGTAAATAACCCGGATTGAACCCCCTCTTCGCAGCCGGTTTCGGCTGCGAGCGGGATCGCTACGCCCCAAAACTACGCCCCAAAAAACTACGCCCAGAACATCAGGCCTGAAGGAAAAATCCACCATGAACCACGACGTCATCATCACCTGCGCACTCACCGGTGCTGGCGACACGACCGCCAAGAGCCCACACGTGCCGGTCACCCCAAAACAGATCGCCGCTGCCGCGGTAGAAGCCGCCAAGGCCGGGGCCACCGTGGTCCACTGCCACGTGCGCAACCCTGAAACCGGCAAGTTCAGCCGCGACGTGGCGCTGTACCGTGAAGTGATGGAGCGCATTCGCGAGGCGGACGTCGACATCATCGTCAACCTGACCGCCGGCATGGGCGGCGACCTGGAAATCGGTGCCGGCGAGACCCCGATGGAGTTCGGCCCGAACACCGATCTGGTCGGCCCGCTGACCCGCCTGGCCCACGGCGCAGAACTGCAGCCGGACATCCGCCACCTGGATTGCGGCGCCCGGAACCTCAGCCCCGGCGACAC
>CAYNGZ010000559.1:0-1842 GCA_964396695.1 uncultured Pseudomonas sp.
CATGTTCCTTACGCGACAGCGCGGCCTCGAAGAGGGGGCGGCCCCTCCTACAGAGAAACGCGCTCAGCGCAGGTTGCGATCTTTTCAGCCTTTCACTGCTTTCCAGAGTTTGCTGACGCCCATCACACCCGCCAACACCACCGCACCCGCAACGATCCCTGCCGCCGCATTGAGCAAGCCCGACACAAGCCATGAGAAGCCGCCAACGCTCTGGCTCACACCTTCGACCCAGTGATGCGCCACCGGCACGCCGTGGGTCAGGATCCCGCCGCCGACCAGGAACATTGCCGCTGTACCAATCACCGAGAGGCTTTTCATCATGTACGGCGCGGCGCGCAGGATCGCGCCGCCGATGCTTTTGGCCATCTGCCCGGGCTTGCGGGTCAGCCACAGGCCCAGGTCGTCGAGCTTGACGATGCCCGCCACCAGACCATAAACGCCGACGGTCATGACGATCGCGATGCCTGACACCACGATCACCTGCTGCATCAGCGTGGCACCGGCCACGGTGCCAAGGGCAATGGCGATGATTTCAGCCGACAGGATAAAGTCGGTGCGCACTGCACCGTTGATCTTGTTCTGCTCGTACGCCACCAGATCCGTCGCCGGATCAGCGACGGCTTCGACCAACTGCACGTGCTCTGCCTGATCTTCAGCCTTGCTGTGGAGGAGCGTGTGCGCGAGCTTTTCAAAGCCTTCGAAACACAAGTAGGCGCCACCGACCATCAGCAAGGGTGTGACCAACCACGGGACGAAAGCACTGATGGCCAGCGCTGACGGCACCAGGATCAGCTTGTTGCGAAACGAGCCCTTGGCCACAGCCCAGACCACCGGAATTTCCCGCTCGGCGCGCACACCGGATACCTGCTGGGCGTTGAGCGCCAGGTCGTCACCCAGCACGCCGGCGGTCTTCTTCGCGGCCATCCTGGTCATCAGCGCGACGTCATCGAGTACGGCGGCGATATCGTCAATCAGCACCAGCAAACTGCTTCCTGCCATGGATCATGGTTTCCTTCGGGAATAAATGGTGCGCAGCATAGCGTGTCGCACCGCTCAAGGGCATTCTTGAGCGCCGCGCGAGGCCGGTGCTACCATGCGCAACCGCCAGTATCGGCAAGGAATCACCTGGTTTATGAGCACTATCCGCGAGCGCAACAAAGAACTGATCCTGCGTGCCGCCAGTGAAGAATTTGCCGACAAAGGCTTCGCTGCGACCAAAACCAGTGACATCGCGGCCAAGGCGGGGTTGCCCAAGCCCAACGTCTATTACTACTTCAAATCCAAGGAAAACCTCTACCGCGAGGTCCTGGAAAGCATCATCGAGCCGATTCTCCAGGCCTCGACCCCGTTCAATGCCGATGGCGTGCCCAGCGACGTGCTCAGCGGCTACATTCGCTCGAAGATTCGCATCTCCCGCGACCTGCCGTTTGCATCCAAGGTGTTTGCCAGCGAGATCATGCACGGCGCACCGCACCTGAGCGCCGACCTGGTCGAACAGCTCAACGCCCAGGCCAAGCACAACATCGACTGCATCCAGACCTGGATCGATAGCGGCCAGATCGCCCCGATCGACCCCAACCACCTGATGTTCAGCATCTGGGCCGCGACCCAGACCTACGCCGACTTCGACTGGCAGATCTCCGCCGTCACCGGCAAGGCGAAGCTGGATGAAAGCGACTACGAAGCGGCGGCGCAGACCATCATTCGCCTGGTGCTCAAGGGCTGCGAGCCGGACTGATAAAAACATCGCAGGCTACGCCAGCTCTTACGCCGAACGCGTTGATCTGTAAGAGGGTCCGCCCCCTCTTCGAGGCCGCGCTGTCGCGTAAGGAACATGGGCCA
>CAYNGZ010000560.1:0-1814 GCA_964396695.1 uncultured Pseudomonas sp.
AGACCGCCCAGCAGAGCGGATTTTGTTTGGTAGGCGCGATTGGACTCGAACCAACGACCCCCACCATGTCAAGGTGGTGCTCTAACCAACTGAGCTACGTGCCTGCTGTGAGGCGGCATTCTACGGAATTCCGGAGGGGTGTCAACACCTTTTTTTCACCTAACCCTATGAATATGCAAAATATTTAATTTTAGTACTGCAAAGAAGATATTCAGGGTGGCTGGCAGTCGATTTTTAACTCAGGTAGGATCGGAGCACTCGTAAAATATATTAAACAGAGGCTGCAGGATGGCGAACATCCCTTATCCGGAATCCTATTACGCCGCGTCGGCCAACGCCGCCCCGTCGCGCCCATTGCTACAGGATGACGTGGAGACTGATGTCTGCGTCATTGGCGCGGGCTATACCGGCCTCTCCAGCGCGTTGTTCCTGCTGGAAAACGGGTTTCGGGTAACGGTCCTGGAGGCTGCCAAAGTCGGCTTCGGCGCTTCAGGCCGCAATGGCGGTCAGATCGTTAACAGCTACAGCCGCGATATCGATGTGATCGAGCGCAGTGTTGGCCCCAGGCAAGCGCAAGCGCTTGGGCAAATGGCGTTCGAAGGCGGCAAGATCATTCGCGACCGCGTGGCCAGATACCAGATCCAGTGCGACCTGAAGGACGGTGGCGTGTTTGCCGCCATCACCAGCAAGCAAATGGGCCACCTGGAGTCTCAGAAGCGCCTGTGGGAGCGCTACGGCCACACCCAGCTCGAACTCCTGGACAAGCCCCGCATGCGCGAAGTCGTGGCCTGTGATCAATACGTGGGCGGCATGCTCGACATGAGTGGCGGCCACATCCACCCACTCAACCTCGCCCTGGGCGAAGCCGCGGCCGTCGAGTCGCTGGGCGGGACCATTTACGAACAGTCGCCAGCCGTACGCATCGAGCGCGGCGCCAATCCGGTGGTGCACACACCTCAAGGCAAGGTCAGGACCAAGTTCATCATCGTCGCCGGCAACGCCTACCTGGGTAATCTGGTTCCGGAACTGGCCGCCAAATCAATGCCGTGCGGCACCCAGGTGATCACTACCGAACCCCTGAGCGATGCGCTGGCAAAGAGCTTGCTGCCTCAGGATTATTGCGTCGAAGACTGCAATTACCTGCTCGACTACTATCGCCTTTCTGGCGACAAGCGCCTGATCTTCGGTGGCGGAGTCGTGTACGGCGCTCGGGATCCGGAAAACATCGAAGCAATCATTCGACCGAAGATGCTCAAGGCGTTCCCGCAACTCAAGGATGTGAAGATCGATTACGCCTGGACCGGCAATTTCCTGCTGACCTTGTCGCGCTTACCGCAGGTCGGACGCCTGGGCGACAATATCTATTACTCGCAGGGCTGTAGCGGCCACGGGGTGACTTACACGCATCTGGCAGGCAAAGTTCTGGCCGAAGCCTTGCGCGGCCAGGCAGAGCGCTTTGATGCCTTTGCCGACCTTCCGCACTACCCGTTCCCGGGCGGTCAACTGCTGCGCACGCCATTCGCGGCACTGGGCGCCTGGTATTACGGCCTGCGAGACAAATTCGACTTCTGATTGATCGAGCTTACAAAAAACCGCCAGCACAGGCGGTTTTTTGGCAGAGGAGAACGTGAGCGCCACATTGAAATAGCGAAATCCGCAAACAAAAAACCCCGGTCTTTCGACCAGGGTCTTTGCTATCGACTCGAAGTAGCCAGCGGCTCTCTTCGTGGCTCAAGGCGTTCAGTGGGCCTTGAGGCAGATATGGCGCAGCGGACGGGACTCGAACCCGCGACCCCCGGCGTGACAGGCCGGTA
>CAYNGZ010000561.1:0-1798 GCA_964396695.1 uncultured Pseudomonas sp.
CCAAGCTAAACGGATTGAACCCGCAGGCGTATCTGACCTACGTGCTTGAGCACATTGCCGAGCACCCGATCAATCGGGTGAGCGAGCTGCTGCCCTGGAATATTTCTTTGAACCACTCTGAACACTGCGAGGCCGCCTGATCCATGGTTAAAACTGTCCGTTTACCCAAACCCGCCTCCGACCTGTTGCTGCTGCACATTGAGCTGAAGTGGATCACTCCGACGATTTGGCGTCGGTTCGCGGTGCCTGAAAACATCACCTTGGGCAAATTGCACCATGTCATCCAGGTCGTGATGGGCTGGAGTGATAGCCATCTGCATGAGTTTGAAATTGCCGGTGAGAATTACGGCATGCCCGACCCTGATGGTTGGGGGCCGACGGTAAACCCGGAAGCCCGTAAAACGCTGATCAAGGCGCTGAACGGAAAGCGGACATTCAATTATCTCTACGACTTTGGTGACAGTTGGCACCACAGTATCAAGGTCGAAAAAACGCTACCCGCTATTGCCTGTCCTCAGGTGCCGTACTGCATCGAGGGCGCCAATGCTTGCCCGCCGGAAGACGTGGGTGGCGGGCCTGGTTATGAGGACTTTCTGGAGGCGATGGCCAACCCCGATCATCCAGAGCATGACGCGATGGTTGAATGGCATGGAGATGTTTTTGATCCAGCAGCATTTGAGTGCGAGCGCGTGAACCAGTGGTTTAAACGGATTAAGGTTTGAGTTACAAGGCGGTGTAGCTCGGACGCTTACGATGAAGGCAATGCGCAGGATGGTAGACACAATCAAACACTGGCGCATCCATCGATCCACTACGGACAACCTGAGGGATTTTTCTCGCAGGTACAACGCTGTGATTCGAGGATGGATCGAATACTACGGTAAATTCTGGTACAGAAACTTCAGCTATCGATTGTGGAGCGCGTTGCAATCGCGCCTGCTCAAATGGATGAAGAGCAAGTACCGAATCTCTATACGTCAAGCGGAGCATCGGCTGCGTCTTGTCCGAAGAGAGAATCCGGAGCTGTTCGCGCATTGGTATTTACTACGTGCATCGAATGTGTGATCAAGAGCCGTATGACGGGAGACTGTCACGTACGGTTCTGTGAGCAGCCGAGGGGTGAAATTCCCTTCGGCTGACTCGACTCAGTGATACACCCAAGGGCGCCGCAGCCAGTGCGCAGATCTACAGTCTGGTCGAGACCGCCAAAGCTAACGGCCAGGAGCCCTATACGTGGCTACGCCACGTACTGGAACGAATACCGCAGGCTAAATCGGTTGAAGACTTTGAGGCGCTACTACCCTGGAATTGGAGGGCATCATGAGTATCAATATTGATCATCTGAGTGTCGATGAATTAGTGACGTTGAATCATCACATTATCGAACGCCTGAAGATGCTGGAGTCGTTGGAGGCTCACAAATCGATGATGCAGTTCCATCCAGGAGCACGGGTAAGCTTTGACTCACCACGTGATGAGCGCTTGTCCGGTACCGTCATGAAATTCAACCGCAAGACCGTCACAGTGGTAACCGACAACGGCCAACGCTGGAATATTTCGCCGCACTTACTTTCACCGCTCAAAGATGTGCAGGCGGGGACGGTGGTAGATATCAGGCCACAAAAAATGAAGTAACTCCGCCACGAATGGCCACCGCGCCGGAATGATTTGATTTCACGCCTGACCTCACGCGCTGAACGCGCCACCTGTTTTTGGATAGGTGGGATTTATGGATCAGTTACGATTCTTCGACCGGGTCGATCACGACATTCTGATTGATCGCTTGCGCAACCGGATT
>CAYNGZ010000562.1:0-1795 GCA_964396695.1 uncultured Pseudomonas sp.
ATAAGTGCTAGACTGGCCGCTCCGCAATATAAAAATACCAACTAGGGGATGGGGCAATGAGTCAGGCTACTACCGGCCATCTGGCCAGAATTTTTGTCGATAACCAGGATGCGCTGCTGGAGGGCTGGCTGAACAGTATGCTGTCAAGGCTGGTACGCCGCGACAAGAATGCGGAGGCAGAGCTGCGCCAGCAGGCCGCCCGTTTCATCCCACTGATGCTCAAGGCGCTGGATAAAGCGAGCGGGCAGGCGGCGTCAGCCCTGACGACCGGCGGGCCGTCGATTGTGGCTGGAACTCCGGTGGCAAGTTCCTGAGATTCGGGCAGGAGCGGTCAGATTTTAGTGTCGGGGGACGGCGAAGAATCGTGGAGCACGGCTTCCGCGCGAAATTGGTAATGTTTGGTGTCCAGAAAGGCAAACTGTGCCACGACCAGCAAAGCCTGCCGGTTGACATTGTGAGTCGCAGAGGATAAAGCACTTCTGAAAGTCCGGTGTATCCAAAAAAACAAATCTCCCGTATCCGTGCAGCCCTCAGCACGCAGGGGCGAATCAAAGCAGTTATCAATAAGTTTCTATGAAGATCCGCGCGATAGACGGCAAGCTTGAAGGCAAGGTTCGAATCTGGGGCGTGGCCGCCCTGCTGGGCAGCTTCAGTTTGATGTCCGGAGCGGCCTTGGCGCAGGAACTCGACGTCGATGGCAGTGTCATAGCATTGATCGGCGGCGCGCAGGGAGGTTTTTTGGTAAACCAGTATCCCACCCTTTCGCCCACGACGCTGGCCCGGCAGGCTTCGGTTCAACTGACGACCCCCAGCTTCGCCAACCCGGGTGTCTATGCCGACATCACAGCCCAAGCTTCGGTCTCGGCCGTGGCAGGTTTCGGTTCCCTGCAGTATGCGAGCGCGACCGGCGCACAAGGCTATGGGGCATACGCCGCCGGCGCATCCGGGGGCTATTCCGCAAGGGCGAGCGACGTAGTGACCTTCCACGGATCTGGACCGATCACCGTGACCCTGCATGAAGTCACCACCGGCCTGCTTTACACCAGCGACCCCGCCAACTCCGCCGTGTCGCTGAGTTTCAACATTAACCTCAGTCCGTTTTTATTCACCGACAACTCGCGCATCCTCAACCTTAGCGCGCAATACAGCGGCACCAGCATCATTGATAACGGACAGCAGGCCAGCATCACCGTCGCCAACGGCGAATCATTTTCCATCAGCGGCGCGGGTTCGCAAAACAACTCGATGCAGTTGCTGAACGGACAAAACCCCTTCGCGCCGATTTGGACCTACGCCTCGACCGAAGGAACCACGGACTACTGGCTGGAACTAAGCTCCGGTGCCACGCTCACCAGTGACTCTGGCTGGACCTACACCGCACCAGTTCCCGAGCCTGGCAGCGCGACCGCAGTCGCGGCTGGATTGCTGCTGCTGTCGGCACCCGTCTGGCGCCGCCTTGGTGCAATTCGACGGGTTTGACACCAATTGGCGTGACCTCGCCAAACTGAGCTCGTGGAAGTGAGTGGAGTTGCCCGGGTGGCCATCAAACCGAGGCAACTCCAACCCGCAGCGCGCCCTGAGGATTTCCACCCGCGGAACGCCTCCGCCGCGTTGCGGGAAAGTAATTGGGACCGTTCGGCTTGAAATTCCTCTATTCGCCAACTGTCCCGAAATTGGGTGCAGGTCACTAGCTGCTTTCCTTTACTTTTCACGTAACTCTCTCTTCTTGGGGTCAGGTCACTTTGGCTCTTCGAGGCCGACATTCAAGCTTGAGATCTGCATAAGGCACGCAAAC
>CAYNGZ010000563.1:0-1765 GCA_964396695.1 uncultured Pseudomonas sp.
CCCTACTACCCCAGGAATGAGCAGCAGCGCGAACGCGATCACATCCACGATTGGCACCTGGCCCAGGAAGTCCAGCCGGGTTCGCTGGAACTCAACGACTATGATTTCCAGCGCCCCAGCGCGCGTATCGACGTGCGCTCGGCCATGCCCCGTCCGCACACCGCCGGCGATTATCCGCTGTACGACTACCCCGGCACTTATGTGCAAAGCGAAGACGGCGAACATTACGCCCGCACCCGCATCGAAGCCTTGCAGACCCTGCACGAACAGGTCGAGCTGGCCGGCAACGCCCGAGGCCTGGGCTCGGGTCATTTGTTCAGCCTCACCGGCTTCAGCCGCCAGGACCAGAACCGTGAATACCTGATCGTCGGCGCCCGCTATTACATTTCCCAGGAAAGCGGGGAAACCGGCGGCGGTGCGCCTTCGGCACAGTTCGAAAGCAGCCTGACCTGCATCGACGCCCAACAAAGCTACCGCCCGCTGCCCAACACCCACCGCCCCATCGTCAAGGGCCCGCAGACCGCGTTGGTGGTGGGCCCCAAAGGCGAGGAAATCTGGACCGATCAGTTTGGTCGGGTGAAGGTGCATTTCTATTGGGACCGGCATGATCAGTCCAACGAAAACAGCTCGTGCTGGATTCGCGTGTCGCAGTCCTGGGCCGGTAAAAACTGGGGCTCGATGCAGATCCCGCGGATCGGCCAGGAAGTCATCGTCAGCTTCCTCGAAGGCGACCCGGACCGGCCGATCATCACCGGTCGCGTCTACAACGCCGAACAGACCGTGCCCTACGACCTGCCGGAAAACGCCACCCAGAGCGGCATGAAAAGCCGTTCGAGCAAGGGTGGCACGCCGGCGAATTTCAACGAAATCCGCATGGAAGACAAAAAAGGCGCCGAGCAGTTGTACATCCATGCCGAGCGCAATCAGGACATCGTGGTCGAGGTCGATGAAAGCCACTCGGTGGGCTACGACCGCAACAAGAGCATCGGGCATGACGAGACGGTGACCATCGGCAACAACCGTCTGCGTATCGTCAAGCAGGAAGACATTCTGTCGGTGGGCCAGCGCAAGACCGACAGCATCAGCCAGAGCTACGTCATTGAAGTGGGCGAGAACCTGCGGCTGGTCTGTGGTGAAAGCATCCTGGAGCTCAATGCCAGCGGCCAGATCAACCTGACTGGCGTGCAAATCAGCTTCTATGCCAGCGGTGATGCCGAGTTCAATACCGGCGGCGTGCTGCACCTGAACAACGGCGGCGGGGCTGGCGCCACGCCTGATGGCCAGGGTGTCAAGGCGAGCATTGACGCCAACATCAATGCCGCGTTTCCAAAGTCCAAGAGCTAATCACGAGAGCTGTGTTCCATGACCTACCGAATCAATGAATTCCAGTTCCAGCTGCCGGCAAGCGAGTTACTGGACGCGTCGATCAACATCCTCAAGTTCGCCGAACTGGGCACTTCGCTGATCGTCAGCCGCAGCTTGCTGGCCGAGGGCGAAACCCTGCAAAGCAACTTCGACGACCAGCTCAAACGCCTGGAAAAACAAGTGCAAGACTTGCGTTTTCAACCGGGCGTCGCCGTGCGCCTGGGTGCCAACCAGGAAGTCGAAGGCATCGAGTTGCGCAGCCAGTTCAACAAGGGCAACGACCTAGTCTTCCAGTACCAATTGGCGCTGGTGTTGCCCGGTACCCGAAAAATGCTTGCCCTGAGCTACGTGAAGGCCGAAAAGCTCGTCGACGCGTTCCGCACGCTGCTTCCCGCGGTCA
>CAYNGZ010000564.1:0-1762 GCA_964396695.1 uncultured Pseudomonas sp.
GGTAAAATATTTGGGTGATGAAGGGCGATGGAACGGGGTGGAGGCCCTGGACCAAGCCGACTGCCGGTGGGGGGAACAGTCTCTACCCCGCGTGGTCGCCGGATGGCAGCAAAATCGCGTTTTTGGCGACACGGGCTCTGGACGGCAGCGATGCCGCGGGCAGCCCCAACTTTTGGGTGATAAATGCTGACGGTACCGGGGCCTCGCCCTTGACCAAGCTCACTGCCGTCACCCAACCCGCGCACGTCGGCCTCAACGAGATTCTGATTCGCCCGACCGAACAGGATTTGTAGGGCTTTAGAGTCGTAGCGCAAAAAACGCGCGGTTTACTCATCTAATTTGCAAATCTCAAGAACATAAGAACAGGAACAGTATGGAAACAGCAATTCTCAATACGAAAATCATTCAAGTTGTAAGCGATAGTTGGTCGCCAGGTGTCGGTACAAGGCTTCCATGGACTGAAACACCAAGACATTGAACAGATGGCGAATCGCCCGCCAGAGTTTGACCTTCGTACCCAATCCTTGCCATAAGCGACGAAAGACGCGGCAGCAGTGTTGTTGAATCTGGTCAATGGTAAAGGCCAAAAACATCAGCAGTGCCAGCACCGTCGCCAAATTCTCTACCCCGTGCCCATAGTTGTGCTCGAAATGATAGCCCTGATTCTTGAGCGTATTGAAGGTCTCATTCTCGATCTTCCAGCGACTGCGCCCGGCACGCATCACCCGCTCGACCGCACGGGCATGGAGCCGCAGATTCGTGATCCACGTCCAGCGGCGCACCTGACCTTGCTGGTCTTTCTGCTCATAAAGCAGGTAGTTAACTTTGACATCCACGGCACTGTCGCACAGGCAGAGGTCGTTTGTCCAAGCAAAGTAATGTTGCACCCCCTGGGCGTCAGTCAGCCGCTGTTCTTTGACTTGCCCGCGTCGCTGTCGCCCGGCAAATTGTTGTTCCAGACTGGTGTGGGAGTCCGGCTTGACGTTGAGGATGTAATGCCAACCATAACCAGTAATTTGGCGGATGTGCGGGGCATTGGCGTAGAGCGCATCTTCGACCAAGATGATCTCCAAGTCGGCATATTGGTCGTGTAACGCCGCACAGAGCCGACGGCCGGCCTGGCGTTCGCAGTCGTTCTTTTGCACCCCGTCGCGGTTGACAATCGGTTCAAAGTCCAGGGGGAAAACTTCCTTCTGCTCTGGATGCACCAGCACCGCCGCCAGTCCGGCGTGATGGTAAGAAATTTCGCCGTTGCGCTGCTTGCGCGTCGTACAACTGGGACAATGAATCTTCGTCGAGCAGAAATGTTCGACGCCATCGACGGAAACGATGACCTGTTGGTGGTGATAGTGATAGTCTCGAAGCACGCCAGCCTGGGATAAGCGCGCCAAGCAGGCCGCAAACAGAGGGCGCAGGAAATGTGGCGCAAACGAGTCGAGGATGCCGCGCATCTGATTATCACAGGGAATCGCCCCTTCGATGCGATAGAGGTTGTGCAGATTGCTTTCTTCCGCGACTGATTGTTTGTTGAAATCGAGCAACGACGGGCACTTGAGGGAAAACATGGCGAAGGCACTTTTCAGGACATCCGCCAAGGAGTAGCGAACGGCATTGCCCGACCGGTGATCGGGCAATACTTGAAATTGTTCGTCGAGAAAGCGCATCAGTTCGTCAAAGGTCAGAGACTGTTGGAGTTGTGCGTAACTCTTTGCCATTCAGCAAGTTTATCGCAAAACTCATGTTTCGTATTGAGAATTGCTGG
>CAYNGZ010000565.1:0-1733 GCA_964396695.1 uncultured Pseudomonas sp.
CGCTGATCTTCCTGGGGGTTGCCAGCATGACGTTTCTTATCTTTCGCAGGCGCCAGCGGTTGGCCGCCTCAACCTTGCCGGAACCGAGGCGGAAGGGTTTCTTGTCGAACTTGTCCGCGTACTTGTTAAGGTCGGCAAAGTTATGCACACCCGGGTCCCAGACATAATCCGGGACCGCCAGGGTGAATTCGGTACCGTCGAGGTTCTTCGCCAGTTGCGTGACATCGCCGCTGGCCACGAACTTGTCGTAGAAGCCCTGCTGCGCCGGCATCCAGTTACCCAGGAACACCTCGACCTGACCGTCCTTGAGCCCGCCAAAGGTGATGGGTACTGCCAGGGTGTCGACCTTGGCCTTGTAGCCCATGCCTTCAAGCAGGAAACCGGTGATGGCGTTGGTCGCGGCGATGTCACTCCAGCCCGGGTCCGCCATTTTCACGGTGTCGCAACTTTGCTCGGCGTAGGCCGAGGCGCCGCTCAAGGCCAGCAGCCCCGCCGTCAGTACTGTGGATAACCTTTGCATGCTCTTCCCCTTATGTTATTGGTTTTGGCAGGGTTGTGGATAACGCGCTTTGCGCTCCAGATCATCGAGGTCGATGTGGTTGCGCATGTACTGCTGACTGGCGTCGACCAGCGGCTGGTGGTCCCAGCTCTTCAGCTTGCCGAGGGTCAGCGCCTGAGCGACGAAACGTCGTCGACGCTGGCTGGCGAGCACTTGTTGATGGATTGCCGGGATGTTCCATTTCGCCCGCGCCTCGGCGAGAAAATCGTCGAACAACTGGCAATGTTGCATGGATTGGCTGAGTTCCTCCTGTTCATGCGGATCGTTGTGCACGTCGAAGAGCAGGCACGGGTCGTCTTCGCTGTAGATGAATTTGTAGGCGCCGCGGCGGATCATCATCAGCGGACTGATGGTGCCTTCGGCCATGTATTCGCCAAACACTTCGTCGTGCCCGCCCTGCCCCTGCAAGTGCGGCACCAGTGAACGACCGTCCAGTGGCAAACCGGGCTCCAGCGTGCCGCCAGCCAGTTCCACCAGGGTCGGCAACAGGTCGGCGGTGGACACTGCGGCACTCACCCGCCCGGCCGCGAATTGCCCTGGTGCACTGACCAGCAGCGGCACTCGGGCGGCCATTTCGAACCAGTGCATTTTGTACCAGAGCCCACGCTCACCGAGCATGTCACCGTGATCGCCAGAGAAAACGATGATCGTGTCGTCGATCAGCCCCGTATCCTCGAGGGTTTGCAGGAGTTTGCCGACATTGCTGTCGATATAGCTACACGCACCGAAATAGGCGCGGCGCGCATCGCGAATCTTATCCACAGGCAGCGGCTTGTCCCACAGGTCGTAGACCTTGAGCAAACGTTGGGAATGCGGATCGAGATCGGTTTGCGCCGGTGCTTCCGGCAACGGGATGTCTTTGTCGTCGTACAGGTCCCAAAAGGCCTTGGGAATGGTGTACGGGTCGTGTGGGTGAGTCATCGACACGGTCAGGCAGAACGGCTGATCGCCGTCTTCGCGGATGTGATCGAACAGGTACTGCTGGGCCTTGAACACCACCTCTTCATCGAAATCCAGCTGATTGGTGCGCACGCAGGGCCCGGCTTGCAGCACCGAGGACATGTTGTGATACCAGCTCGGGCGTACGTCCGGTTCATCCCAGTTCACTGCCCAGCCGTAATCGGCCGGGTAGATGTCGCTGGTCAGGCGTTCTTCGTAGCCATGCAGCTGATCC
>CAYNGZ010000566.1:0-1726 GCA_964396695.1 uncultured Pseudomonas sp.
ATGGTAGTGTGGGGTTTCCCCATGTGAGAGTAGGTCATCGTCAAGATTGAATTCCAAAACCCCTGTCTGCGTAAGCAGCCAGGGGTTTTGTCATTTCAGAGGTCGCTAAAAGCCTCAAGCGAAGACCTTGTCTACGCGCCTCGCCAGACCTGTGTGGTGGTTGGTGTAGGGCGCCTGCGGCACTCGATCAACCTTCATCAAGAAAATGTAGATTGAGCCCTCTGGCACACCGTTGTGCAGGGAATCTGGAGCATTTTGCATAAAGCCCTAAGTTTTCTCGGACCCGTGCCGAGAAACTGGTGAGACATGCGTGCACCAAAGTAGAGCGGCCCAAGAACGGCCTACGGCGTTACATGGAATGTTGCACCCGGAACGCATCCCCACTCTTTGCATAAGAAGTCCCATGAAATGAATCTCAAGTTCAGCCATAAAATCCTTTTGGCCGCTTCAGGCGTAGTGGTTCTGGCTTTTGCGTTGTTCACTTTGTACAACGACTACCTGCAGCGAAACACCATCCAGCAAAACCTCGACTCCTCTGTCCAGCAAGCCGGCGATCTGACCGCCAGCAGCGTTCAGAACTGGCTGAGTGGGCGAATTCTAGTGTTGGAAAACCTGGCCCAGAACGTTGCGCACCAAGGTGCCAACGCGGACTTTGCCGGACTGGTCGACCAGCCGGCCTTCACCTCGAACTTCCAGTTCACTTACGTCGGCCAGGCCAATGGTGTGTTTACCCAACGTCCTGACGCCAAAATGCCGGATGGCTACGATCCACGTCAGCGCCCTTGGTACAAACAGGCTGTAGCGGCCGATAAAACCATGCTTACGCCGCCCTACACGGCTGCTGTTGGCGGTCTGGTGGTGACTATCGCCATGCCGGTGAAGAAGAGCGGCGAATTGCTTGGTGTGGTCGGTGGTGACCTGAGCCTGGAAACCCTGGTGAAGATCATCAACTCGGTGGACTTCGGCGGTATTGGTCATGCGTTCCTGGTCAACGCTGACGGTCAGGTGATCGTCAGCCCGGACAAAGACCAGGTGATGAAGAACCTCAAGGACATCTACCCAGGCTCGAACGTCCGTATCGAGAGGGGCAATCAGGAAGTGCTCCTGAACAAGCAGGCGCGCATCCTGTCCTTCACCCCGGTCACTGGCTTGCCGAATGCCGAGTGGTACATCGGCCTGTCGATCGACAGGGACAAGGCCTACGCGCCACTGGGCAAGTTCCGTACGTCGGCGCTGATTGCGATGTTTGTCGCGGTGACGGCTATTGCGGTGCTGCTGGGCCTGTTGATTCAGGTGCTGATGCGTCCACTGACCACCATGGGCCGTGCGATGCAGGACATCGCTCAAGGAGAAGGCGATCTGACTCGCCGCCTGACGGTGGAAAGCAAAGACGAATTCGGCGAGCTGGGCGGTGCTTTCAACCAGTTCGTGGAGCGGATTCACGCGTCGATTTCCGAAGTGTCGTCGGCCACGCGTCAAGTACATGACCTGTCGCAACGCGTCATGGCGTCGTCGAATGCTTCGATCGTCGGCTCCGATGAACAAAGCGCACGGACCAACAGCGTGGCGGCAGCGATCAACCAACTGGGTGCCGCCACCCAGGAGATCGCCCGTAACGCAGCGGACGCTTCGCAACACGCCAGCGGTGCCAGTGAGCAAGCTGACGACGGTCGTCAGGTGGTGGAACAAACCATTCTGGCGATGACCGAGTTGTCGCAAAAAATCA
>CAYNGZ010000567.1:0-1718 GCA_964396695.1 uncultured Pseudomonas sp.
CGGGCACAGCAAGGGGGAGCAAGCTCCCCCTTCGGTTTTTACCGGACACTAGTGATGCTCTGTGTGGGAACGCTTCGTCGGACGCACTGCATACCTCCAGAAAAATACCTGTCGCCCCCTCTTCCCAAGATCGACGCGATGCCTAAAATAGCCGCCTTGCGTTCCCCCTCAACCACCCTTCCCCCTTTGAAGACGCCCATGTCCGAAGCCAGTCCGTGCCTGAATTGCGGTGCCTGCTGTTCACACTTTCGTGTGTCTTTTTTCTGGGGTGAATGCACCTCGGCCGGAGGTTCGGTGCCTGATGATCTCGTCGCCCCCATCAGCCCCAGCCGGGTAGCCATGCTCGGTACCGACTGTAAACCGACCCGCTGCATCGGGCTGGTCGGCGAAGTCGGTAAAGAAGTCAGTTGCTCCCTCTACCATCAGCGCTCCAGCACGTGCCGCGAGTTCGAAGCGTCCTGGGTCAATGGCGAAGCGAACGTCGATTGCGATGCGGCGCGCGCGGCTTTCGGGCTCGCGCCACTGGAACCGCAGATCAGCGACATTCATTTCGAGGAAAGCGCTTAGCTCCAATCGCTATAAAGCTTATTGCAAAATCATTGAAATTAAATTGCCATCATCCATCGCGGCCTCTGCACGCTTTCTATACTCCAAACCATTCGCCAGCGCCTGAAGCGCTGGCTCGGGATGACTCATAGACGGGGCATGCTATGGAGTGGCTTGGTTTGCATTTCATTACCGAGCTGCCAGAGAGCAGCGGGCAAGTCGTACTCAGTTGCAGTCATAACCCCTTTCTGGTGCTGTTGGCCTATCTGGTCGCCAGCGCGGCCAGCTTCGCCACGCTGGACATGGCCGAACGTGTCGGGCACGCCGAAAACCCTGCCTCTCAACGGCTCTGGCGCTGGGTCGGTGCCTGCTGCCTGTCCGGTGGCATCTGGGCCATGCACTTCATCGGGATGCTGGCGTTCCAGGCCCCCGTCGACATCCATTACGACTTGCCGACCACCTTGCTTTCCCTGCTGATCGCCTTTATTGCAGCCTTTGTGGCGATGAACACCCTGAGCAATGCTCAACTGAACGTGCGGCAATACGTGCAAACCTCGATCTGCATCGGACTGGGCATCGCCACCATGCATTACGTGGGGATGGCCGCCATGCGCTCGAACGCGGCGGCCTATTACCAGCCAACGTTGTTCGGCGTGTCGATTCTGATTGCCATCGGCGCCAGCGGTATTGCCTTGCTGCTGTCACACGTGCTGCGCAACGGCAGCGGCATCGCCCATCAGGTGCTCAAATACACCGCCAGCCTGGTACTGGGCGCCGGGATCGTGAGCATGCACTTCACCGGCATGCAGTCCATGAGTCTGCTCTTGCCAGCCACAGTTCCCGTGCAACTGCCGGTCGACAACGACCACCTGCAACTGGGGCTGACGATTGCCGTGATCGCACTGCTGGTCATCGGCAGCTGCATCAGCGCCGCCCTGGCCGACAAAAAACTGCAACACAAGGACCACGACCTGCAACGGGTCAACGCACTGCTCAGTCAACTGGATCAGGCGCGCATGTCACTGCAACAAGTGGCGCACTACGACGCCCTGACCAACCTGATCAACCGTCGCGGCTTCAATCAGATCTTCGCCGAAAAGCTCATTGAGAAGAACACCCATGGCGGCATGCTGGCGGTGATGTTCCTGGACATCGATCACTTCAAGCGGATC
>CAYNGZ010000568.1:0-1704 GCA_964396695.1 uncultured Pseudomonas sp.
GGCGGCTGGTTCAGCCAGGTAGTTCACTCGATATTCCATGTACTGATTCCCGCTGTTTTTTATCGGCCTGGCTCAATGCAAGAGCGCAACGTGGTCGGGTCGCGCGCAAACCCATAAATGTGCAGCGCTAGAAGCTTTTCACTGCCGGCAATATGGAAGCTAACGCATCGGTTTGGGCATTCGTGAGGCTGAGAGGCTGCGTGAATAGCTCGCTTCTCCGGGGTGGCGATAAGGAGCAGGAAGGGGCTCCTTATCGTGCAAGGCTCACGCACCCAGGATCACGTATACCTTTCGTACTTCCGAAAGGTTCTCCCAGGTGCCCTTGAATCCGGCCGCCACCACGAAGGTGCTTCCAGGTCCAAAGTCTCTGCTCACTCCTTCGGCATCAGTCAGTCGAACGTTGCCTTCGAGAATGTGACAGAGTTCGTCGTAGTCGCAATCGCAATGCTCTTTGTGGGAGCCGGCTTCCCAGACTCCGGCAGTGAAATTCTTCTGCGGGTTGGTGAAATGGCGCCAAGTTTGGCTCCGGTAAGGAGCCTCGACGATTGCTGGGTCAGTGATGTCGCGAACCACGGCTTCTACCGGACCTGCGGCAAAGTCGGTGACATGGGCTGGCATCTTGTTCATGAGTCTTCCTTATTGTTGGATGTGAGTTTGATCAGGAGTCGAAGCCCACGCCAAAGGCGTCCATGGTTCGCAGTAGCAGATTGCGTTGCCCGGTCTGATCCTCCCGCTCCAGGCCGCGTTGGGCGAGGCTTACGGCGATGTAACGGATGGGCTCAGGAGGAAAGCGCACAGGTGCGCGATTCAGCATTTTCAAGGCTGTGCGTTCGGTCTTCTGGCCAGCGAGCAGATCGAGCATTGTGGCGGCAGCGAAACGGCTGGCAGACACGCCCTGGCCCGTGAATCCCAGTGCGTAGGCGATTCTCCCATCAGCATCGCTGCCAGTGAACAGCGTTGTGCGCGCGGAAGAATCGATGATGCCGCCCCAGGCGTGACTGAACTGAATGTCCTCGAGTTGCGGGAAGGTTTGAAGGAACTGCTCCGCCAGCCTAACGAAGGTTTCCGGTCGGTGGGTCAGGCCTTCATCAAGCTTGCTCGCAAAGGGGTAAATGGCGTCGTATCCGCCCCAAAGAATGCGGTTGTCCTTCGTCTTGCGCCAGTAATGGAACTGGTTGCCCGAATCGGCAATGCCGTAGCGGCCTTGCCAACCGATGAGTTTCAGTTGTTCGTCGCTCAGCGGCTGGGTGGTCAGGGCGTAGTCATAGATTGGGATAACCTTGGACTTCAGGTCCGGTAGCAGCGACGTGAAGATATTGGTCGCCAGTGCCACCTTGTCTGCCTGAACGACACCGTAGGACGTCTCCAGCAGGAGGTCATCAGTGCGTTGAACGAGCTTTGTAACTGGAGAGTGCTCGTACAACTCGATGTCTTGTTCCCGACAGGCTCGACGTAGTTCCCGCACCATTTTCGCCGGGTTCAGCAGCGCATAATTGGGCTCGAACAAGCCTGCCGCATAGGCCTCAGGTTTACCCACTTCTTAAACGTTGTGAGGTCATTCGTTTTGCCGAAAGATCCGGTACATCTCAGTGATCTCATGCAGCGAGAGGAAGCCGCGCCATATGATGGTCGGTCCAGGCGGATGATCGTGCTTGCGATTCAGATAACCGCCGAGCCTGGCAATCCACAGCACGACCTGGGCCA
>CAYNGZ010000569.1:0-1689 GCA_964396695.1 uncultured Pseudomonas sp.
CCCAAGGGAAGGCTGGAACTCCCCTTGTTGTGATTGCCTAGTTGGAGGGTTTTCACGACATTTCCCGTGGAGTCGGTGATTTTCACCGTACCTTCGGAAATCGACGATGCCAGGTTGACCGTACCGGTCAGGCCTTTGCTCGGGTCGCTGATCTGAGCGGTGCTGGATTGCGCAATCACCGAACGCCCTACCAGAGAAGAAGCCTGCAAGGCCTGGGAAGAGCTGAAATTACTGGCCAGGGAACTCACGGTCGTGTTGAGGGAGGTAATCCCTTCAAGGCTGCTGAACTGCGCCAGTTGGGCGACGAATGCGCCGTTGTCCTGTGGCGAAAGCGGGTTCTGGTTCTTCAGTTGCGTCACCAGCAACTGCAAAAACGCGTCCTTGCCCAACGCCTTGTTGCCGGTCGCGCTCTGGGTTGCCGCTGCCAGACTACTGGTGCTCGAACTGCTGCTCTTGACCGAAGAGTTCGCCAGGATATCGGCCATGCTCAGGCTGCTGGTGGAATCAGTAACACTCATCTGAGTTACCCCTTATCACTGACCGAGGGTCAGGACCTTCTGCATCATGGTTTTGGCGGTGTTCATCATTTCCGCGTTGGTCTGGAACGAACGACTGGCGGAAATCATGTCGGCCATTTCCTCCACCACGTTGACGTTGGGGTAATAGACGTACCCCTTGGCGTCAGCCGCCGGATGATTCGGTTCGTAGCGTGCTTCGAGGTTGCTTTGATCTTCGACCACGCCCATGACCTGCACGCCCTGCCCCGCGGCATCCTGGTTCTGGAACAGCGAATCGCTGCCACCGGACTGACCGCCCTGAAACATGGTGGCGAACACCGGGTGCCGGGCACGGTAAGTCTGATCGATGCTCGACGAGACGGTCTCGGCGTTGGCGATGTTACTGGCGACGGTGTTCAGGCGAGTGGTTTGAGCACTCATGCCGCTACCGGCAATATTGAAAACACTGGACAGAGACATGAATTACTCCCCGCGCAGGGCTGACATCAGCCCTTTGAATTTGCTGTTGAGCAGCGTGAAGCTGGCCTGGAAGTCGACCGAGTTTTGCGCGTAGTTCGACTGTTCCAGCTGGGCGTCCACGGTGTTCTGGTCAATCGACGGTTGCATCGGCGTGCGATACAGCAACGACTCGTCACCACTGCTCAGCCCCTGAGCTTCGATATGACGGCTATTGGTCATGTTCAAAGCGAAAGTACCGTTCTTGTTCTTGTCGCTCTGGGCAGCCAGCACCGACGAGAAGTCCAGATCCCGAGCCTTGTAGTTCGGGGTATCGGCGTTGGCAATGTTGTTGGCCAGGACTTCGGCACGCTGAGCGCGGAAGCCCAGGGCTTGTTCGTGGATACCGAGCGCTTTATCGAAGCTGATGCTCATGTCGGAAACCTTTGGGCGACCTGATTTTTCGTAACAGGGATATAGCAAGCCCCGTGCCAGCTTCTCACCCCCCATAAACCGGGGCTTTGCGGGCAGCGGCAAAGCGGCAATGCCAGAAAAGCGGCAACGGATTTCCGGCGCCTGCCGCTTTTCTGCCGCCTGCACGCGCAGCCTCTGTAGGAGCTTTCGCAGGCTGCGATCTTTTGATTTTGCTTTGCGCAAAATTCTGGCAGACCTGACGCCTGCCAAGATCGCAGCCTTCGGCAGCTCTTATGGAACAAAAAATAACTTATTGATTTAT
>CAYNGZ010000570.1:0-1684 GCA_964396695.1 uncultured Pseudomonas sp.
GGAGTTCCGGCGCGCGCTGCAAACCTTGCGCCTGTCGGCCGAGGAAGCGCGCCGCCTCGCCGGCGAGATGGTGCCGCTCGGCGGCGCGCCGCAGCAAAAGGGGCGGCTGGGCTTCACGATCCCCGTGCCGTTGGGCGTCGTGTGTGCCATCACGCCCTTCAACGCACCGCCGAACACGGTCCTCCACAAGGTGGCCCCTGCCATTTCGGCCCGCCAACGCAAACCAGCCGAAGAACGCAAGAATGAAATCTTTCAATGCAAGGGTGAGTCCCGCGGTGGCCAGGCCGATGACGGTCGATATTTGGTTCGGTGGTCCGAAAACAATTATCAAAACTAGCAAGACAGCGGCAACCTGCACGGCGATTGTGCTCATCACCCGCAGTTGGTGCAGCCGCCGGGGGTCGGTCTGGCGGCCAAAGGCACGGTGAATAGCGCGATTGATCAACAGCGTCGCCAGCAGAATTGCAAAAAACGCGGCGAGCGACCGAAGCAACAGGTGCAGTACCTGGGTTCGTCTGGCGGCAACTTCGGTTCGCCAGCGGGCGTAGACATTGGCCAGTTGTAGGCTGTCTTGAATCCGCTTGAAGGCCACGGAGACGGATTCAAAGTCGGGTGACGAGCGCACCTTTGCCACCGCCTCCGCCCGCGCCAGGGCGTCCACCACGTCGCTGGAGCCGGCTGCCAGCACCGCATTCACTACATCGTAGCTGAATCCACGAGCCTCACGCAGGTAAAACTCGAGCCGCTCCCGGAAGAAGGTTGCCGTGGACTGGTCGTAATCTAGCCCTGCCGGAAACTTCTCTTCAGCCACCGACCCGGCGTATCCCTGCCGGGCAGCCTGGGCCAGTTCCATCAGCGTGATGGGCAGCTTATGCTCGGCCATGGTCTTCACAATCCCGTTGGCCTGCCGCCGCAGCGCGAACGGGTCCTTCGACCCGGTGGGCTGCAATCCCAGAGCAAACATGCCGGCAATGCTGTCAGCCTTGTCGGCAATCGAAAGCACCGCAGCCTCGATGCTGCGCGGCACCGAATCTTCCATGGACTCGGGTTTGTAGTGGTCGTAGATGGCGTCGGCCACAGCGAAGCGCGTGGTTTCGGGCAGGTCGGGATCGAGTTGCTGCGCGCGCGCGTACAGGCCGCCTACAATTCCCTGCAGTTCGGTGAATTCCTTAACCAGTTCCGTGGTCAGATCGGCCTTGGCCAGGTATGCAGCCTTATGCACCACTCCTGGGCGGACAATCATGCCGCGGTCGCGAATCATCTTGCACAAGCGGCTGCACAGCCGCTGCACGCGCTGGGTTTTGTCGTAGTAGCTGCCCAGGTCCTTCTGAAAAGTGACATTCTTGAGCCAGCTCACGCGCTGGCGCAGGGAATGCTTCTGGTCGGTCTGCCAGAAAAATCTCGCGTCGTTGAAGCGCGCCCGCAGCACTCGTTCGTGCCCGTGGCGGATAATTCCGTCAGGATCACCGTCGGTGTTCAGCACCGCCAGAAAGTGCGGCAGTAACCGGCGGCCGGCATCCTCGACCGCGAAATATTTCTGATGGTCTCGCATCACGGTGACCAGAACTTCTTCGGGCAGTTGCAGGAACTCGGGATCGAAGCTGCCCAGAATCGCCGATGGCCACTCCGTCAGATTCACCACGGTGTCGAGCAACTGCTTGTCCTCCCGCCACCGCGCGCCGGA
>CAYNGZ010000571.1:0-1673 GCA_964396695.1 uncultured Pseudomonas sp.
GTGCTTCTCCTTCTTAGCCTCAGCCTTTGACCGCGCCCGCGGCGATGCCTTCGACGATGTGGCGTTGGACGATCAGAAACAGGACCAGCACCGGCAGTACGACGTACAGCGTGCCAGCCATGACCAGGCCCCACAGGGTGCCGGATTCCTTCTGGAACAAGAGGGCGATACCCACCGACAGGGTGCGCATCTCGGTTGAATTGGTGATGATCAGCGGCCACAGGTAGTCATTCCAGCGCGAGACCACGGTCAGCAGGACGAGCGTCGCGAGCACCGGCCGGGACATGGGCAGGACCACGTTGAAGAGCGTGCGCAAATGCCCCGCGCCGTCGACCCGCGCGGCATCGAGCACCTCGCGCGGGAGGCTCAGGAAATGCTGGCGCAGCAGGAACGTGCCGAATGCTGAGACGAAGCCCGGCAGCAGCAACCCCTGGTAGGTGTTCGTCCAGCCAACCAACGCCAGGGTCAGAAAGTTGGGCAAGACGGTGAACTCATCCGGAATCATCAGCGCCATCAGCAGGAGCAGGAAGACCAGGTCCTTGCGCGGGAAACGCAAGAAGGCGAACGCGTACGCGCTGAAGACGGCCTGGAGAATCTTGGCGGAGCCGCTGACCAACGTGTAGATCAAACTGTTGACATAGAAGTTGCCAAAGGGCGCCTGGCGCCAGGCAGCCGGAAAATTGTCGAAGGTCGGCGCGAGGGGGATCCAGGTCGGCGGCGCGGTGAAAATCTCCTGATTCGTTTTGAATGCGGCGATCAGCATCCAGTACATGGGTAGACCGACCAGGATGACGGCGATCGCCATCAACACGTAGCCGAACAGGCGCCAGGTTGGGCTCGCGGCGGGCCAACGCAGCGCGGCGGATTGCGCGAGCCCAGATTCCGATCGCACTCGGTGCGCGACGCGCAGCGGCCTATCCATACGTCACCCGGCGCTCGACGAATCGGAGTTGGATTGCCGTAAGGACCAGCATCAAGCCGAACAACATGACCGCGTAGACAGCCGCGGTGCCGGCGTGAAACGCGATGAAGCCCTGGTTGTAGTACTCGAACAGGAGTGTCGTGGTGGCGATGACCGGTCCACCAGCGGTCATCACGGCGATGATGTCAAATGCCTGGAACGACAGCAGAATTGACGTCACCATCAGGAAAAAGGTGATCGGCGCCAGGCCCGGGATGGTCACCCAGCGGAAGCGATCCCAGGCGTTGGCGCCGTCCACGCGCGCCGCCTCGTACAACTCCTTGGGGATGCCCTGCAGACCAGCGAGAAAGATCACCGCCGCGTAGCCGACCGTTTTCCAGACGTAGACGATGATGACCGCGGGCATGGCCCAGTGCACGTCGACGACCCAGCGCGGTGAGGGCACGCCGACCCAGCCCAGGGCCGTCTTCAACATGCCCCAGTTCGGGTCGAAGATGAAGTACCACACGATGGCCACCGCGGCACCCGATAGGACCGTCGGGGTGAACAAGACGGTTCGGGCGCCATTGCGAAAATGCAGGCGTTGGTTGAGCAGCAGCGCCAGCAACAGGCCCAGCAACAATGTGAACCCGACCGACCCGATGGTTAACGTCGCGGTGTTCAGGGCGATCTGCCAGAAGCGGTTACTGGTTAAGACGGTGACCCAGTTGTCGAGCCCTACGAAGGGCTTTACGGGTTAAATAATGTCCCC
>CAYNGZ010000572.1:0-1669 GCA_964396695.1 uncultured Pseudomonas sp.
CCTACGCGACCCCCGACGGTCGAACCCATTCACTGTTGCCCAAAGTCCTGACCCTGGGTCATGCCTATCTGTCCTCGACGCCGCTGGCGGTATCGGCCCAGCCGTATCTGGACCGCATGAGCGAGCAGCTGCACGAGGCTTGCAACATGGCCACGCTGGAAGGTGATGACATCTTGTATATCGCCCGTTCGGCAACGACCCAGCGTTTGATTTCCGTTGACCTGTCGGTAGGCGGGCGTTTGCCGGCTTATTGCACCTCGATGGGCAGGATTCTTCTGGCGGCACTGGATGATGCGTCGCTGCACGATTACCTCGAGCATGCCGAATTGCAGGCCAAGACCAGCCGTACCCTGCATACGCGCGAGTCGTTGCTCGAATGTCTTCAAGAGGTTCGGCGGCAGGGTTGGTGCATTGTCGACCAGGAACTTGAGCAAGGCCTGCGTTCGATTGCCGTTCCGGTGTACGACGCTTCCGGCCAGGTGCTGGCTGCGCTGAATGTCAGTACCCACGCCGGACGTGTCAGCCGCAACGAACTGGAACAGCGTTTTCTGCCCGGATTGTTGAGTGCCAGCCGTGAGTTGAGTGCCCAGCTGTTTGCGTAAGCTGTTCGATAAACGCACAGAGTCGCGTTGGGTGAATTGACGCTGTTTCCTTTGCCTCATTAATGTCGCGGCAGCGTCATCCGCTGCTGTTGGCCACTACGCCTGGCGCCGGATGGCGACCCAATAATGATGAGGCGACTGCCAGCACGTGTTCGCCTGCGATTCTTGCGTGGAATAACAATAATGAACCAGCCTCAATCCGCTGTCGGGAACTGCCTCGATGTGCAGTCCTTTATCAATGCCCAACCGCTGTCACGCTATCAATGGCGGGTGGTGATCCTGTGTTTCCTGATCGTTTTTCTCGATGGCCTGGATACGGCGGCCATGGGTTTTATCGCTCCGGCGCTGTCTCAGGATTGGGGGATCGACCGCGCCAGCCTCGGCCCGGTGATGAGCGCGGCGCTGATCGGCATGGTCTTCGGCGCACTAGGCTCTGGACCTTTGGCTGACCGTTTTGGACGAAAAGTCGTACTGGTTGGCGCGGTGATGTTGTTCGGCGCTTTCAGCCTGGCCTCGGCTTACAGCACGAATGTCGATCAGTTGCTGGTGCTGCGTTTTCTAACCGGGCTCGGTCTGGGCGCTGGCATGCCGAACGCCACCACGCTGCTGTCGGAGTACACCCCGGAGCGCAAAAAATCCCTGTTGGTGACCAGCATGTTCTGCGGCTTCAACCTGGGCATGGCCGGTGGTGGTTTCATCTCCGCCAAGCTGATCCCGGCGTTTGGCTGGCACAGCTTGTTGCTGATTGGCGGGATTTTGCCGTTGATCCTCGCGGTGGTGCTGTTGCTGTGGTTACCGGAGTCGGCGCGTTACCTGGTGGTACGCAATCGCGGGACCGACAAGGTGCGCAAGGCACTGGCGCCGATTGACCCGACGGTTGTCGCTCAGGCATCGAGTTTCAGCGTGCCCGAACAGAAAACCGTAAAAGCCCGGAATGTGTTCGCGGTGATTTTCTCCGGCTCCTACAGCACCGGCACGCTGCTGTTGTGGCTGACCTATTTCATGGGGCTGGTCATTGTCTATCTGCTGACCAGTTGGTTGCCGACCCTGATGCGTGACAGCGGCGC
>CAYNGZ010000573.1:0-883 GCA_964396695.1 uncultured Pseudomonas sp.
GCTGCGCCCGGGCGGGCACAGCCATCGCACAACTTAGCAGCGCAACCACCATGGCAACGCGCGGATTCGCTGCCCACCTGACAAGGAAACCCTTGCAGGCTGAGCCTGGGCGATTCAATCGATATTCTCCTTGGCGATCTGCGCAAACCCAACTTTCACTTGCAGGTGCCAGACGCTGGGTGCACCTCCTTGACAACGAAGTGGGGCGTCGGCCGCCCGGTGCCTGTATCGGTGCTTGGAGTGGCCGATACATCTCCAACAAGGCTCACGAACTGCCCGACATAGGTGTCAAGGTGAACCGTCTTACTGTACACCATGTTCGTGATTCCTTTTTCGTCCACAAGTCGGTAGGTGTGGTGTCTGCTGGAGGTCAGGCAGCCCGTAATTGTGCTGCCGGTTTTGCTGTTGGCTGCGCTTTGGCCGTCGCTGTTTTTTGCGCTCGGGTTGTCGGTCTGGCTGAAAGCCAAAGCCGGTGTAACCACGAGAACGATGAATGCTAAGAAACTTCTTCTCATTTTTTTCACCTCAATTTGTCACCGAAGCGTCCGAAATCATTTCCGGTTCCGCAATTCAGTTGTTCTGTTGTGTGCGGGAGGGAATTATATTGAGGTCTAAATGCCCCAAGCAAAGGTAAATTGTCCTGACTGGCGTATTTTAACCAGACTTTAACAATCCAGTTGAAGATCTGTTTCCAGAAAATCATCAGCGATTACACCGATAACGCCCAGGATAGGGCGACCGCATCGTGGACCTGGCCATGCTTGCGCTCTTAAGAAAACATGCTCGCTGTGACATTCCGCAACGCTTGCTGTTGCGGGATTCACCACCTCGCGGCATATGCCACAAACAACTGATTGCAAAGCAGCATGCTTGGCCGCCACAG
>CAYNGZ010000573.1:893-1646 GCA_964396695.1 uncultured Pseudomonas sp.
AGTCGGCGGTGATCTGTTGCGATTCACATCAACACAGTTGCTGATGATTGAAACACGGGGTGAGCGCTGATCTGGCCATTGCTTCATTTATAAGGAGATCCTCGGTCAACTGGGTCCGACCGGCTTCTGGCATGGCGATTGCCTTTAGAAAAGTGTGAGTGGCTCGAAAAGATGGACCTCACGAAATGAACGACGAGGTGACTTATGACAGTGTTACTGGTTCTCTTCACATTTACCGCTTTCCTGCTGATTGATCACTTCCGCAGCCGCCGGGCTGTCACGCAACCGGCCATGCAGGTTGCGAGCGTGCCGAGCGCGACGCCCCGTCTGAAACCGGCGTTGGTCGGCGGCTTTGAGGTCCCGGAGAACCTGCGCTACCATCCCGGCCATACCTGGGCGTTGAGCGAGAGTCCGAGCTTAGTGCGAGTCGGCATGGACGACTTTGCCTCGAAACTGACCGGCAAACTGGAACGCATCGCGCTGCCGCAACGCGGCCAGTGGATTCGCCAGGGCCAGAAGATGTGCACCGTGCATCGCGACGGCTGCGCGGTGGATATGGTTTCGCCGATCGAAGGGACGGTTTCCGATGTTAACCAGGCGGTGATGGAGGATCCGAAATTAGCCCTGCGCGATCCCTACGGCGAAGGCTGGCTGCTGACCGTTCAGGCGCCTGATCTGAAGACGAGCTTTCGCAACCTGCTGGGTGGCGCGCTGGCCCGCTGGTGGACCGAAGAGTCCGCTGGCCGGTTACAG
>CAYNGZ010000574.1:0-1625 GCA_964396695.1 uncultured Pseudomonas sp.
ATGTGCTCAAGCACGTAGGTCAGATACGCCTGCGGGTTCAATCCGTTTAGCTTGGCCGAACCCACCAGGCTGTAAATCGCAGCCGCTCGTTCTCCGCCGGCATCGGAACCGGCAAACAGATAATTTTTGCGACCCAATGCGACGGCGCGCAACGCGCGTTCGGCGGCATTGTTGTCGATTTCGATCCGGCCATCATTGCAGTAGCGCGTCAGCGCCTGCCAACGATTGAGGGCATAGAGGATCGCACTGCCCAATGCCGATTTTTTCGACAATTGAGTCAGCGTCTGGTTAAGCCATGCGTGCAGTTGCTCCAGCAGCGGACTGGCTCGGCTTTGCCGAACGGCTTTTCGCAGGTTGGGCGGTTGCCCTCGAATCTCGCTTTCGATGGCATACAGGGCCGCAATCCGTTGCAGCGCCTCGGCGGCAAGCGGTGAAGCCAGGTCTTTGTAGACATCGTAAAACTTGCGGCGGGCGTGAGCCCAGCACGCGGCTTCCTCAATAGTGCCCGTGGCATACAGCTGAGCAAAACCGGCATAGCCGTCAGCCTGCAAGATCCCGCTGAAGCGCTTGAGATGAGCGCGGGGATGTTGCCCCTTGCGATCCGGCGAGTAGGCAAACCATACCGCCGCCGGTGTCGAGTCACCGGCCGGTCGGTCGTCGCGCACGTACGTCCACAGGCGAGCCGTTTTGGTCTTGCCATTGCCCGGCGCGAGTACGCCAATCGGTGTGTCGTCGGCATGGACTTTGTGACCGCTCATGACATGGGATTTGAGGGCGGTGATCAGCGGCCTGAGCAACTGACTGCTCTGGCCGACCCAGTCGGCCAGGGTTGAGCGCTCCAGCTCCACGCCCTCACGGGCGTAGATCTCGGACTGCCGATACAACGGCAAATGATCGACAAACTTCGAGACCAGCACATGGGCCAGCAACCCCGGGCCTGCAAGGCCTCGGGCTATTGGCCGACTCGGTGCCGGCACCTGGGCGATGTGCTCACAGCAGCGGCAAACCCACTTCGGACGGACATGGCGAATGACTTTGAAACGTGCCGGAACGTACTCCAGCACTTCGGACACATCCTCACCCAAATGGCGCAGCTTCCCACCGCAGCCAGTGCATTGCGACTCGGGCTGATGGACGTGAATTTCGCGTGGCAGGTGTTCAGGTAGCGGCTTGCGCCGAGAGACGGTACGAGGTGGCGGTTCGGCGGGCGGCGTCAGTTCAGTCTGGCTGACTTCCAGCTCCTCAAGACTCAACTGGAGCTGGTCGATCATGGCGTCCAGTTGCTCGGAGCTGCGACCGAACTGCATACGCCGCAGCTTGGCGATCATCATTTTCAAGCGCTCAATCTCTGCCCGCTGGGCAGAGACCAGGGCCTTCAAGGCTTGAAGATCGTTCGGCAGGGAGTCGGTCACGAGTGTCATGACCGAATATTACTGGGGATTTTTTCAGCGCGGCAAGTCAGACCGCGAGGACGGGTGCTGTACGAATTGGCCTGCGCCAATCAATGCCCTCCAATAGCATCGACAACTGCGCGGTCGTCAGCGACACGCTGCCGCTGGTTGCTTGCGGCCAGACAAAGCGTCCTTGTTCCAGCCGTTTGCAAAACAGGCACAAGCCGTCGCCAT
>CAYNGZ010000575.1:0-1615 GCA_964396695.1 uncultured Pseudomonas sp.
TGCCAATAACTTTGGGTAGTTATTTTGGATTAACCTATGAAAACAGATGCCGAACAATGCCGGCCATGATCGCAGACGGACCCCGTCTGCCGAGAACCCCGAAGTTTCCCTCAGGACCTTTCAAAACGTTTCAACTGGGTATGCACTTGACTCAGGTAGCCCCTACCAGTAGTATGGTCGGCCAGATGGAAGATTACCCAGAAAGCGTGCAACAGTTCGAGAGCCGATTTTCGACGGAAGAGGCATGTCGCGAGTACCTCTTTCAGTTGCGGTGGCCAGAGGGGTTTCGGTGCCCGTGTTGCGGAGGTGGCAAAGCGTGGCCGGTCGGCGCAACCCTGTTCCAGTGTTCCGGCTGCGACCACCAGACCTCGGTGACAGCGGGCACCGTGTTTCAGGATACGCGGAAGTCTCTAACCATCTGGTTTCGGGCGATGTGGTATGTGACCAGCCAAAAAAACGGAGCCAGCGCACTGGGTTTACAGCGGGTCCTGGGGCTTGGCAGTTATCGGACTGCTTGGTCGTGGCTGCATAAATTACGGCGCGCGATGGTCCGGCCCGATCGCGATCGGCTTGCCGGCTGGGTTGAAGTGGACGAGACTTACTTGGGAGGTCTGGAGGAAGGCGCTGCGGGCCGAGGCGTGGAAGACAAGGCTTTGATCATGATAGCGGCGCAGGCGGACGGGAAGCGCATTGGTCGAATTCGCATGCGGGTGATCCCCGATGCCTCCGCCGCCAGCCTCCACTCTTTTATCAAAGATTGCATCGAGCCGGGCAGCACCGTGCACACCGACGGCTGGCAGGGCTATGCGGGATTGAAGGGATACGATCACGAGGTGACGAAGATCCGAGGAAAGCGCAAAGAAGCCTCGAAGCTGCTGCCCCGGGTGCACTTGGTCGCCTCGCTGCTGAAGCGCTGGTTGACCGGTACGCACCAAGGTGCAGTGTCACATAAGCATCTGCCGTACTACCTCGACGAGTTCACGTTTCGCTTCAATCGTCGGAGATCCAAGAGCCGCGGCAAGCTATTTTTCCGCCTTGTCCAGCAGGCAGCGGTTACGGGCCCGATGACCTACTCGGACGTCGCCAAGCCCCAAAAATTGCTCCGGAGCGAATCACAACCTGTGGGGGCTACCTGAGTCAAGTGCATACCCAGTTGCTACGTTTTGCACCCGGGTGCGTGAGATCCAGGAGACAATTTCCGCGGGTGTAATGCCCCAGTTGGCTAAGTGCCTGATTCGAAACGGCCTCTGATGTACGTGAGCGCGCCGCGCCGCCCGGCCGGCGTAACGTCCGTCCAGGCTGAACTGAACCCAGGTCGCATATCAGATGTCATTTTGAATCAACTACTTATCTGCAAGATACTCAGAAATGCTTACATTTGCTCGCGCCCCACGTGCATCAGATGTCGTTTTGAATCAGGTACTTGTGTGGGGCAGCTATCAAGTCTGCCCAAATCACCGGAAAAAACCACAGCAAATGATAGCAGTTGGAATAGTGCGTGGACGGCAGCAACTGGAAAGGGCGCTGATGAGCCCGAAATTTGTGCGCAGCGAACGCTTGGCCCACCTCCTGCGTTTCGTAGCCGAGCGCCATCTGTAAGCCGCGGCGATGAGCT
>CAYNGZ010000576.1:0-1573 GCA_964396695.1 uncultured Pseudomonas sp.
TTCACGACCGGGAATGACTTCTACGGGGTGGCCGAGGGTTTCTTCGGGGCGGCGGATGAATTCGCCGCGGTTGCGCGCCTCACGCAGGGCGTTGGTGCCGACGATCCGCACGGCGCCTTGTGGCATGCCGTTGATCAGCTGGGCGAAGCGCTTCAGGCAATCGAGCCCGCGCTGCATGGATTCTTCGCTGAGTTGGCGTTCGTCGTCGATCCCGGCGGCCAACTGAACCTTCTCGCCAAGCCGCTCGAGAATACGGATTTCATTGTGCAGGGCCTTGGCCACGACCATATGAAAGCTGTTCGAGCCCAGGTCGATCGCGGCGATCAGGGACAGATTCTTGGCTTTGGATTGAGGCATGGTCAGGGGGTCTCGGTCGATAACCCGACCATCGTGCCACGATCAACCGCTGCCGCCAACGCGCACGAATCAAAGCGTTGATCTGACTCAGTACGCAGGAGCTGCCGAAGGCTGCGATCTTTTGATTTTTGTACCTGTGCATGCAATTGCGTCGAACGCCGAAAAGATCGCAGCCTTCGGCAGCTCCTACATAAGCGGCAGTTGGCCCTCGGTGGTCCCAATGAAATTCGCCAGCTCCACCGTCTGCGGATTGGCAAACAACACCTTCGGATCGCGCACCTCGTGAACCTTGCCCTGATGCATGAACACCAACTTGTCCCCAACTTCCCGGGCAAAGCGCATTTCGTGGGTGACCATGATCAGCGTCATCCCGTCCCTGGCCAGTTGCCGGACCACGCTCAGCACTTCATTGAACAGTTACTGATTTTTTTGCACCTTGATCGGGCGTCTGCGGCGCAGGCCGACCCCCTGCGGCGCAAGCTCCCTCTGGAGAGCCAGAAACTACCGTTCATCCGGGCCGAGCGGGCCATGGAAACCTGGCAGGAACACCGCAAAATTCTTCGAGCGCTGGCCCGCCGGGCTTCGGGTACGCCCGGAAGGCCATGCAGGCGCACATGCGCAACGCAGCCTTGCACACTGGAATTTCCTTTACGACCCCCGCCACGCCGTGACTTGAGCTATACCCAAACTCATGGACCGCCATAGCGAGACTCAATCATCTGCGGCTTCCTGAACGAGGGAAGGGCGGCTATGATGGGCCACGTTTTTTTGCTTACAACCTGGAGACTTCCATGAGCAGCGATCTTATCAAACACGTTAGCGACGCGAGCTTCGAAGCTGACGTACTCAAGGCCGAAGGTGCTGTACTGGTCGACTACTGGGCTGAGTGGTGTGGCCCATGCAAGATGATCGCTCCGGTTCTGGACGAAATCGCTGAAACCTACAAAGGCAAACTGACCGTCGCCAAGCTGAACATCGACGAAAACCAGGAAACCCCGGCCAAGCACGGCGTGCGTGGTATTCCGACGCTGATGCTGTTCAAGAACGGCAACGTCGAAGCGACCAAGGTTGGCGCGCTGTCGAAGTCGCAACTGGCGGCCTTCCTCGACGCCAACATCTAAGCGTCGTTGCACGTGTCACCCCAAAAGCCCCGCACACTGCGGGGCTTAATGAGATGGTCACCCCCACACCCTGCGAGGGCTACGCTTTCGCAGGG
>CAYNGZ010000577.1:0-1552 GCA_964396695.1 uncultured Pseudomonas sp.
TGGCGAAATCGGGTACAGGAACATGGGCCCGCTGGGGCTTATTTAACGGTAATGCGTTGGTTATTTCCGATAAGTTGCCGCGCGCTTTGGCATGGATTAGTATTCCGACCTGCAAGTCGCAGGGACTCGACATCGAGTATCTCATGCTGCGCGGCGTATTCATGACCCCAGGCGCCACCAAGGATCAGGTTGACTACTATATCGATCTGTTCAAAAAGGTGCGCGAAACGCCGGAGTGGAAAAAGTTGATGGCCGACGGGGCATTCAATCAGAGTTTCATGACTGGCGATGAGTATGCGAAGTGGGTGGCGACAGAGGAAAAACGCCACGAAGAGTTGATGCGCGCGGCGGGCTTCTTGGCCAAGTAATTCGCCTAATCGCTAAGTCTGCCGGCGGCAGTCCGTTCCGCCGGCCGCCGGGGGACGCTGGGGTGTTGCAATGACGGAGAGTTCCGAAGGGGCGGCTGGCGCCGGACCTTCGCATCGGTCGGTCGAGATCGGCGTTGCGGTTGCCACGGCGGTCTTTGGCGTAATTGTTATCGCCGGCAGCCTGCAAGCCGGCATCGACTGGGGCTTGGACGGGCCGAAGGCTGGATTCTTTCCATTCTACATCGGGCTTTTGATCCTCGGCGCGAGCTTGGCCAATCTGGTCCAGGACATTGCCGCAGGCGCCGACACCGGCGCCTTCGCCAGTTGGGCGCAGCTTCGCCAAGTCATGTCGGTGGTCGTGCCGACAGCGGTATACGTCGCCCTTATCCCCTGGATCGGGATCTACGTTGCGTCGTCCCTGCTCATCGGCGTGTTCATGAGGTGGATCGGCCGCTATGGCTGGTTGCTGGTGCTGCTCATCAGTGTCGGCGTGCCGGTCGTGACCTTCGTGGTGTTCGAACGCTGGTTCCTGGTGCCGTTGCCGAAGGGGCCGCTCGAGGAGTTTCTGGGGGTCTGACGTCTTGCGGTGTCAAACGGGAGATCGAGCGGCCAGTAGCCGTCGTTAGTGGGACCGACCAAGAATGGAAGAAATTGCCAATCTGTTTCACGGCTTCGCGGTGGTGCTGCAGCCGTTCAACATTCTGGTGATGATCGTCGGCATCCTGCTCGGCGTCATCATCGGCGTGCTGCCCGGCCTTGGCGGAGCAAACGGCGTCGCCATCCTGCTGCCGCTGACGTTTTCGATGTCGCCGACCTCGGCGATCATCATGCTCTCCTGCATCTACTGGGGTGCGCTGTTCGGCGGCGCGATCACCTCGGTGCTGTTCAACATTCCAGG
Source organism: uncultured Pseudomonas sp. (assembly GCA_964396695.1). GTDB lineage: Bacteria > Pseudomonadota > Gammaproteobacteria > Pseudomonadales > Pseudomonadaceae > Aquipseudomonas. The sequence goes on from CAYNGZ010000577.1 coordinate 1,267, forward strand.
CGAGCCATGGTCGGTGGCGACCACGTTCGACGGCCATCCCATGGCACAGCAGGGCAAGGCCGGCGAGGCGTTGACCGCCGCCTTCACCTCGTCGTTTGTCGGTGCGCTGTTCGCCGTCATCATGATCACGCTGGTGGCTCCGCTGGTCGCTGCCTTCGCGCTGCAATTTGGGCCGGCAGAGAAATTCAGCGTCTACTTCCTCGCCTTCTGTAGTTTCGTCGGCATGAGCAAGGAGCCGCCGGGCAAGACCATAGTCGCGATGATGATCGGCTTTGCGCTCGCTGCG
>CAYNGZ010000578.1:0-1520 GCA_964396695.1 uncultured Pseudomonas sp.
TATGAACGACAAATACAAAGCAACTTCACGGGGGGGGCTAGCTGTGATCTTGGTGGAGTGCTGACGTGCATTCCCTGACTGCCCCCGGCAGGCCGTTTCAACCGGTCTGCCTGACGTGAGCCCGAGTAAAAATAATAACGAGGCAATAACGATGACCGATGTACGTACACCTGCTGCCGATAATCCTGCTGTAGAACTCAACCGCGACACCGCAACCACCACCAAAGGCTGGAGCAAACACGACACCACCTGGATGCTCGGCCTTTACGGCACGGCGATTGGCGCGGGGACCCTGTTCCTGCCGATCAACGCCGGCGTCGGCGGTTTCTGGCCGTTGCTGGTGCTGGCGCTGCTGGCTTTTCCAATGACCTTCTTCGCTCACCGGGGCCTGACCCGCTTCGTGCTGTCCGGGCGTTCCGGGGACATCACCGAAGTGGTGGAAGAACACTTCGGCATCGGTGCCGGCAAGCTGATCACCCTGCTGTATTTCTTTGCGATCTTCCCGATCCTGCTGGTGTACAGCGTGGCGCTGACCAATACCCTCAGCAGTTTCATGGAGCATCAGTTGCACATCGCGCCGCCACCGCGCGCGGTGCTGTCGCTGGCACTGATTCTGGGCCTGATGGCAATCGTGCGCTGCGGCCAGGGCGTGATCGTCAAATGCATGAGTGTGCTGGTTTACCCGTTTGTCGCCGCCTTGCTGTTGCTTGGTGTGAGCCTGATCCCGAACTGGAACGGCGCGTTCTTCGCGTCGGCCAGTGAAGACATGCCGCTGCCGCTGTTCTTCAAAACCCTGTGGCTGGCGATTCCGGTGATGGTGTTCTCGTTCAACCATTCGCCGATCATCTCCGCCTTCGCCGTCGATCAGAAACAGCGTTACGGCGCCCAGGCCGAGCCTAAAAGCAGCGGCATCCTCGCCGTCGCCCACAGCATGATGGTGTTGACCGTGATGTTCTTCTGCTTCAGCTGCGTGCTGGCCCTGTCGCCAGCCGACCTTGTGGCGGCGAAGGCGCAGAACATCTCGATCCTGTCGTACCTGGCCAACCACTTCCAGACCCCGGTTATCGCCTATGCCGCGCCGTTGATCGCGCTGGTGGCAATCACCAAATCCTTCCTCGGCCACTACATCGGCGCCAGCGAAGGCTTCCAGGGCCTGATCGTGAAAAGCCTGCGCAGCCGTGGCCGCGCGATGTCGGCCAGTTCACTGAACCGCGTGACAGCGCTGTTCATGATCCTCAGCTGCTGGGCGGTGGCAACCTTCAACCCAAGCATCCTCGGCATGATCGAAACCCTCGGCGGCCCGGTGATCGCCTGCCTGCTGTTCCTGATGCCGATGTACGCGATTCGCCGCGTGCCATCGCTGCGCCAGTACTCGGGCCAGGCCTCGAACGTGTTTGTGGTGTTGATCGGCTTGATCGCACTGTCCGCGATCATCTACTCCGTCATGCCCTGAAACGGACCATGGATCGGCATAGGGGGCGGCCTTCATAGGCCGCTCCCCTGCCACACCACCCGGCATG
>CAYNGZ010000579.1:0-1510 GCA_964396695.1 uncultured Pseudomonas sp.
CTTCAGTTCCAGCTTGCCGACGCCGTGCACAATGGTGGCCAGCAGCGGGAACGCCTGCTGCACATCCGGGCGCGACATCCATGGCGCGGCCTGCACGGTGTAGAGATAGCTCACCGTGGTTTGCGTCTGGCCATTCCGGGTCTCGGGCGGCGTCCAACTGGTGACGTGGTCGAGATTGAGGTGCAGGGCGCAAACGTCGGTCTGCTTAGTGACCTGGGTCTTGCCGTCCGCACCGGTGCTGCTGACCTCGCGCGTCTCCAGATATTTGCGGCCTTCGTCCGTCAGCGCGTACACGCGCACCTTGCTCAGCATCTGTTGCTGGGTGTCCTGGCGTTGCAGGGCCATTTCGCTTTCGCTGGCTTTCACCAGGCCGGCTTTTTCCAGCACGGGCATCTGGATCGCATCGCGGCTGCCGCTGGCGAATTCCTGCTCGGGCACATAGACCGGCCACTGGTGGCGGCCCAGGCAGAGGCTGCCCTTGTGTTGCAGATAGGTTTTGATGCCCTGGGTGAAGTTTTCCTGATTGGCGTCGGTCGGGTGGGCACAGGCGGCCAGCAGCAGGGGTGCGGTGATGAGGGCGGTGGTCTTTTTCATGAAGGCATCAACTCGTTGCAAAGCGTGTCGCAAAAAAGGGGCGCGGTAACGCCCCGTTCAATCAGATCAGTTCGTGCAGCTACCGGCGGCGGGTGTCGTGGCTGGCGTTACGTCCTTGTCATTCAGGGTATTGAGGAAGCAGATCAGGTCAGCCATGTTCTGCTCGCTCATGGGCGGTTTGCTGCCGGCCGCGCGGCCGTCGAGCGGCATCTGCGGATCGATATTGCCCTGGTAGGCCGCCGGCAGATCGTTGAATTTCTGCACGGTGCCGCCGCTGTATTGCGTGGTGATCAGGCCATAGCTCGGGAACGTGGCATCGTTCACCGCCTTGGGCGTGCCGCCTACCGTCGGGTACCAGATTTCCGGATTGGTATCGCGCGTGTTGTAGAAGCGGATCACTTGCTGCAGCGAATGCATCACCCCGTTGTGGAAGAAGCTAGTGCGGCCGGCCACATTGCGCAGCGTCGGTGATTTGAACATGCCGCAGAAGCTGTTGTTGGCCGAGCCCAGCCCGGGCAGATGGTCGGTGCGCAGCGGCCCGCAGAGGCCCATGTCGAAATAATTCGCGTCGCTGTTGGCGGGAATCGCGGTGTTGCGCGGCACGCTGATCGCTTCGTAGGAAAAATCCGTGAACAGTGCCGAGCTGCCGTTGAGGCCGGCGCCCTGGTAGTGGCAGGAGGCGCAGTTGCCGGTCTTGGGGTCGGTGAACACGGCCATGCCGCGAATTTCTGCCGGAGTCAGTGTGCCGCCAATCTTGTTGCCGGCGTAGAGATCAAACTTGCTGGTGTAGGGGTGAAAGCTTGGGTCTTCAAGCTGAAAGGCCTGGAGCGCGGCCGTCACATTGTTGAAGGCAGCACTGGGGTCGGCAAAGGCATTGGCGCCGAAGGCTTGCGTGAATAGCGGCGCATAGCTCGCG